>CAYRYQ010000049.1:0-12801 GCA_964428505.1 uncultured Eubacteriales bacterium
TATCGATATACGCCGACAGGCAGCATGTCCTTGTCTGCGTGCTTTTTAAACAGTCGCCCTGCTTGATGAAAAACGCGTTTTTCGTCAAGCTGTCAGGGACTCCCTCAAATGGGAGTCCCTGTGCTTTTATTCCTTCAATTCCACCACGGTAATACCCGCGTCGCCCTCCCCGTAAGTGCCCAGCCGAAAGCTTTTGACCAGCGGATGGGTTTTCAGAAAACGATGCACCCCGGCGCGCAAAGCCCCTGTTCCTTTGCCGTGAATGATGGTGACCGCGTGCAAATGATCCAGCAAGGCCGTGTCCAAAAAAACATCAATTTTTTCTTCCGCATCCAGAATGGTCTCTCCGCGCAGATCCAGCTCGCTTTTTGCCATAGAATGCGCCTCCATCCGCTGCACACGGACCGATGCCGCCCCCTTTTCCCTATGCGGCTCTTCCTTGGGGGCAAAGAGCTCTCTTCGGTTAATTTTCAGACGGATCCCCTCACAGTCGACCTGCGCCTGATCCCCCTGCACCGAAAGAATCCGCCCGTGCCGCTTCATCTTGCCCACATAGACCCACATGCCGGGCTGCAGCGTGCCACGCAGCGGCTCCCCCGCGTCAGGCGCCGCCTCCTCGCTGCCCCAGTGCTCCGCCAGCTTGGCGGCGCCGCTTTTAACGCCGCTTTTGATCGCAAGGGCCGTTGCTTTATCCAGCTGCTCCTGTTTTTCTTTCAGCTGTGCCAGAAACTGATCTGCCTGCCGTCTGGCGGTTTCCACCAGCTGCCGGGCTTTTCTCTGCGCATCCGCCGTTTCCCGGTCGGCGCCCGCCAACAGCTTTTTCCGCTGCTCCACAAGCGTCTGCCGTTCCTTAATAAGACTGACGCGCTCCTCTTGCAGCGCTTTCAGCTGCTCCTCATAACGGTTCTTTTCCTGCTGAAGACGGTCGATCACCTGTTCCAGCTGCTTTTCTTCTCCGCGCAGCCGTCCCTTCGCGTCTTCAATCACTTCAGAGGGCAGCCCCAGGTGCCCGGAAATTTCAAATGCATAGGATTTGCCCGGAATTCCCATCTGCAGCCGGTAAGTGGGGCTCAGCGTTTTCAGATCAAAAGCAAAGGAAGCATTTTGAACGCCCGGATGAGAGAGCGCATAGGTCTTGAGTTCACTGTAATGGGTGGTTGCTGCCACATAAGCACCTTTTTTACGCAGGAATTCAATAATGGATACCGCCAGCGCCGCGCCCTCTACCGGATCCGTTCCATTTCCCAGCTCGTCAAACAGCACGAGGCTTTCCTTGCTGCTCAGCTGCATAATATTACGGATATTTTTCAAATGAGATGAAAAAGTGGAAAGCGACTGTTCAATCGACTGCTCGTCTCCGATATCCGCATAAACCCGATCAAAGATATAAAGCTCCGCCTCATCGGCAGGAACCGGAAAACCGGCCTTCGCCATCAGACTTAGAAGCCCCAATGTTTTCAAAAACACGGTTTTACCGCCGGTATTGGGTCCGGTGATTACCACCGTGTCCACCCCGTCCCCCATCTCCACATGAAGCGGCACCATCACATCTCTGGCAATCATCGGATGCCTCGCCCCCCGGATCCGCAAACGTTTCTCCCGGCTGATCTTCGGGCTGCAGCAATCCAGATCCCCCGCGTATTTGGCTTTTCCAAAAATCACATCCAGTGCCACCATTGCCCGGTAAGAGGTGCGCAACGAATCCGCCGCCTCCGTAACACGCCCGGTCAGTTCTTCTAAGATATGCTCAATTTCCTCTTTTTCTTCGGCTTCCAACGCCCGGATCTGATTATTGGCCTCCACCACAAAAAACGGTTCCACAAACAGTGTGCCGCCGCTGTTAGAGGTGTCGTGCAGCAGCCCCTGCACTGCGCCTCGGGTATCCGCGCGCACCGGGACCACATAACGGTCGTACCGCAGGGTAACGATCGGCTCCTGCAACGCCTTGGCCACCTCCGGCGTTCGGATATATTTTTCCAATTGCGACTTAATTCCGCTGGATGTTGAAGCAATTTTCCGCCGGATCGCAGCCAGCTTGGGCGATGCGTCATCCGCCAGCAACTCTTCCGTAATAAAGGTTCGGTCAATCTGCTCACAAAGCGCCCGGTCTTCATAAAGCTGCCCAAAAAAAAGCGCCAAAGAGGGGGTTTGCTGATTCTGCGCCCGGTAATACTGCGTTAAATCCTGCCCGGCTTTTAAAAGCCGCCCCACCGCCATCAGTTCCCGGCTTCCTAAGATGATTCCCTTAGCGGCCTTGCTTATGTAAAGCGGCAATTGAGATGCCAGATTCCCCATCGGGAAGCGGGGGCTGCGGCTTAAAAGACGCATGGCTTCCTCCGTTTGCGTCAGCAGTGTCTGCGCGCAGGGCGCATCGTAGACCGGCATCAATTTTTGACACCATTCCCGCGCTTCCTCACTGACGCAGCGCTCCGCGGCTTTCTCCAGCACCTTAAAGTATTCCAGCGCGGCTAAAGATTTTTTATAATAAAAAAGTGTTTGCGTTGCCATGTTATTCATCCTCATATAATGTTTTCCACAGTTCCAGAGCCGTTGCCTTCAGCTCCAGATGATATTGCACAAATTGTTCACAAAGCGTCGACAGCACCCGAAAATCGGTTTCAGGAACCGAAAAGCCAAAGGCTTTTTGCATCGGGTGGTTCAATATGTATGCCACCGCGGTCAACACTGTTTCACTGGCAAGCGCCGTTCTTCTCGTTGCGGCACAGTCGGCGCATAAAACGCTGCCGTCCTCCAGGGAAAAAGCGGCCGCACCGGCATGTCCGCAAGAAGAGAGCGTGGGGCAATACCCCATCAGCTGCATGGTTTTCAACTCAAATACACTTTTGACCAGCAGCGGGTTTTTTTCCTTACCCAGCAGAAAAAGGCTGTTGAGCAGCAGCGGCATTAGGGCGCTGACTGCCGGATCCTGATCCCGCCCAAAATAGAGAACGAGGCCCGCAAAATACCCAGCCAAAAAAGAATGCTCCAGGTGCCCGCCGATCAAATGAAAGGGCTCCTCCAAACAAAAGATATTCAGCAGGTAGTTCCCACTGCCCGTTTGGTAGAGCACCCATTCACCGTAATAAAATTGATCCAGCTGTCCGCCGCCTTTGCGGTTTTTGGCAAAAACAGAAATGCATCCCAAGCGATCCGTTAAAACAGTCAAAACCCGCTCATCATGAACCGTTTGGCCGATTTTCAATAGGATCCCCTTGACTTTGATTGTCATATGCCGGTTGCTTCTCCTTATTTTCCAGCGCATGATAAAGCAAATATGCTTCTACACTGCCGGTGTTCTCAAAACATTTCCATGCGTCACGCTGATCCATATTGATCTCACTCCTAAGCTTATTCTATTCCTTCTGTTCCATCATAGCTTAGTATGCGCAATCAGGTGCATAAACCTGTTAGAAATTAATGGTTTTTAATCGTTTAAAAAGCCCAAGGAATCCAAAATTCCGCGGTTATTTTCCCAATCCCGCTTTACTTTTACAAAGCATTTCAAAAAAATCTTCCTATGAAAATGTTCCTCCAGCTCTTTGCGTGCCTGGGTGCTGATTTCCTTCAGCATCCTGCCTTCTTTCCCAATGATCATTCCTTTATGAGACTCCTTGGAGCAGAAAATGACCAAGTGAACCGAGAGCAGCCCTTCCTCTTCCTCAAAGGAATCCACCCCCAGCGCAACCCCATGCGGCACTTCATCTCCCAAAAGATAAAGCATCTTTTCCCGCACCACCTCGCAGGCAAAATGCGCCTGGCTCTGGTCACTGGTCTGCTCTGGATCATAAAAAAGCGGGGATTCCTCCGCCTGCCGTCCCAGCTCCTCCAGCAGCAAATCCACACCGTCTCCGGTTTTTGCGCTCAAGGGAATCACCGCTAAAAACGAGAACTGCGCGGTATAAGCGGCAATGGATTCCAAAATGCGCTCTTTCGGGCAGGCATCAATCTTGTTGAACACCAAAATTGTCGGCGTTCCGTCCTGTGTCAGGCGACGAAGCATGGCCATTTCGTCCGGCTTTGGCTTGCCGGGCACTGCCAGGAATACCGCGATTTCGGTCTCCGCAACCGTCTCTTCCACCGTTTGCTCCATTCTGCGGCCCAGGTCATTGCGGCCGGTGATAAAGCCCGGCGTATCTAAAAAGACATATTGAAGCTCCCCTGCAGTCAGAATCCCGGTAATCCGGTTGCGGGTGGTCTGCGGTTTGGGAGAAACAATGGCAATCTTCTCTCCGATTATTTGATTTAAAAGGGTGCTTTTCCCCACATTGGGCCGCCCCATCAGGGTGGCAAAAACAGTCTTGGTTTCCATTCGTTTAACAATCCTTTTTATAGGTTTTTTTACAAAAAATCAGCGCCAGCATCACCAAAAAATACAGCGCCAACAACGCCGCTCGGTAAGAAACCGAAAAATATGTGGCAATCGCGCGGAAAACCGCCACATTCCAAAACAATAAATAGGCGGAAAATACCGCACTAATGGCAAAGAGCAGCACCCCCGCCGCCGCGGTGTCCTTGGCATGGCGGATTTTGCGGCTCATCCGGTCGGTCACCTCGTTATCCGTCTGCTCAATGGCGGTATTAAAACTCTCCGCCGCCAGCACCAGCGTAATCTGCAGCACCAAAAGCGCCCATTCCCAAGGGCCGAAATGATAGAAGCGGCTGAAATAAAGCACCGTGACCGCCGCAAAGCAATGGATCCGGAAGTTGCGCCCGCAGGCGATCTGATAGCCAATGCCCCGGAACGCATAATGAAAGCTCTTCAGCAAACTTCTCATCGGGCCAGCCCCATTTCTGCCAGCGCCTCTTCCTGCTTCTGAAACATTTCTGTCTCCTGCTTCGTTCCGGTTTCGTGGTCATATCCTAACAGGTGCAGCACACTGTGCACGGTCAGAAACGCAATCTCCCGTTCCAGAGTATGCCCGTATTCTTCGGCCTGCGCCCGGGCCTTGTCCACACAAAGCACCATGCTGCCCAAAAAGACAGCCCCAGTTTCAGGATCCGCCTCGGCTGCTTCCACCGATTCCTCCATCGGAAAAGAAAGCACATCGGTCGGGCGGTCAATCCCCCGCTGCTCCCGGTTGATTTCCTTCATTTCTTCCAGAGAAACAAACAGCACCTCCGCCGCGCAATCGCGCGTGATCCCCTCTCGTTGAAGTGTCCGCTCCACCGCCTGCCGGATCAGCGCTTCAAACTGCGGGTTTTCCATGGTGATGATTACTTTCATTGCTTTTCCTTTCATAGGCGTCCACAATTTTCTGCACCAGCGCATGGCGCACAATATCCCGCTTTTCAAAACGATGAATGCCGATCTGGTCAATATCCTTTAAAATTTTCAGCGCGTTCAACAGCCCGGAGGGTTTTCCGTCCAGATCGATTTGGGTCGGGTCGCCCGTCACCACAATTTTAGAATTAAAGCCAAAGCGTGTCAAAAACATTTTCATCTGTTCCACACTGGTGTTTTGCGCTTCGTCCAGAATAATAAAACTATTGTCCAGCGTGCGGCCGCGCATATAGGCCAAGGGCGCGATTTCAATAATATTTTTTTCCATATAATTGGCCACTGTCTCCGGCCCCAGCATCTCAAACAGGGCGTCATAGAGCGGGCGCAGATACGGATCCACTTTATTTTGCAGATCTCCGGGCAAAAAGCCCAGCTTTTCCCCTGCTTCCACCGCCGGGCGGGTCAGCACGATCTTGCCCACCTGCTTGGCTTTCAGCGCCGAAATCGCCAGCGCCACCGCCAGATAGGTTTTCCCGGTGCCGGCCGGGCCCACCCCAAAGGTCACCACATTCTGCCCGATACATTCCACATATTTTTTCTGCGCAATGGTCTTTGGTTTTACCGGTTTCCCTCTGGTCGTGATGCAAATACAGGAGTCCAGAGCCTGTACCACATTGCAATCGGCGTCTTCCCGGGCCAGATGGATCAGATAGCGCACCTTCTGCACATCGATCTGCTCTCCCCGGGCGGCCAGCTGAAATAAATTTTCCAGCGCAACCAAAGCCATCTCCACGGCCGCTTCTTCTCCGCTCACCGCGAGATATTCATCCCGGCTGATCAGCTTTACATCCAACTCGGTCTCCAGTACCGCTGCATTCTCATCAAATGGGCCGAAAACCGCCGGTATCAGCGCTGTCTCCAAATGATTAAACGTTTTTTGCATTTTTACTCCTCAATGGGCATTTCAACGCCGATTTGCTCCTCGCATTGATAGACTGCCCTCAGCCGGAACTCACCTTCGCCGAATTCCTCGCTGATTTCTCGTTTTTTGATCACCACACCGTTCAGCCGGTCTGTTTCATAAAATCCCAGCTTCGTATAGGCGCGCTCTTTCGCCTGCTCTTCTGTGCAGGTCACCGTCACCGCGGCCACTTCATCCACCCGGGTCTGATAAATCCGGATCGGAAAAGCAAAAGAAGCAATCCGCAGCGGCTGATCCTTGGTTATAGTATCATAATCATTATATGATATTTTTTCCCTAAAATAAAGAGGAAATTTCAACTTCCCAAAGGAAATCGCATAAAAATGTTTGGTTTTCCCGGTTTTTTGGCGCACCTGCTCCTCCAACGGCACCGTGACGGTGGTATTTCGCTGCGTGGCTGCCACCACCATGGCAATCGAATGGGATAGGTGCCGCACCCCGTATTTATCGGTCCAATCCCCGCTGACAAGCAAATCTCCGGCCAAAACCGTGTCCCCCAGCTCCACCTGGCGGGTTCCGCCGTAATCTTGAATTTGAATGATCACGCCATCGCGGGCAGCAAAGATATTGGTGGGCGTATGCAGGTCCACAATATCCGGTTTTCGTTTCTTTTCTTTTACCTCGATGTATGCGGTGGTTCCCCGAATGTTGATCGACATCCAGGAAATTTTACTGTTCCCCAACAAATAGCGGTTTTCAATCGGGCCCACGTCCACACTCTGGCGGGTGCCCACGCCAAAACCCATTTCTTTCAAATCTTCCACAATCTCGGTGGCGGAGATGGTCTCACATCCGCTGATCTCCACCTGCCAGACAAACCGGGAACAATAAAAAATCAGCCCCAGAAAAAACAGCAGCCCCAAAGCAAGCCCAAAGCGTTTCCGAAAAGGACGCGCGGCCATAAATAAACCTTTTTTCTTTAAAATCCGCACGCGGGTCCCGGTTTTAAACGCTGGCTTCCTTAATCGTTTGAAATCCCGCCGGGGAAGGATAAATCGGAGCTCCCCATTTTCCGTACGCCTTGGAAAGCGGCAGGGGATATGATACCGATAAAGCAAATTGATAAACTGCTCAATCTGGTTTCCTTTTGCCTCCACCTGCACCCGCCCGCCAAAAAAACCCAGCCAATCTTTCATGTCAACGCTCCCATTCAATCTGCTTCAATATACCGGTCACCCGTAAACCGCCGTCGCCAAAATGAGCCAGATCAAACCGGCTGCCATGGATCACCAGCAAATAATTTTTCATGTTGATTTTGACCAATTCCTTCTCATAGGTATGAATGCCACGGGCGCCCTCCACCTGCACAGTGTTTCCGCCCCAAATTTCAATGCATTCATCCAGTCCGCAGGCATATTCCGGCAGATCCATGCATTTTAAAAAACGTCTGATCGCACCCACGTCCCGTTTTCTGCGTTTAAATTTACGTTTCATCGGCTTCCCTCTTTTCCGTATTATTTTTATGCAAAAATCATATCCTTTAATATGAAAAAGTGCGGAAAACTCATTTTTACTATTATTCTTCTGTTGCTGCTGCCGTTTTTACTCTGGCACAGTACGGTCGTGGGAGAGGGAGTGCGTTGGGGGCTGACTCTCTCCTTTCGTGCTGTGATCCCGGCTTTGTTTCCCGCCATGGTTCTTTGCGGCATGATCGGGGAGCTGGCCGAAGCGGTGCCGGCGCCGGTGCCGCTCACCGTATGGCTGACTTCTCATCTGTGTGGCTTTCCCTTGGGAGAACGCACCCTTGCCAAGGTCTATCATCGGGGCCTTTTATCAAAAAAACAGGCCATCCGCCTTTCTGCATGCTGTTCCAACGCCTCTCCCGCCTTTTTGATCGCTTATGCCGGAGAAATGGTGCTGCACAGTCGCAAAATGGGGATTCTGCTGTTTATCAGCCAACTGTTGGTTTCTTTATTTCTTTGCATGCTGCTGAATGCCTTTCAGGGATCTCGGCGGCCGGACCCTGAAGAGCGCCCCCTGCTGCCGGTTTTAACCGACAGCATTGCGGCCGCAGCCACCGGAAGTCTTGTTCTCAGTGGATATATCACCCTCTTTTCCGTTGTGGGCGCCCTGTTTCAGCAACATTCGGGATATGCCTATTTCTATGGCTTTCTGGAGTTGTCCGGTGGTTTATGCGTTCTGCCGAGGGGCGTCTGGCAGCTCTATTTTGCCGCCGCTATGACGGCTTTTTCCGGCTGGTCTGTCATGCTGCAAAACAGCGCCTTTTTATTGGCAGAGCAGCTGCCGCTCTGGCCAATGCTGCTGGGAAAGCTGTTTTATCTGATTTGCCTTCCACCGGTGTTTCTTTTTCTGGCTTCTCCCTCCCCGACCGCCGCGTGGATTCTTTTCCCATTATTGGGAGTTGCTCTTATTTTTATGATTTCTTTTGACAAACGACAAAAATCGCGTTATAATGAAAAAAAATAAGGGAGCAGGAGATTGCAATGATCTTTTCCAAAGAAATTGAAAAAGTTTGCGCCTATTGTGAGCATGGCAAGCCCGTGATCGGCACCGAAGATATTCTCTGCACCAAAAAAGGATTGGTGAAGGCTTCTTCTTGCTGCACGCGATTTCTTTACACACCGCTGCACCGCATCCCGCCCAAGGCAAATGGTCCCGATTTTTCAATCCTGAATTTGCCAAAACTGGAGGATTAATGCACTGCAAAATGCAGTGCATATTTTTATTTTACACACACATAATAAAATCGACCCGGGGTCAATTGGAAGGTTGTGCGGAATCAAAAAGTACTTGTTTTTTCGCACGAAAGATGTACCTTTACGCGCGCCGGTATGTTGTTACCCGGCCACTGTAAACGTATGGGAGGACCGCGGTCTGCTTTCGAGAAAACGGTGGGCAGACCCGATTGTAAACAACAGCAGGGAGATACGCTCCCGCAAACACCGTTTTGCAAAAGCGGAAAGCCCGCAGAAAATTTTGGCAACAAGATTCGTTCCGGCGATTTCGAGCAGCAGGAATCAAAACCGCAATGAGAGGCCAAAAGCGCGCTTTCCCCCGACGGGAGGCTGTGTCCCGGCGGCATATAAAGGGCCAAAACTGTAAAAGTTTTGGCTCTTTTTTTATTGACGGATCCCCGTGTTTTGCTATACTGTAACATAGAAAGTGGGGAGTTCATTCATGTATCAGTTTAAAGCAATCTCATCTTTAGAAAAAGTCATGCCGAACGATTCCTTCTCTTCCTATGAGCCGCTCAGCAAGGTGCGCGGGCTCAAGGGAGAACGAGTCTCCTTTCAGATTCAAATTGGCTATATTCCCGATAAAGAGCGATATCGTCGTGCCGCCGGTTCCTATACGTTACGCTCCTCGCTGAAAAAATACAGTACCGTCGCCCGGGTAGGCTTTATCCCGGTTGAACTGGCCGCCTATACCAACCGGCATGACGCCGACTACATTTCCACCAAGCCGGGGCTCTATCCGGATGTTTTATATCCCTTAAAATCAAAAGAATCTTTTTATTTTCAATGCCACACCCCCACCACGCTGATGGTGACGGTGGAAATTCCGGAAGAAATTGAGGCTGGTGAATATCCGCTGTATTTCACCTTTACCACCGAAGAGAATCTTCCCAAAGAATATAAGCTAAAGGTGCTGGTGCAGATTGAAAATCTGAAAATTGCCGCCAACAACCTCCTTTATACCCAATGGTTCCACTGCGACAGCATCGCCGATTATTACGGGGTAAAGATGATGAGCAATCGTCATTGGAAGTTGATTGAACACTATATAAAAACTGCCGCACACACCGGCATTACGATGCTTCTAACTCCACTTTTTACGCCTCCATTGGATACCTTGGTCGGCGGGGAACGCCCCACCATGCAGCTTGTGAAGGTCACCAAAGCAGAGAATCACTATACATTCGATTTTACGCTTTTGGAACGCTGGGTTTCTCTTTGCCATCAATATGGCATCCGCCACTTTGAAATGTCTCACCTGTTTACCCAATGGGGCGTCGAATGCTGCCCCAAAATTATGGTGTGGATAGAAGGAAAACAAGTGCAGGAATTCGGCTGGCATGTTAAGGCGCAAAGCGAAGCCTACCAAAATTTTCTTTCCCAGTTCCTGCCGGCGCTTACCCAGGAACTGAACACGCTTGGTATTGCGGACCGCTGCTATTTCCACATTTCAGACGAGCCCTCCAGGGATCCGGAAAAACCCGATTATGAAAACTATCTATGGGCCAAACGCTTTTTAAAACAATATTTGTCTGATTTTAAAATAATGGACGCGCTGTCCAGTATTGATTTCTATCAGAATGGGCTGATTGAATACCCCGTCTGCGCCACCAACCATCTGGAACCTTTTCTGGAGGCAGATATGAAGGAACGCTGGTGTTATTATTGCTGCAGCCAATGCGAAGAGGTATCAAACCGCTTTCTGGCCATGCCGTCTTACCGGAACCGTATTTTGGGTGTTCAGCTGTTCCTATACGATATGGATGGCTTTCTGCAATGGGGATATAATTTTTACTATACAGAGCGCAGCCGTTTTAAAGTAAACCCCTATGAAAACGGTGACGGATATCAAAGTTATCCGGCGGGTGATCCTTTTTCTGTCTATCCATACGGGGATCAGGCCATTGAATCTTTAAGAACAGTGGTCTTTTATCAGGCGCTGCAGGATCGCATGCTTCTAAAAATGCTGGCTGAAAAAATCGGTCTGACCAAAACAAAGGAATGGGTACAGTCACTGGCAGAAGCACCGATCACCTTTAAATCCTATCCCAAAGAGCGTGCCTTTCTGGAAACGCTGCATGATCAGATTCTGGACCGGCTGCTTTCCTGAGCGGCACGGCGCAAAGAGGGCTTCCGCACATTTCACCATGTGCGGAAGCCCTCGGTTTTTCTCCCTTACGGAATCAGATTCATCTGTGTTAAAAATTCACGCGCAACACGCTGCGGAGATTGCTGCAGCTCGTCCACTTCTTTGTTCATCAGCGCCGTATAGCAAGGTGCACTGTCTATCGGCAGATTCTCGCCCAGCTTAAAGCCGTAATAGGCCTCCGGCCAGAGCAGCCCATCCTCCCGATTGGAAAACGCGAAGGTAGTCCCAGATTTCACGCTGCTGGCCACACGCGCCAGATCACCATTGGAAGAAAGTTGGTGTTTTTCCGCCATTTCCGGCGTCACCGCCAGTGTTAGGTGTTATAGGATTGAATGTCACCCCGTTTCCCTTTTCAGAGCGAACAATGTCGGGATCACAAAACACGCAGATCGCACGCCTTGCCATTCCCGGAAAAATGCCCTATTGGCTGGCAATAGCGGAATGGGCATAGATGTTCTCCCCCTCCCGGTATTCCTGCTTGCAAGGTGCGAAGCAATTTTCTGATAACGCGGCACTCCGCTCTTCTCACTTATAGAACGGCTCCTTCTGTCCATAAAACATAAAAAACAAGGAAAATCCACCGGCGGCACAACAAGCAAAGGCGCCATAGGCCCCCAGCGGGACATTCGGTCTGCCGCAGAGCCTGCCCGCCGGATCAATCAGGCGCCGTCTTGCACAAAGCCGGTCCCCATTTTTTAACACGCCCTGCCGGCGTCTGCTCGCCCTCGCTTTCGGCGCGGTCATTATAGCACTGTTTCTTTGCATACCAACCAGACAAGCCCCTAACGGTGCAATTCTGCGCTTATGCGGCGCAAAAGGCGCGGTCAGATCGCACAGCCCTCATGCGGCGTTGCCTGATTGGCGCGCCTTGCCGCGTCTTTCTCGTGGGATCGCCCGATAAAGAAAACTGCAACTGCAAAAAGAACATCCAATAAATAAACAAATTGAAAAATTGAATAAAGAACCGCCTCTGGCAATGAAAGAAGCCCCGCGCGCCAGGTCTTGAATATAGCGGCCAAAGAATAGAAGGAGGATCCCCCCAGCAAAATCCCCGAAAAAATTGAGCCAAAGACCACCACCAGTGGGGAAACAAAGAAGCCCATCGGAAACGCGGCGATCAAACCGGTCATCAAAAGGGTCACCATAAAATGAACCACATACAGCGGAATCAAAGCCATTTTTAAAACCAACATCAGCAAACGCAAGGCTTTGGCTCCCTGCGAATCCGGGGCACGGTCGACGATGCATTGGATACAGGCGACCAGAGAAAGCACCGAAAGAATCAGCACAGCCGCCCCCGCAATCCAGCAAACCGCAAGGTTCATCACCTGAATACCGCATCCATAAAAAATGTATGCACCCAACAAAAACAAAAACGCTAAAAGCCAAAGAATGCGAATGGCATTTTTTCTCATAACCCCTCCAAAAATCAAAAACAGCGCACAAGCAGGCGCAAAAGCTCCCTTCCGGCCCGAAAACGCGCTCCCCAAACGGTCAAAACCAACAAAGAAAGCAAAACGATTGAAGCAAAAGCGCAGATAAAACGCCCTCAAAACCCCGCGCGCAAGCAGACAGCCCGCCAAAGCACGCCGCGCGTAAAACAAACGTGGCGAAACGCAAGGTGTAACGTAAAGCCTAAAAAATTATGAAAGCCCCGCCGGTCAACAATAAATGGAAAAAAGAGTCAAGGAGATATACACCTTGACTCTTTTGCTATTGATGCCGGCATTACGTATCTTCCCGGGCCGTTACC
>CAYRYQ010000050.1:0-12743 GCA_964428505.1 uncultured Eubacteriales bacterium
ATAATAGCCATTGATCATTCCATACTTGCCAACAGCAAGGTGCATATAGGGAATTGCCCATTGGGAAATACTGCTTTCATCCACAAAGTTGAATCCAATATAATTGATATCCACGTTGTTTTTATGCGCAGCATAATAGGTAGCCCCATCCTCGACAATTCCATCATTGATCATGGCTAAGCTGACCAAGATCTTTGCAACCTGCTCGCGCGTGGCGTTATGATCCCCCCAGAAAACGTTGTTTTGGTTAGCCGGATCCACATCACCGTTCATAATCCTCAGCGATGTTACAACGCTTACATAAGGCAAAGCCCAAGCCGCGATCCCATCCCTATATGGGATTGCAACGGAGCTATAATAGTTTGCATCAATGCCTAAAATACGTGTTGCCAAGGCAGCGATTTCATATCGGGTGATATTACTGGTGCCGTTCAGGTTTTGATTGTTATCCCCTTTAAAGATTCCATAGCGGTTATCATTGAGATAGCTCACATAAGGACGCACCCAATCCGGTATGGAGGCACTGTCTGCATAATTCACCACACTCTGATCAGAAACAATATTCAGTACTGCGGAAATGGCAGGAATCGGAACGGTTCTGTTCAGATCCATCTCTATAACAGACCTGCTGCCACCTACGGAGGAAACATAAACCTTCGTTATTTTCTGGCTTAAGTTCACCACATTCCCGGTTATGGCGATGGTGCGGTTCGGATCGGCAAAAAACGTGACTTCGCCACCGGACGCTGCCTTGGGCAAGCTGCCCGCTAATTTAACCGACTGTGTGCCTGCCGGGACATAGAGCATATAGCTGTTCTTGGCTGTTGATACGCCATTATAGGTCCCGCCGTTTGCCTCGCCTTTAATATTCATTAAATAGATACTACCGGAGGTACTCATCACCGTTAATTTCCGAATATTCGTTGTTATTCCATCTTCCGCAGTCACTTTAATATAAACGAATGAACTGCTTCCCCATACGGTAAACAAATTGCCCGGAACAGGGTTGGTGCAGGCATAGTTATAATAGAACTGGTAGGTTGCAGAATCAGAAACAACCGCCGACAAAGCAACACTGTCCGCCTCACGAATACTCATCGTATAGCTACCGCCTGCTTGCCTTTGCGCGCCGTCAATACGCACCACTTCCGCGGCGGTGCTCTTCCCTTTACGGATCCTTAACGTATAAGCGGCTGTGTTGCTTCCGTTTCCGGAAGTAGCAACCAGCTGAACGCTGGTCGTTGCTGATCCTGGCGTTGCAACCGTATATTGTCCACCAACAGATGGCACTTCCGTGTCGCCGCTATAAACCTTTACGCTGGCGCCTTTCACAGCGGTAACAGCGAAGGTGAAGGATCCCGAGCTGAGCGGGATCTCTGCATCATAGACAGAATTGCCTATATAGGTGGCATTTGACACATTGTTGATACCCGCCAACGGAATATCCGATGTGGAATTCACCTTTGAAATTATAACCGTATAAACCTTGGTCAGACCGGATTCACTGGTCACCTTAAGATAGAAGGTAACCGGATTTGACAGTACAAGGATACTGCTTTGCGTTTGGGTGCAGGCCGCGTCTTTATAAAGCGCATAGCTTGCGCCATCGGAAAGCGTCATATTGCTGGCCTTGATGCTATAAGAAAGCGTTGTCGAATATCCGGTAATGACATTATGCTCTGAATCAATGCCAAACCCATCAAAATAGCTCAAATCGCAGCCATCCTGTTTTGCCCGGTTGATCACAACGATCAAATCCTGTGTTTTTGATTTGTCTCCGGAGGAAAGCGTAACATAAAACGTATTGGTAGTGCCGGCCAGCGCCATGCTGGACACAATATCCGAAGTGCTTTTATTGGCCGATTTATAGATGGTGGCGGTGGTATATTCCCCTAGCGTAAAGGGATTTCCGTAAACCTTGCAATTGCCCGGAACAGAATCCCGATAGACCAACTGGTTAACGCCGTTGATTTTTTCAATGGCACTGGTTCCTGTGCCATACACGCCGGCATTTAAAGTATAGTCCAGTTTCGCAAAAGCGGGATCATCGGAACGAACGGTCATACCCCAGTCCAGATAGGTATAATCGATCTTTGCACGGGTACATTCTTCATAGGTATAACTACCCGTATCAGACCCTTTTGCAACCCCAAAACGCAGCGCATCGGCCGGCAACAACCCCGACGAAGCGGAAAGGTTGCCTGCAAAATAATTGGCGGAATAGTCAAATAGCGTACCATATCCGGTTCCGTTCGTCAACGGAATACGGTTTTCCCCAACCAAACGGTTTCCGGTGCACACAATGACGCTCGAACAATCCTGTGTTAAAGAAGAGCCTTTAAACCGGCTCGCTCCGGTTGTATTGGCAAAGAAAGTATCGGTATTACCGACAGCGGCCAGAATGTTGTTTGTAAAATAGACCGTCATATTAGTGCCGGTAAAATTAAATTCCATCGCGCCAAAGTCGGACGCAAATGCATTATAAAACACATTGTTGTCCAGATTATAAACGATATTTTTCTTCAAATCCAGCTGGCCGCTCTGATCCGCAGTAGAAACCACATATAAACCCTTCGTCTTAGCCATATTATTATACCAGTAGCCGTTGGTAATGGAATAATAGGGTTCCGCAATATCCCGGGAGCGGAAGCTGTTCATAAAGGCCACGGAGCTGTTTCCAAAGAAAGTGCCATCCACCACAAATTTCTCGAAATAGGGCCCGAAAACGGCTCTGCTGCTGATCGAGTCGATCCGGGTATCATACATATACATGGTACAAGAATCGCTTCCAACCCCATAAGCCTTCCAGAAGCGGAAGATCTGCCCGTTGCTTGCCCCGGTACGGTCAAAACCACCGCCGGCATTATAAGCATAAATATTTTTGAAGATTGTAATATTATCGCCATATCGGGTCTCATCATCCACATAGGAGCAGCCGGGACCCATTTTGATCCCATCCAGTGTAATAATAAAATCATCTGCGTTTTTACTTACCCGGATACAGGCGTTGAAGGTCGTCTCATACAGAGAGGTTCCCCTGGTTGGATTCAGCGTCCAAGCAGCGCTTGCCAAATTCGTTTGCTGAATCGTATCAAAGACCTTCACGTTAGGATTGATTCCGTATTGTTCGCCTAATATTGTGCAGGAGCCGGTCAGTACCATTTCCTGGGTATAGACCCCTGCCGGAACCAGAATGGTCGGAGTCGCAATTCCCTGCGCCTTGGCATGCTGAATAGCATCATCAACCGTGGCAAACAGATCCTGCCCAACCACCATCTTATAAATTTGCCCTCTCCATCTATATGGGACAACATTGCCGTCGCTGACATTGGCGATGGTAGGCTGATACACAAAATAGTCTCTCGGGAAACTATCTCTGAAATTCGGCTTTCCGTCAATGGAGCCGATATTTTGAACAGTTACTTTATAGATAGGAGTGAAAGAAGGAAACGCGCTGTTTATTACTTTGGCATACAGCGTCTTGGAGCTATACGGGTCACTGCTTAAAACCGATGCGTCAATTTCACTGATCGGATTGGACACGCTGGTTACAATCCCGTCACCATTCACAGAACCGGCGGTATAGAGCTGCACGCTGGTATTTTGCCCGGCGGCAAAATGGGCACCATAGGTCGTCTGGCCGTTTTGAGAATAAACGGTCATGTCAGCCTTATAATTAAAAGTGTCCACCTGAGACAAAGGCCAGTTTTCAATATGCATATCCCAAGCTTCGTTGGTCGTTGTCATCGCGGCGTCCACATAAAAGGCCGTGCGAATCAGCTTGGCATAGGCGGAATCCATATAAACGGGGTTATAAATGCATCCCCCGGCTATATCCCCAAAATAATTGTAGGACATATCAATATACGTAGATGTGCGGCTTCCCGCCATGCTCGGAATCTTATACGCACCCACAAACTGATTGTTACGGACATATAAACAGGAAGTCTGATCGGTGTTTGCGGAGTCCGTTACAAACTCCGGCGCCAGAAATGCGGTCGCTGTCGACGCATAAAAATAGTTATTTTGCACATCAAGCACCGAATTCTTATTGATGAATTCATAGTGGATGATGCCGCTACCTACGGCCGATGCATTATAGAACACGTTGTTTTCCAGCTTCAAGGTGCTTCTGGGACGCGCGTCTGCATTCGGAATCAGCAAGTCTTTTTTCGCTCCGGTGGAGTCCACAGAAAAATCATAGCTCTGGTTATCCATGGAAATCATATAGCCCGCAGGAACAGTGCCGTTATAGAAGCAGGAGTTCTTTAATTCCACATAAGGCGCAGCGCCTTTCGCAAAATAGGTGGTGCCCAAAAAACCAGCCGCATTATTAATATAGCCCAGACGGTCTGCGGTAAGAGTGGTAAAGAAAGCGCTGATAAAGCCAACCGACTGATTGGTTACATACACATTATTAAAGCTCATGGTTCTGTCGTTTCCGGCAGAATGCAGATAAATGGCATACCCAAAGGAATCGCCGGTGTTTCCAGCTCCATTGAACACCACATTTTTAAAGGAGAGCTTAGAAGAACCGGTCGCACGCTGACGATCCACAAAAGCACCGCCGGAACCGAAAGTAAGCCCATCCAGTGTAAAGTCCGCATTGGTTGCTTTCAACGTAACAATCAGGCTGCCGTTAATGACAGCCTCCCCGAAGCGCTGACCGCTCAGGCTCCATGCACTGCTTTTATCGGAAGTGGATGCATTCGGATCCACCCCGGCATTCGGCCCGATCAACGTCATTCCGGTATCCGCATACATCGTGCCGGTATAGGTCCCCGCACACAGCATGATGGTAGGATTGGAAAGATTCAGGGCTTTGGTGCGTGCAACCGCATCCTCATAAGAGGAAAAATAAAAATTACTGTCAAACCGATCGGTGATCGTCTTCCCCCGATATTGGAAGGAGATGGATTCCCCCTCAGCAACATTTTTCCATGCCGGATTCACCACAAACGCACTGTCCAGCAGAGTATCATAATCATCTGCTGCGCTTGCAAAACCGGTGAACACACAGACGGAGAGCATGGATACCACCATGGCCATTGTGGCCGCCAATGATATCAGTCGCTTCATCTTTTGCTTCATAACAAACGTTCACTCCTTACTTGATTTACTGCAAAGGTATATTAATATATACAAGCAGGATCATTATAACAAAAAAAGCAGATAAAGGGCATGACCTGATGTTGTTAAAATGCCACACTTTGTGATATTTTTGAAATTTGTTTGCATATTTATCATTTTGAGCAGAAATTTTTGTGGAATATTCCTTCTTATCAAGCCGGACGCCGCATATATTACAAAAAGAAAAGGAGGATTTCATGATGCAGAAAATAGCTACATTTATTATATTAACCCTATTGTTCACCACAATATATTGTTTTCCGGCCCATGCGGACCCATCGCTGGAGGTGTCGGTTCCCTCTGCCATTTTGATGGACCAGAACACCGGTACGGTCCTGTTTGAAAAAAATGCGAATGAGCAGAGAACCCCGGCCTCCGTCACCAAAGTCATGACCCTGCTACTGATTATGGAAGCATTGAATTCCGGAAAGCTGCAGTGGACAGATATGATTCCGGTCTCGGCCACCGCGGCGGGGATGGGCGGCAGCCAGGTGTATCTGAAAGAGGGGGAAACCATGTCTGTAGATGAAATGCTTAAATGCATTGCAGTGGTATCCGCCAATGATTGTTGTATCGCGATGGCGGAAGCCATTGCCGGAAGCGAGCAGAGTTTTATCGATTTAATGAATCAGCGGGCCGCCGCTCTTGGCATGTCCAACACCCACTTCAACAGCTGTACCGGCCTGGATACGGAGAATCACTATACCACAGCCCGGGATATCGCCATAATGAGCCGGGCATTGATGGCCCATCCGGAAATTCAGAAGTATACCACCATCTGGATGGATTCCATCCGGAACGGCACGTTCTCCCTGTCCAATACCAACAAGCTGGTCCGGTTTTATGACGGCGCCACCGGCCTGAAGACCGGATTCACCAACACAGCCGGATATTGCCTGTCTGCCACTGCCACAAGAGATTCCATGTCGTTAATTGCCGTGGTGCTGGGTGGTGAAACCAGTGATAAACGGAATGAAGATGCCAAAACACTGCTGAATTACGGCTTTTCTCAATATAGTTTATATAACGAAGCGCCTTCTGCGCCGGAACCGGTAAAGGTACTGAAAGGCGTAGAGAGCACCGTATTGCCGGTTCTGAAAGAGGAACCCAAATTTTTAGTGCCCAAGGGCAGCGAGGGCAAGGTTACCTATACCGTGAATCTGCCTGATACCGTGGCGGCTCCGGTGGAACCGGGCCAGCGTCTTGGAACAATTACCTATACTTTGGACGGCAAATCGATTGGCACGCTGGATCTATATGCGGAAAAAGAGATCCCCAAAGTGGACTTTCCTCATTTGTTTTTTCATATGATCCAATATTTTTTCACAGTTTAGACTTGAATCCACGCCATATTTATGATATGATAAGTGCAATAAAGATTTACCATCTTTTTGAATTTGAAATGCAGGAGAATGTTTGGAATGTCGGTTAAAATTAACAGGAAGTACCTCAGTCCCTTTATTCATGATTATGAGCATGAGTTTATGCGGCCCTATGTGGAAGTCGCACACAACATGCTGCACAACAAAAAAGGCCCCGGCAATGATTTCTTAGGTTGGGTGGATCTGCCTCTCAATTACGACAAGGAGGAGTATACCCGCATCAAAGCCGCAGCCGCAAAGATTCAAAAGCATTCCGAAGTGCTGCTGGTAATCGGGATCGGCGGCAGTTATCTGGGCGCCCGGGCGGCCATTGAGTTTATTACCTCCCCGCTTTACAACAACATGAAGAAAAATACGCCGGATATCTATTTTATCGGCAACAACATCAGCTCGACTTATCTCAGCGAGATCATGTCGATCGTTGATGGACGTGACTTTTCCATCAATGTGATTTCCAAATCCGGAACCACCACAGAGCCGGCCATTGCTTTTCGTCTTTTCAAGAGCATGATTGAGAAAAAATATGGGGCGGAAGAAGCCAAAAATCACATTTTTGTGACCACGGACAAATCAAAAGGGACCCTCAAAGCATTAGCCACAGAGAAAGGCTATGAAGCCTTTGTGGTACCAGACGATGTCGGCGGCCGTTTTTCGGTGCTGACCGCGGTCGGCTTATTGCCGATTGCCGTGGCCGGAATTGATCTGGATGCCATTATGAAAGGTGCCGCCGACGCCCGTATGGATACTTTGGTGGCAGAAAACGATTGCTACACCTATGCCGTGGACCGCACGCTCTTGCTGAGAAAGAATAAGAGCACCGAGATGTTGATCACCTATGAACCCTCCGGCGTTTATTTTGCCGAATGGTGGAAACAGCTTTACGGAGAGAGCGAAGGGAAAGACCATAAGGGCCTCTTTCCCGCTTCCGCCACTTTTTCAACGGATCTGCACTCCTTGGGGCAGTTCATTCAGGATGGCAGCCGGAACTTGTTTGAAACGGTGCTGAAGTGCACCAATGTGAAGCATAAGATTACCATTGAGGAAGAACCCGGCGATATTGACGGGCTGAATTTTCTTGCCGGAAAAACCGTGCAATATGTGAACGACAGCGCCTTTCTGGGCACCGTGCTGGCGCACACCGACGGCGGCGTGCCCAATATCGTGTTGGAATTTGACGTTTACGATGCGTATCACTTTGGCTATCTGGTGTATTTCTTTGAAAAAGCCTGTGCCATCTCCGGTTATTTGTTAGGAGTCAATCCCTTTAATCAGCCGGGCGTTGAGGCCTATAAAAAAAATATGTTCGCTCTGCTGGGGAAACCGGGTTATGAGCAGGAAACCGAAGAAATCAACAAGAAAATCAACAGACTAAGCTAACCGGCATCAGCTTGGTATCTGTTTAAATTTGCATGTCGGAGAAAAGGAGCCCGTATAATATGATTAAAGTGATTTTAGGGAAAAAAGGCACCGGTAAAACCAAAACCTTGATTGATTTGGTCAACAAAGCCGCCGAGGAAGAAAACGGAAGCGTTGTCTGCATTGAATACGGCGATAAATTGAAACTGGACATTTCTCATAAAGCCCGCTTGATTGACATAACCAATTACCCGGTCAATACCAATGAGGGACTGGAAGGTTTTATCAGCGGTCTTTTTGCCGGAAATTATGACATATCCAGCGTCTATGTGGACTCCCTGTTAAAAATTGTTGGGGATGATCTGGACGCCTTGGGGATCGCTCTTAATAACATGGAGAAACTAACCAAAGCCAACAACGCCGCCTTAGTTTGCTTGGTTTCTGCAGATGCGGATTCCACTCCTGCCTCAATCAAGAAATTTATGTAAACTACAAAAGGCCCCTGCCCCCAAACGGTCAGGGGCCTTTTCCCTATGAAAGGACCGGGCAGCCATGATTTGGATTCTGATCCTGGTGATTGATCTGATCATTATCGAAAATATGATCCTGCTTTGCTATCTCTCTCTGCGGCGCAAGCCCCATGATATTCGCGCCAAGACCTTTGCGCCGGGCTCTCCCAAAGAAGCCATTCAGAAAGCCATTCTGGAGAGTCAGGATTTTTTTCAAAACCATCCGTATGAACCAATGGTTTTGGAAGCAAACGGCGTGGAACTATACGGAAGAAGATTCATTCAAACCCAGCCGGTCGGACGCATTTTGCTGTTTCATGGTTACCGTTCCGCAGCAGAAATCGACTTTGGCCCGGTGGTTTCCTTTTACGATCAATTGGGCTATGAGCTGGTGCTGGTGGATCAGCGCGCCCACGGAAAAAGCAGCGGCAGCTGGATTGGTCTTGGCATTTTGGAGCGCTTTGACTGTTTGTCGTGGATCCGGTTTCTGAATGAAACCTATGGGGAATTGCCCACTTTTCTGAACGGTGTTTCGATGGGCTGCACGACCGTCCTGATGGCGCTGGGGCTGCCCCTGCCGCAAAATGTCAAAGGGGTGATCGCCGATTGTGGTTTCACCTCGCCAAAGGAAATGATTGCAACGGTATTTTGCAGAAAAACGCATCTGCCCGCTTTTCCGATCATTCCCGTTCTCAGCCTGTTTTCCAAGCTTTTTTGCGGTTATTATTTTGGCGAGTATTCGGTGCCCCAGGCATTAAAAAGCAACCGGATCCCCATTCTCTTTATTCATGGCACAGAAGACCGTTTCGTTCCGCCGGAAATGACAGAACGCAATTATGAAGCCTGCGCTGCGGAAAAAGAGCTTTTGCTGGTAGAGGGAGCCGCTCATGCAACCGCCTACCTGCAGGATAAGCCATCCGTAGAAAAAGCCATACAGACCTTTTTAAAAAAATGTCTTGTTTCATTATAGGAGGATTTCATGTTAAAAATTTCTAATCTCAGCAAATTTTATGGAAGTAAAATTGCGGTAAACCACCTGAACCTGCATATTGCTCCCGGTGAGATTTATGGCTTTATCGGCCATAACGGTGCCGGGAAAACCACCACACTCAAGGCCTGCTGCGGCATTTTAAAAATGGATGAGGGAGCCATTCTGATCAACGGAAAATCCATTACCGAAGACCCCATCGCCTGTAAGCGGGAGCTGGCTTATATTCCGGATAACCCGGACCTCTACGATTATATGAAAGGCATCCAATATTTGAATTTCATCGCGGATATTTATCATATATCCAAAGATCAGCGCCATGCCGATATTCAAAAATATGCCGATCTTTTTGAGCTGACCAACGATTTGGGGCAATTGATCTCTGCTTATTCTCATGGCATGAAACAAAAGCTGGCGATTATTGCGGCGCTGCTCCATCATCCCCGCCTGATGATTATGGATGAGCCCTTTGTGGGCTTAGATCCCAAATCCACCCACACCGTAAAGCGCCTGATGCGGGAGCTTTGCGATGAGGGTGGCGCGGTGTTTTTTTCCACTCATGTGTTGGAGGTGGCAGAAAAGCTTTGTGATAAAGTGGCCATTATTAAGCAGGGGAACCTGCTGTTGACCGGCACCGTGGAAGAAGTAAAGGGCAACTCCTCCTTGGAAGATGTCTTTTTGGAGTTGGAGGGGTAACATGTTTAAAGCGCTGTTATATTCCCGCTTCAAAAGCCTTTATTATTGCACCGTTCAGACGGGGAGGAAAAAGCAAAACACGGCGCTGGCAGTATTGCTGGTTGCTCTCATGGCGTGGGCCTGGATTGTTTTTGCCGGCATGATGGGTGGCCTGTTTACCCTGTTTGCCACCATTCAATGCCCTCCTTCGCTCTATTTTTCCTTGGTAGGCGCCATTGCCACCCTTTTTGCCGTGCTGGGCTCCGTATATTACACTAAAACTCAGCTTTATGAAGCGAAAGATAATGAAATGCTGCTGGCGATGCCCATAACGCCCGGGGCGATATTAGGCAGCCGGTTGGCTCTTATTTTATTTCTAGGCTATCTGTTTGAAGGCATTGTCTTCATTCCTGCGGGAATCGTCTATCTGTTTTACTATCCGGTGGGTTTTTTCGGCATTTTGGGCTATATCATCGGCTGTTTGATCATGCCGGCCATTGCGATCGCCATTTGCTGTCTGCTAGCCTGGCTGATTGCATGGTTGGAATCTAAGCTGCCGATCAAGAAGTATATCACACTGGTTTTCAGCCTGCTTTTTTTAGCCGCCTACATCTATGTCACCAATCAACTGCAGGTGATCGGCCAAGCTTTTTTGGGGCATATGGACACCATCGGCCTGGTTATACGCAATTACTTTTACCCGTTTTATGCATTTGGCCTCGGCCTTGGCGACGTGCAGCCTTGGTTTTATCTTTTGTATTTGGGCATTTCTGCCCTGTCTGCTTATCTGGTGTGGAAAATTCTTATGCGCACTTATTTTGGCATTATCACTTCGTCAAAAGCCAAAAAGACAAAAAAATTCGTCACGCGCCTGACGGATGCGCGTTCTCCCTTTAAAGCCAACCAGAAACGGGAACTGCTTCATTTTCTGAATAACCCCATGTATATGCTGAACGGCGCATTCGGGGCAGTGCTGATCCCTGTCGGTGCGATTGTGCTGGCGTTCAGAATCGGCGACATACAGCCATTTTTCTCATATTTTCCTCACCTGTGGGGTGCTTTTGCAACTGCCGCTATCTCTTCTTTGACGCTGATGAACCTGGTTTCAGCGCCTTCCATTTCCTTAGAAGGGAAAACCCTTTGGATTATTCGCTCCTCCCCGGTTCCGGCCCGCACCATTTTGCTCAGTAAAATCATGAATCATTTTTGGATCGTGGAGCCCTTCATCCTTATTGGCTGGGCCATTGTGCAGTTTCTGCTTCCCCTCACCGCAGCGGACCGGATTTTCATGCTGGTTATTCCCTCTCTGGCCAATATATATGTTGCTTATATGGGAATCGTCTTCAATCTGCTGATGCCGAAAATGGATTGGATCAATGAAACCGTTGTCATCAAGCAGGGCGGATCGGTGATGGTGACCATGATGGTCTCCGGCCTGCTGGCGGCACTTCCCCTCAGTTTGTCCGCCATCTACATTTTCGGAATGAATCAAGGCGCATGGGTTTATGATCTGACGCATCTTTTCTTCTTCTGCGCCGCAATCGGATTGATGCAGCTCTGGATCAATAAAGCGGGCGTCCGCCGCTTTGAAGCCCTTTAACGAATCAATTGTTTTCCTGAAGGACAAAGACATAAAACCCCGTCCACTTGCATATGCTTTAGCAAGAAAGGGCGGGGTTTAATTTGTATTACGAATGCGATGAGAGAGCAAGAGAATTGGGGAATTATATCCTGGAACATAAAGCAACTGTCCGGCAAGCCGCCGCTGTTTTTAAAGTATCGAAATCCACTGTACATAAAGACGTCAGCCAGCGGCTGCAGAATATTGACTATGAACTGTATCTGAAGGTGAAGGAAATATTGGAAGAGAATCTCCGGGAACGGCATATTCGGGGCGGAATTGCAACGCGGCATAAATATGAGCTTCTGAAAAAAGCCGTTCGCTGAAGAAGGGGTTCCCGAGAATAAAGAAGGGGCTCCGCTTTATGCGGAAGCCCCTCTTTGTGATGATCACGCGGTCAACGTTTTCAGCATTTTTTCTGCCAGTTCCAGCTGTGTCTCATAATTTGTTTTTCCCTCAAACGTTGTTCCTTCCACTTTCCGGATACACAAATAATAGCTGCCCGATTCCATCGAAAATCCGGCGATACCGCTCAATTTTCCCGATTGCGACAAATCAAAACGATCCTTCTCCAGATAGGGGCTTTGGAGCCCCAAAGCGCTCAAGTCCATCAACATTCCATTGTTGTGCAGCGTTTCGTAGTTTGCTTCGCTCAGCAGATACAGCACCGCTGAACCGGAGTTCACCTGCACCAACATCGCGCTGGAATTGGCCCCGGTCCACTGATCCGTGGTGGCGGTGGCCAGCACCTGTGCCGTGGGTTCTCCATCGCCGTTTACATCTTCTGTCATGCCGCCGAACCAGTTTTCCAGTTCCTGCACCTGTAATGCGTCCGGCGAGGTATCTCGTGCATACAAAACAAACAGATCGGCGTTTTGTCGCTTCTGACAGCTTTGAATCGCAATGGCCAGCGCACAGATCAGCAGCAAACCGCCCAGCAGATACCATTTATAATAATACCAGAGGTTGGCGATTCTTTTGGAAAGATCTTCCCTTTTCATTTTATTGATCCCGCGGTTTCATGGTGGGAAACAGCAAAACGTCCCGAATAGACGCCTCATTGGTCAGCAGCATCACGAAAC
>CAYRYQ010000051.1:0-12272 GCA_964428505.1 uncultured Eubacteriales bacterium
AACCAATTTTTCTCTTTCTATTTTTTGCGGTGCGGGACTTTTTTGACAGTCTGAAATGAGGAATATCGGCATGCCGATATTCCTCACTCATTAGATTATTGTTTTTCCTTCCGCGCCACGATGCCCTGAATCATGGCCAGAAAATCTGCCAGCGGCATAGCGCCCAGATCGCCGCCATGCCGGGAGCGCACCGAAACCGTGCCGTTCTCCGCTTCTTTTTCGCCGATCACCAGCATAAAGGGCACCTTTTGCAGCTGCGCTTCCCGGATCTTATAGCCGATCTTTTCGTTCCGGTCATCCAGCTCGGCGCGAATGCCTTCCTCCCGCAGCCGCTGATAAACCGCCGCGGCCTGCTCTTGCTGCTTTTCGCTGATCGGGGTGATCAGCACCTGCGTGGGCGCCATCCAGGTGGGCAGCGCGCCCGCGTATTTTTCAATCAGCAGCGCCAGCGTCCGCTGATAGCAGCCGATCGAGGTGCGGTGAATGATATACGGGGTCTTTTTCTGCCCGTCGCGATCCACATATTCCATCCCGAACCGCTCTGCCAGCAGCATATCGATCTGGATCGTCACAATGGTATCTTCCTTGCCAAACACATTACGGCACTGAATATCCAGCTTTGGCCCGTAAAACGCCGCCTCATCGATCCCGATCGTATACTGAACGCCCAGATGATCGAGGATTTTTCGCATGGTCTCCTGCGCCATTTCCCATTGCTCCGCCGTGCCTTCATATTTATTGTTGGGGTTGGCGGGATCCCATTGGGAAAACCGATAGGTGCAGTCCTCCCGAAGGCCCAGCGTCTCCAGCATGGTGTTGGCCAGATCCAGGCAGCCCTTGAATTCTTCTTCCAGCTGATCGGGGCGCAGCACCAGATGCCCTTCGGAAATGGTGAACTGCCGCACCCGGATTAAGCCGTGCATCTCGCCGCTGTCTTCATTGCGAAACAGCGTGGAGGTTTCCCCAAAGCGCATCGGCAGCTCCCGGTAGGAACGCATCCGGTTCAGATAAACCTGATACTGAAAGGGGCAGGTCATGGGCCGCAGGGCAAAGCACTCCTTTGTTTCGTCCTGCGGGTCGCCCATCACAAACATCCCGTCCAGATAATGGTCCCAATGGCCGGAAACCTGATAAAGCTCCCGCTTGGCCATCAGCGGCGTCTGGGTCAGCAGATAGCCGCGTTTTTCTTCTTCATCCTCCACCCAGCGCTGCAGAATCTGAATGACCCTTGCGCCCTTGGGCAGCATAATCGGCAGGCCCTGCCCGATCAGCTCGGAGGTGGTAAAATACTCCAGCTCCCGGCCCAGCTTGTTATGGTCGCGCTTTTTGGCTTCCTCTATCTGGGAAAGGCGTGCCTCCAGCGCTTCCTTGTCGGGATAGGAAACTCCGTAGATCCGCTGCAGCATGGCCTTGGAGGAATCCCCCCGCCAGTAGGCGCCGGTGGCGCTCAGCAGCGCCACCGCCTTGATTTTGGAAACATCAAACAAATGGGGCCCCGCGCAGAGATCGGTGAATTCCCCCTGCTGATAAAAGGAAATGGGTTCTCCCTTGCCTGCATGCTCTTCAATCAGCTCCTGCTTATAGGGCTCCTCCTTCATCCGCTCCTTCGCCGCTTCGGCGTCCAGCGTAAAGCGGGTCAGCTTCAGCCGCTCCTTCACGATTTTTTTCATCTCGGCGGTAATCCTTTTCAGATCCTCCGCGTCAAAGGGCTTCTCCACATCGAAATCATAGTAAAAACCGTTTTCGATCGCCGGGCCGATCGCCAGCTTGGCAGAAGGGAACAGGCGCTTGACCGCCTGCGCCAAAACATGGGAGGTGGTGTGCCAGAAGACCTTTTTTGCCCGCTCATCTTCAAAGGTGAGCAGGGTGACCGTATCCCCTTCCTTCGGAACAGCAGTCAATTCCCGCACCTCTGCGTTGACCAGGCAGCATAACGCCTCTCTGGCCGCAGCAGGATCCATTGCGAGCGCGCCTTCAAATACCGAAGCGCCCGCTTCCATTTCGATCGTCTGACCGTTTAATTGCACTTGCATTTCTTTTTCACCACACCATAGTATAGATTCAGCATTTAGATACTGTTAATTGATTATAACACTCCTTTTAAAACTTTTCAACCAGTTTCAAGGAATTTGCCATTACCCGGCAGCTTTCCTCCCGGGTAATCGACCGATCGGGATATAAATAAAGCTTTCCGTCCCGCTCCGCGCTGCCGTTGAAAATGCCGAGATACAGCGCCACCGCAAAGGAATCCCGCGCCCAGGAAGCCACCGTCTGCAAATCGGCATAGGGCTGCTGCTGCAGCCGGGCATTGGCGGCCGGCAACAGCTGCGTCAAAAACGCCTGCTCGGACAGCCCCTGCTCCTGCGCCAGCAGGCGCACCATCATTGCCGCAAACTCCTGCCGGGAAACCGCCCGGTCCGGATAAAAGCAGCGGTAACCCTGATCGCTGTTGCCTTTGATAATGCCCATGCTCTGCGCCGTGGCGGCGGCGCCGTTAAACCAGCTGTTGGCGCTCACGTCCGCAAAATAAGGCTGATAGCCCATATAAGTCGTGTTGATTCCGCTGCCACGCAGCATAATGACAGCCGCTTCCGACCGGCTCAGATTGTTTTGCGGCAGGAAATTGACATTTTGATCCCCGTGGAAGATGCCGCGCTTCGCGGTTTCCAGCAAAGCGTCGGTCGCCCACGGGCTGACAGCCGCTGCATCGCGAAAGAGCGGCACTTCAAGGAAGGAGCCCGCCACAATCAGCGGATAGTCCTTCGCGGTGAAGCCATCTTCCGCCGTCACCCGCAGATACAGCTTATTCTGATAAAGCAATCCCGAAAACGGGATGCTCACAGCCCCCACCCCGCCGGGCAGGCAATAAAGGGCCACCTGCGCACCGCCGGAAAGAACCGTGTCCGGGCTGAATGCCGTGTCGGAGCGCGCGAAATAAACCCCCGCCCCCTCATTCCAGGTGGCGTTCCGGAAGGCAAGCAGCTGGGCTTCATCCGATTTGTCGCTGCGGGCCACCGCCACCGCATAACGCCGGTGGGTGCCGTTTTCCAGCTTCACATAATAGGTCTGCCCTTCCGCAATCGGGGCGGAAACGCTTTGGGTGCAGGCCGCGTCCTGATACAGCGCAAGCGCATTCCCGTTTCGTTTTGCGCTCAGCACCGCGCCGGCGGCATTCTTCGAAAGCGTCACCTGCACGCGATCTCCCCGCAGTGCGGCGCTGCCGCCGGCGCAGGAAAAAGAAAGATCACTGTTTGTAAAGGCCTTCAGGCAAAGGGAAACCTTGCTGTCTTTGAACTCACCGCTGATCTGCTCAATCGCGGTCAAATCCTGCAGAGCCGTTCCAAGATAGAAGGTATTCGGCTGGAATGACGTGTTCTGCACCACCGTGTCGGCGCCCTGCGTCGGAACCACCCGATAGTCCATCCCGGACTGATCGACGATGCGTACCGCAACGGTGAACCGCTCTCCGTAAAGGGCCTGCGGATCAAACGCGATATAATGGTACCCGGCTTCGCCGGCCAGCCCCTGATAGACCAGCCGAAATTTGGAGGAATCGCCGGCATTGCCGTTGCAGGGATTCACATAGATCTCCAGCCGGGTATCCGGCACCAGCGTATAGGTGCCGATGCCGCTGACAAAGGATGCATCCCCGGTATCATAAGCCGCGGCATAAAAGGGCTGCACGCCGGAATCAACCATCACATACCCGTTCATCCCGAAATAATCATACTGACGGATGCCGTCGTAAGGCGCGGAATCATTGCTGTACGCAATGCCGCACAGGGAGGACAACACATAAATATCTTCATAGGAAATATAGAAGTATCCGCCGTCCCCCCAATCGTTTCCCCAGCTGTTCTGCGCGAGAAAAGCACCGTCCTCTGTGGGGCGGTACCCGGATTTGAACCGGCTGACCTGATAATGGTCATCCCAGCCGATCAGCGTAACCATATGATTGGGCTCCATGGCCCCGGCATAATAATAAGCCGTATCGCCCTCCAGGTTGTTCTTGCAATAATAATCATTATAATAGAGCGCCGCAGACACCGCGCCGTAGTTCTGAATCATGCTCTTGGCCTCCTCCACCGACGCATAAGAGACCATGTCGGCATCCTGCAGATATCCCTGCTGATACCGCTGATCATTTTGCTGCGGCGTGCGGGCCGTGACCGCCGTGGTAAAAGGATCTTCGCTTTCCGGCACAAAGCCGGTTCCGCGGGCCAGATAAGAAACGCTGATCAGGCTGTTTCCGCCGTCGGACGCCGCCCGTTCAAACCCCAGCGTGTTTCCGTTGCCGGAGGAGGTGGAGTATTTCATATGATTTTCCGAATAATCCACGGTCTCCTGCTGCGTTTTGGCCACATAAGCCTGTGCCGCGGCCGTGGTGGAAAAGGCCCAGCAAAGCTCGGTGGTTCCCTGATCCCCGGGCGCGGAAATCCAGCCGTTTCCACGGCTGTCGTATTGCGCAGGATAGGCAGACGCCCCCAAAAGTGACCGCGCTGACCGCATGGTGGAGGATCGGGAAACGGTGCGCACCGATGGGCTGATATAGCCGCCGGCGCTTTCTGTCTGCGGCAGCGTTTCAGAAAAACGCACCTGCATTTTTTCTTCCATGGCAACGGTGTTGCAGGAAAACAGCAAAAGTAAAAGCACAACAGAAGCCAGCACTTTTTTCATAAGGATACTCCTTTAAAAAGATTTCTTAACACAATCTTAACATATTTTCTCTTCTGATTCAAGTCATTTTTTTACTGTGAACCGATAAATCGCTGTTTCCACCCTTTTTTCACAAAATTTCTAATAAGAAAAAACAAACCGGCCCCCGGCAGAAAGCAGCACTGCCGGAAGCCGGAACGCTTTTCGAAAGCCGCGCGCTTTTAGCGCATCACTTTTGAAAAGGAGCGTAATGTTTTTTTTAGAATACCGGCACCACCGCGCCGTTATACGTATTCTCAATAAAGGCACGGACCTCGTCGCTTTGCAATGCCGCGACCAGGGCTTTGATCTTGGGCGCATTCTCATTGCCTTCCTTCACCACCACGATATTGGCATAGGTGGTGGCGGAATCGGAATTGGGGTCCTCAGTCGCCAGCGCGTTCTTCACGCTCAGGCCGCCGCCGAGGGCATAATTCCCGTTGATCACCGCGATGTCGGCGCTGTCCAGCGCCCGCACCAGCTGCGCGGCCTCCAGCTCTTCAATTTTCAGATTTTTGGGGTTGGTGGCAATATCCAGCACCGTTGCGGTAAAGCCCACCCCGTCTTTCAGGGTGATCAGGCCCTGTGCCTGCAGCAGAAACAGCGCCCTGGCCTCATTGGATCCGTCGTTGGGAATCGCCACGGTGGCGCCGTCCGGCAAATCGGCAAGGCTCTTGGTTTTGCCCGCGTAAATGCCGAAGGGCTCATAGTGAATGGCGCCCACGCTAACGAGATGCGTTCCCTTTTCCTGATTGAAATCCGTCAGATACGGCTGATGCTGGAAATAGTTCGCGTCCAGCTGGCCGTCCTCAGTGGCGGTATTCGGCAGCACATAATCGTTGTACTCCACAATGTTCAGGGTATAACCCTCTTTTTCCAGAATGCCCTTGGCCACTCCCAGAATTTCCGCGTGCGGCGTTACGCTGGCACCGACGGTAATGGTTTTGTCGTCCTCTTTTTTGCTGCACCCACTGAGCGCCGCAAGGCCGCCCAGAAGGGTCAGCGCCAGTAAAACAGAAATTGCTTTTTTCATTTTCATCTTTCTCCTTTTTTTGATCGTAATATATAGAACTGAAATTACGCCCGTATTCGTTTATCGCTCTTTTTCGCGATCCACATGCCAACCTCCTGAAAGATCTGCACAATCACGACCAGCAGGGCCACCGTGATCAGCATCACACCGTTCTGATAGCGATAAAAGCCATAATTGATGGCGATCACGCCCAATCCGCCGCCGCCCACAATGCCGGCCATGGCGGAGTAGCCCAGAATGGTGGTAACCGCAATCGCGCTGCCCACCAGCAGTGAAGGTTTGGATTCCGGCAGCAGCACCTTGCTGATGATCTGAAACGGATTCGAGCCCATCGACTCCGCCGCCTCAATCACGCCGGCATCCACCTCTTTCAGGGAAGATTCCACCATCCGCGCCACAAAGGGGGCCGCGGCGATCACCAGCGGTACGATGGTGGCTTTGGAGCCAATCGTGGTTCCCACAATGGCCTTGGTAACCGGCATGACCGCAATGAGCAGGATCAGGAAGGGCACCGAACGCAGAATATTGACCACAATGCCCAGAATGCCGTTGACCGCCCGGTTGGGGGTGATGCCGTTTCGGTCGGTAATATAAAGCACCACCCCGGCCGGCAGCCCCAGCACATACGCCATCCCGGTGGATATCAGGGTCATATACAGGGTTTCCCAGATCCCCCGCAGAATCATCAGAATAAATTTAGGATCCATGGCTGATTTCCCCTTCCTCAAAAGTAATCTGAATTCTTTTCAGATAATGCTTGATCCGCTCCGCCGCGGTCTCATCCTCCGGCAGCTGCAAAAGCATCTGCCCATAGGCCCGCCCGTCGATATTCTTGGTGTCGGCCATCAGGATATTTACCGCGGTGCGGCACTCCAGCGACAGATTGGAGATCACGGGCTCAAAGGCGGAATTTCCGTCAAATACAATGCGGACCGTTTTGGTTCCGCTGACCGAAGCCACCGCTTCGCTTTCCGGCAAAATCAGCTCTCTCGCCATTTTAGACTGCGGCGCGATAAAGATATCCCGCACATACCCCTGTTCCACGATCCGGCTCTGATCCAGCACCGCCACCTTATTGCAGATCTGCTCGATCACCTTCATCTCGTGGGTGATCACAATAATCGTCACCCCCAGCTTCCGGTTGATTTCCTTCAGCAGCTCCAGAATGGCCCGGGTGGTCGTGGGATCCAGCGCGCTGGTGGCTTCGTCACACAGCAGCACCTTCGGATCGGTCGCCAGCGCCCGGGCAATGGCCACCCGCTGCTTCTGACCGCCGGAGAGCTGCGCGGGATACGCGTCCCGCTTATCGGAAAGCCCGCAAAGCGCCAAAAGCGCCTCCGCCTTTTTTTCGGCTTGCGCACGGGGCACCCTGGCAATTTCCAGCGGATAGCAGATGTTGCGAAAAGCCGTGCGCTGCTCCAGCAGATGAAAGCCCTGAAAGATCATCGACATCTTCCTGCGCTTTTCCAGCAGGGCCTTGCGGGAAAGACCGCCCAGATCCACCCCGTCAAACAGCACCTGCCCCTCGGTCGGCTTTTCCAAAAAGTTGATACACCGCACCAGCGTGCTCTTGCCGGCTCCCGAAAGACCGATAATCCCAAAAATATCCCCGTCCCGGATGGTCAGATTGATCTCTTTGACCGCTTCCACAATGCCGTTTTTGGTCTGAAAGGTTTTTCCTAAATTTTTTAGTTCGATCAAAACGTTTCGCGCCTCCTTTATTTCCAAAAAAGCGGGGTGTCCTCCGACACCCCGCATTCATACTCAAAACAAAACGGCAAACGCTGTTTTATATTTCGCAAAATCGGCAGAAAGTGTTTTCGGATAAATGAGCGCGACAAGCTTTGCACATGCTGCACATGCACATCATCTTATCCATTCTCATGCCGAGCCGGTCGTTCATCACACTTTCTCCTCTCCCTGGTTGATTATGCTGGCATTATAGCATATCAGCACTTGTCTGTCAAGTCCTTTTTCTAAAAAACTATAAAGTTTATAGGTTTTCTATTCTTTGAACCTTTCCCTCAAACAGATCCAGAATCGAGATACTGGAGAGGTAGCTATCAATCAAATGATCCAGCTGTTCCCACATGGGCAGGGTAAGGCAGGTGTCTGCCCGGTCGCAGCGCCCGGTTCCGCAATCCACGCAGGCGACCGGCGCAATGCTTCCTTCCGTGAGACGAAGCACTTCATAAACAGAGATCGCCTGCGGCGCGCGGGCCAGACGATAGCCGCCGGCAGGCCCGCGCATACTTTCTAAAATTTTTCCTTTCAGCAAGAGCCCCACGATCATTTCCAGGTATTTCATGGAAACATCCTGCCGGGCGCTGATCTCCTTCAATGAAATAAATCCGTCTTCCCGGTGCGCGGTCAGATCAAGCATGACCCGCAGTGCGTAGCGCCCCTTCGTCGATATCATCATCGCCGTTCTCCTTTCCCTGATACACATAGCGAATATAGCAAACATTGTCTTCCCGTGAAGCGTTTTGGCGCATTTGCCGGTAAACCTGATCCCGCAGCGCCCTGGCCGCTTCCCGCTCCGGCAGGTGCGGATCGGGATAAAAGGGCCCCTCCACCCGCACCGTCATGCCCGGGCGGCGCACCCAGAAAAACAGGCCGCCACGCATACGGTAGGTGGTAACGGCAGTAAAAACCGGGCTGTTCAGCTTGGCCGGATACCGAAAGGAGGTCGCCGGAAAAGGGCGGATCCCGGTATAAAAAGGCCAGATATGCGCTTCCGGATAAATCGCCACCGCCGCTCCGTTCTGATACCGGTGCTCCACCGCCGCCAAAAAGGGCGGCATGCCCTCCATCTTATTGGGAATCGGCAGCCCGCCCAGCATCTGCACCAGCAGGCTGAGCCCCGGAATCGAAACCGCGTCCGGATTGGCAATGGTGTACGCCTTTTTGGGAAACGACACCAACGGTGGCACAAAGGCGTCGAGCGCCTGCGTGTGATTGGCATAAAGAAAAAAACCGCTTTTTTTTGCCGCGCGCAAAACCTTTCGGTTTTCCACCCGGATGCCCAGATATCCCTTTGCGATGCCCCATACCAGCGGGAACGCGACCGCGTAATAGATTACAAAAGCGAAAAACCGAAAGACCGGGGAGCGCCGCTCATACCGGAAATCCTTCCCCACCTTTTTTGTATGAATATGATTCTCTGCAAAATCGTCATGCAGCAGGTCGGTATACAGAATGGTTTTTTCATGCTTCATGCTGTTTTCCTCCCACAGCGTCCAGCAGCATCTGCTCCATCCGGTCCATGCAGCGGCCACGGTCAAACTGCTTTGCAAAACCGGCGTATTTTTTGCTGCACACCTCCCGCTCGGCCGGATGCTCCATCCAATACGCGATCCTTTCGCTCAGGTCCGCCGGGTCGTTGCAGCGAAACAGATTTTCCGGCCCCAACGCAAAATGCCTTGTCGCGCTGCGGGGCGAATCGGAAATCACCGGCACCTTCCCGCAGGCAATGGCCTCCAGACAGGCAATGGCCTCGATCTCCACCTCCGCCGGATGCACATAGAGATCCGCCACACGAATTACGTTGATCAGTTCCTCCCGGCTGAAGAAGCGCATCACCGGCGGCAGAATCCCCCGCCGGGCCGCGCGCCGCCGGATGACCTTTTCCTGTGGCCCGCTGCCGGCGAAGACCAGCTGGATCCGGTCCTTATAACGGGACCGCGCCACCGCGTCGATCAGAATATGGTGGGATTTTTCCCGGCTGTAACGGCCGGTGAAAAGAACCACAAACCGCCCTTCCCATTCCCTGAGGCGCACTGCCTCTCCCGGGGTGAAAACGCGCTCCACACCGTTGGATATCACATAATGGTTGGTTTTCCCCACCTGATTTTCAAACACGTCGCAGATAAACTGCGTGGGATAATGAATGCAGTCGCAATACCGGTAAATCCTCCGGTAAAAAAGCGTATAGGCCAGATGATTCGCCACACCGGCATTCATCAGATAGAGATGATTGGTGATGTTCTCCGCCTGACAGTGAAAGCCCGCGGTCAGCGGGATCCCCTTTTCCCGTGCAAGCTTTGCGGCGGCCCGGGCCAGGCTGAAGGTTGTGATCAGGTGCACCACATCTGCACCCTCCATCGCCTGCTCCAGAACCTTGCGGTCCGGGCGGGCCAGCGTGACGCCATTCTCCCGCACATAGCCGTTGAGCGGCCCGAAGGAATATTGCGGAACCACAAAATAACCCGGCGTTCCCTTCCGTTCCTGATCGGGGCAAACCACAAGCACTTCATGGCCCCTGGCCCTTAAAGCACGGATCAGATTCATTGCCGCAATGGTTGTGCCGTTGTTCTCTTCCCCTAAAATGTCACAAATAATAACGATGCGCATGTTCAATCCCCTATCCCTCCCCTCTTTTTTCAGCATTCCGTTTGGATGTATCGGCTCTGCCAAAAGAGGGTCAAGCTCCCCCCTGAAACGCATTTTGATGCTTTTCATTTATGGGTATCATATCATCTTTTCCGTTTTTTTTCAAGCCGGGATTCCATAAAAAAGCAGAGGCCCCGATACAAGGCCTCTGCATAGAGGGTTCAAGAAACCGCGACCGGCCACACAGACCGTTCCAGAATTTCATTGGTCCCGGCGCTGAAGCAGCAGATCTCACAGCGCACCGGCTGCTCTTCCAGCGTCTGATACAACCCCACCAAACGGTAAACCGCGCTGGTCAGGGCAGAAGATACGGGCTTGAAATCCCGATAATGCTCCGCATAAAAAAACAGGCTGATCTGGCTGAAATCTGTGGTATACTGCACCGACTTGATATAATCGCCCATTCCTTCCTTCACCGTCCCGTTCAGAAGCGCCGTCAGGCAGTTCCGCACCTCCTCCAGCATTTCGGTCTGCCGTGCCCGGGTCATCCCGATGGTGATGGATCCATCGCTGTTCAGCGCGGCGGCCTGATACTGATTGCGCGCACAAAAAAGCGTGGGGTCAAAACCGCTCAAATCCACATTCTGAAAGCAGAATGCGGGGATCCGGATCAAAACAGTATCTTCGGAAGAAGAAGCCCGGCCCGCGGTTGTCTTCTGTTCGTCAGCCGGCGCCGCATCCGGGGGAAATCCCGGCGCCGCGCCCTGCTCTGCGGTTTTGGTGTTTGCTTGATTGGCGGATTCCTGCGCCCCTTCCGTTGACGGCAGGAAGGGATCGCTCCCCCCCAGCGCTGCCCCCGTTACGTTTCCCGCCTCCCGGCTCGTTGTTTCCCCGGCATCCTCCGGACCCGGCCCTTCCGGCGCAAAGGAGGGCGCTTCCTCCGCCGGGTCTGTCTCCGGCTGCAGCACCAAGAGCGGCTCCGAAGCTCTCACCAGCCGCTCCACGGCATTTTGCGCTTCTTCAGGCGCTGCCGCGCCCGATCCCGGCTCGTTTTGTGCCCCGGTCAAATAAGAGGAGCCAACATTTTTAATCTTCTGCCCGGAACAGGCCGACAATGCCGCCAGCAGCGCGATACACAGCAGCCCGGCCATCCATCGTTTCATCACGACCACGCTCCTTATTCAAGCAGGCTGCTTTAATACGCCGCAATGGACTGCAGCGCTTTAAAGAAACCCTGTACAGATAGACGCTCCAGCGTATTCCCGGTTACACTGTCCACATACTCCAGCGTGCAGTCCACGGGAAGCAGACTGTATATCTGATAATTTACGACCAGCGAAAAAAGGCTGATGTTCAGAAAAGCCTCCGCTTGTTTCAGCTCCTGATACGCGTTCGGCATTAAAATAATGCGGAGCGTACCATAGTTTTTCCCCATCTGGATGTTCTGGATTCCGCTGGAGGCAGGATCCTTCTTCAGCTCATTAAAAACCTCCTCCAGCGCAGCCTGCATATACGCCAAATAAGCAAGGCGGCTTCTTCGGTCGATCTTCACGGTCAAAGAGCCGTCCGGCAGAAAAGTGGCGCTTTCATAACCGTTGTTGGCGCAAATCGATTTCAAATCCATCGCTTTGCGGTCCTGCGGCGTATATAAAAAGGCGGGGATCGTCATTTCATCAAACACCGGCGCCTCCGCAGCGGTCTCTTCTTCTGCCGTATTCTCCGTTTCCAGTGTGGCTGCTGCCTGCGTGCCTGATGCCGGCGTCTTGCTTTCTTCTATAGCTGCGGATTCCTTGGCCTTGCTCACCGCCGTATTCAAAGAATCTGTATATTTCGGCGTTTCCTTTGTGTTTTGCGTTCCGGTGGTTTTCTCCAGAATTTTTGTGGTGGTTTCCGCTTTCTGCGGTATCGAGGTCGTTCCCGGCGGCGCTTCTTTTTTCTCCACCGCCTGACCTTCCACGTGGGTGTCCGGCATTGCCACCTCGCCCGTGCCGGTTCCGCCCGCTTTCTGGCAGGCAGAGCCGCCCAGCAACATCAAAATGCTTAATAGCACAGCCATTCCTTTTTTCAAGTTTGTTCTCCCTCCGATTACTCTCCTATATGATATGCTTCTCTTTTCAATTGTTGCAAAAGCCTTTGCCCGCCGCTTCTGTCCTGGTCCGCAGGCAAAAAAACAACAGGCAAAAGCAAAGGATTCCCGCAATTTCTCTTCTTA
>CAYRYQ010000052.1:0-12199 GCA_964428505.1 uncultured Eubacteriales bacterium
GTTCCCTGCGGAATATCATGCGGAAGAACTGAAGGGGAAGGATGCTGTTTTTGCTTGCAAGATCAATGAGGTAAAAGAAATTGAGCTGCCGGAGCTGGATGACGAGTTTGCGAAAGATGTCAGCGAATTTGACACCCTTGCAGATCTGAAAAAGGATATTAAAAAGAAGCTGAAAGAGCAAAAAGAACGCAAGGAAGCCAACGATGTGGACAATGCGTTGATTGATGCTTTATTGGAAAACACCGAAGTGGCGGTGCCGGATGTGATGGTGCAGCAAAAGGTAGACAGTATGGTTGCCGAGTTTGAGCAGCGCCTTGCAGGCAGTGGCCTGAATTTAAAAAACTATCTGGAGTATACCCAGATGGATGACGCTTCTTTCAGAAAAGGCTTTGAAGCGGATGCGCTGAAACAGGTTAAGGCTCGGCTTGCGCTGGAAAAAGTGGTGGAGCTGGAAAAGATCATTGTTGCGGACGAAGATATTGAGAAGGAATATGAGGAGATCGCAAAGGCATATCAGATGCCGGCCGAGCAGGTAAAGCTGTATATCCCCAAAGAAGATATTACCATGGATTGTGCGGTCAGCAAAGCGGTGGAAGTCATCCGCAACAATGCGGAGATCACCGAAGAGAAGGCGGCTGCCAAAAAGACTGTTGCGAAGAAGAGCGCTTCCAAAAAAGCCGATGCGGAAAACGCGGAGGATACGGAGGAAGTCAGCGAATAAATTATATTTTTAAAGGAGATTTTCTATGAGTTTAGTACCGATGGTAGTGGAGCAGACCGGTCATGGCGAACGGTCTTATGACATTTTTTCCAGATTATTAAACGATCGGATCATCATCCTGGCAGAGGAAGTCAACGATACCACTGCAAGCCTGGTCATTGCCCAACTTCTTTATCTGGAAGGGCAGGATCCGGACAAGGACATCAGCTTTTATATCAATTCGCCGGGCGGCTCCGTTTCGGCCGGGCTTGCTATTTTTGATACGATGCAATATATTAAGTGCGATGTTTCCACGATCTGCATCGGCATGGCAGCCAGCATGGGCGCGTTCCTTCTGGCGGCGGGCAAAAAGGGAAAACGGTTTTGCCTGCCCAACAGCGAGGTGATGATCCATCAGCCTTTAGGTGGGGTGGCCGGCAGCGCCACTGAGGTGGAAATCACGTCGCGCAATCTGAAGAAAACCAAGGAGAAGCTCAGCCGCATGCTGGCGGAGTTTACCGGAAAAAGCTTGGAGGAAATCCTGCGGGATACCGATCGGGACAATTTTCTTTCTGCCGAAGAGGCAAAAGAATATGGACTGGTGGATGATGTGATTGCTCATCGCTGATTATATTTTACGGGAAAGGGACAGAAGCAATCGTTCTTTTCCCGTTTTTTCTTAAGGGAGGTTGAAGATAGTGGCAGACCATCAAAATCGAAAAACATGCTCCTTTTGCGGCCGATCCGTAAAGGAGGCAAATATGATCGAAGGCATCGACGGAATGATCTGTGCAGATTGTGTGGAGCTTTGCATGAATTTGCTGATCCAGAATGGTTATCAGCCTCAGGAGCGCAAGGACCCGGACAAGAAAAAGAAGGACAGTGAAATTCACGTTTATAAACCACAGGAGATCAAGCAGTTTCTGGATGAATATATTGTAGGGCAGGAACGGGCGAAGATTGCGCTTTCCGTAGCAGTATATAATCACTATAAGCGCATTCTGAACACGGGCAAATCGGATTCAAATGAGGTGGAGTTGCAAAAGAGTAATATTTTGCTGGTTGGCCCCACCGGGAGCGGGAAAACCTATCTGGCCAAGACTCTGGCTAAAATCCTAAACGTGCCGTTTGCCATTGCCGATGCGACCACCCTGACGGAAGCGGGGTATGTGGGGGAGGATGTGGAAAACATTCTGCTCCGGCTGATTCAGGCGGCTGATTTTGATATAGAACGGGCGCAGAAGGGAATCATCTATGTGGATGAGCTCGACAAAGTTGCAAGGAAGAGCGAAAATGTTTCGATTACCCGGGATGTCAGCGGCGAAGGCGTGCAGCAGGCGCTGCTGAAAATTGTGGAAGGCACGGTTTCCAATGTGCCGCCTCAGGGCGGCCGCAAGCACCCGAATCAGGAATTTATTCAGATCGATACCACAAACATCCTGTTTATTTGCGGCGGATCCTTTGATGGGATTCAGAATACCGTCTCCAAGCGGATCGGCAAATCCTCTCTGGGCTTTGGCGGTCAGGTCAGCGGAAAAAACGGCCCTTCTTTGAGCGAAATCTATGCCAAGATTCAAAGCCATGATATTGTGAAATATGGTTTGATTCCGGAGCTGGTGGGGCGCTTGCCGGTGCTGGTCGCCTTGCAGGAACTGGATGAAACCGCAATGCTGAAAATTTTGACAGAGCCCAAGAACGCCATCGTTAAGCAATATATCAAGCTGTTTCAGCTGGATGGCGTGGAGCTGGTATTTACAGACGACGCGTTGAAAGCCATCGCCAACAAAACGATCGAGCAGAAAACGGGCGCCAGGGGGCTGCGCGCAGTCATTGAAAGCACGATGATGGATATCATGTACCGCATTCCGTCGATGGAGCATGTGGAACGGGTGACCATTGATCGGGATTTTGTGATGGAGCAAGGCGAAGCCAAGCTGGAAATGAAAGCGTTGTCCGGTCAGGAGGCATGAGTGTCTTATGAACCCAAGTAACTTCTTTTCCATGCTTTTTCGCATGAAATACATTGACCGCTGGGCGCTGATGCGGGCGAACCGCCGGGAAAATCTGACGGAGCATGCGCAGGAAACCGCGGTGTTGGCCCACGCGCTGGCAACGATCGGAAACCTGCGTTGCGGGCGGCATTATAATACGGATCGGGCGGCCGTATTGGGGCTGTTCCATGATGCGCACGAAATTCTCACCGGAGATATGCCGACGCCGGTAAAATATCAGAATCCGGCCATTCAGGCGGCATTTAAAGGCGTGGAAGAGGAAGCCAACCAGAAGCTACTGGAGATGCTGCCGGAGGATTTTGTCTCTGTATACGCTGCACTCCTGACGGGGAGCGACGCTTCTTTGCGGCCGATTGTGAAAGCTGCGGATAAGCTTTCCGCCCTGATCAAGTGTATGGAGGAGCGCAAGGCCGGCAATACGGAGTTTCAGGAAGCGGAGCGCACGATTTTGGCCAATCTCCGGGAAATGGATCTGCCGGAAGTGGCAATATTTATAGAGGAATTTTTACCGGCGTTTGAAAAAACGCTGGATGAGATGCGTACCTAATAGAAGAATGATCAAAAAAGCGCCGTCTGCAGAGAGAAAATCTGCAGGCGGCGCTTCTTTGCTTTTTGCTTTGTTCATGATAACGCTTTCCATATAAACGAAAACGCCCGGTTTTTTATTGATCGAAAAATTGAATCTCCATAAAAATCACAAATCTTTATGATAATTTAAATGCAGACCAGTGAAATCGTGAAAGAGGGTGGTGCAAGACATGAATTCCATTATAAAAACAAAACGCCTGCACATCAGCAATATGACCTGTGTGAGCTGCCAAAATAAAATCGAGAGAAAGTTGCGCAACACCGCAGGCATTAAAAGGATCCAAGTGCGTTATAGTGCCGGTACCGCAGAGGTTACCTATGATACGGATATCATTACCTTAAAAGATATTACCGCAGTCATAAAAAAACTTGGTTATGAGGTTTTGCCCGAAAATAAAACACAAAAAACCGCAGTCAGCCGTGTGGTTGGAATCCTGATGATAATTGTTTCTTTATATGTGCTGTTAGAGCAATCTGGCATTCTGAACCGATTGGTTCCAAGCCAGTTGGCGGACGCCAAAATGGGTTATGGGATGCTGTTTGTGATCGGGCTTATTACTTCGGTTCATTGTATTGCGATGTGCGGCGGGATTCATTTGTCTCAATGTATTCCCCGGAACGAGGTTCTAAGCGAAGAGAAAAAACGCTTCTCGGCACTTCTTCCTGCAGTTTTGTATAACGCCGGTCGTGTTCTTTCTTATACAGGGATCGGCTTCTTCTTGGGTTTTATCGGGCTGTTGTTGGGTGGCACCAGCACAGGCGTGGGGCTGCCTGCAATGGTTCAGGGCGTTCTTAAACTGATTGCCGGCGTATTTATGGTTCTCATGGGGATCAATATGCTTGGGCTCTTTCCTTGGCTGCGCAGATTGCAGCCGCGAATGCCCAACATTTTTGTGCGCAAAGTGAACGCGGGCAAATCGCAAAGTAAAAGCCCATTTTTTGTTGGACTGCTTAACGGTTTAATGCCATGCGGCCCACTGCAATCCATGCAAATTGTTGCGCTTGCTTCAGGAAACCCCCTTGCCGGCGGTTTATCCATGCTGGTGTTTAGCCTGGGAACCGTTCCGCTGATGCTGGGGCTTGGCACGTTTGTTTCGGCACTTGGCAAAAGATTTACCCAAAAAGTAATGACTGTGGGCGCCATATTGGTTGTGGTTCTTGGTTTGGCCATGCTTTCTCAGGGGGGGAATCTATCCGGACTGATACCACCCAACCTCATGCTGCCGATGGTATTGATTTTATGTACCACCGGGGCCGTGTCCAGCATTTCTTTTCGCAGGCCGGTTCATAAAGCGGTTTCCGCCGCTGCAGTGCTGTGTGTTGCAGTTTTGGTTTTATCTTCATGGGGGATATGGAATACCTCCTTTAAAAAAAGCGCCGGCAAAGCCGATTCTGACGGGAATACCACAATGGTGGATGGAAGCCAGGTAATCAACAGCACCCTGTCGTCTGGCAGCTACCCGCATATTACGGTGCAGGCGGGCGTACCGGTTAAATGGATGATCAACGCGCCGAAAGGAACGATTAATGGCTGTAATAATCGGATGTTGATTCGGGAATATGGAATTGAATATTCCTTTCAATCCGGAGAGAACGTGATTGAATTTACTCCCGATAAAGCCGGAACAATTCAATATAGCTGTTGGATGGGAATGATTCGGGGAACCATTACCGTAACAAAGGCAGGTCCTACCGGATAACAGGTAGGGCAAGTCGATTTGGAGGCGTTTGAAATTTTTAACGCGGCTGCGTTCTTATTTTTACGGAATCAAACCAAAGATAAAGAAAATCAGGAACATAGTGACCTGGTAGCGCACGAGAAAGGCAACGATTCATTGTTTCATTTTACAGGAGGAATTTATGATGAAAAAGAATTTTTTTAACAAATCAACAATTGCGGTTATCGCCCTGACGGCAGGGCTGATTCTTATCCTTTCCGGATGCTCCGGCAAAGGGAGCGCCGACAAAAATGCATCTGGCAAAGGGAATAACGCTTCAACCGGAGCAATGGAATTGAAGGAAGGGGAAAATCTTACGATCCCGGTCAGCGAAATTTCTACAACCGCGAAGTTCTATTCCGTCAAAGTGGGTGGAACCACCATGGAGATTATTGCGGTTAAAGCGCCTGATGGCTCAATCCGCACAGCATTCAACACCTGTCAGGTTTGTTATAGCTCGGGGAGAGGATATTACAAACAGTCTGGCGGTAAGCTTGTTTGCCAGAACTGCGGAAATCAATTCGGAATGGATCAGGTTGAAATCAAATCGGGCGGATGCAACCCATGGCCAATTTTTGATCCTAATAAAACCGTGACGGATGATTCCATCACAATTTCATACAACTTCCTGAAAGCGTCAAAACAGGTATTTGCCAACTGGAAGACCAGCTATTAATGGTCTGATGTTTGAGGAACAGCCATGGAGCGGCAGATCTTGATGCCATTGGCCTTCATATAGTCCGCGTCCGAATCATATAAGGCATACAAAATTGGCTTGATGCTTTTGCAAAAATCAGACAGTCGGGTCGCAACCGGATGAACGGTGCAAAGATAGAGGCTTTATCCTCCAGTTCGCGCAGCTTTTGCGGCAGTATTTTCGGCGTAGCTTATAGTATCTTTTTAGATACTATATCACAATTAAGTGCGTACTTGCATTTTCATGATTAAATGTTAAAATGATATCATAACGATGAGGGCATGCCAGGCGCCGGAGGTGGCCAAATTTTTGCGGTGACAGGTGATGAAACCGATCATAGTTGGAGATAACTAAAACGACAACAACACATGCCGTTTCCATGCATGATGTCTGAAAGCAGCATTTGCATCTGATGCAGTGCAACGGAATTTATAGCGAGGTGAACGATCAATGATCAGTCAGGTGTTTGATATAAAAGGGATGACCTGCGCTGCCTGCGCGCAGCGAATTGAAAAAACGGTGCGCAAACTCACAGGTATTCAGCAGGCAAGCGTGAATTTGGCGAGCGAAAAACTTTTCGTAGAATACGATTCAGAGAGTCTCTCACTGGATAACATTAAAGAAGCTGTCGCAAAAATCGGCTATGAAGTGGTGGAAAAAGCCGCTGCCAGTAAGGTGACGATTCCGATCGGCGGTATGACCTGTGCAGCCTGCGCACAGAGGGTTGAAAAATCCATTAAAAAGCTTGAGGGCGTTACAAATGTATCGGTAAATTTCGCAACCGAAAAGGCCGCTGTATCTTATGATCCTCAAATGGTGCGGCTGCTGGCCATTCGGGAAGCAATTGAGAAGGCCGGCTATCAGGCTCTGGAGATTCATACAACAGATGCCTTAGACGAAAACCGGCGGCAAAAGCAAAAGGAAATAAAAACGCTTTGGACGAAGTTTATTGTTGCCGCTGTTTTTTCTGTACCGCTTCTTTATATTGCAATGGTCCCGATGATTAAGATTATAAGACTGCCGTTTCCCGCAGGGCTTGATCCGATGAATTATTCTCTGATTTATGCTTTGACCGAGTTGCTCCTGGTGATTCCGGTGATCGGGGTGGGATATAAGTTTTATACCATCGGTTTTAAATCGCTTTTACGCCGAAGCCCGAATATGGATTCCCTGATCGCGGTTGGAACGAGCGCTGCGGTATTATATAGTATTTACAACACCTTTCAAATTGCGGCTGGCCATTTCAAAGCGGTGGAATCTCTTTATTTCGAAAGCGCCGGCGTTATTATTACGCTCATTCTGTTAGGAAAGTCATTAGAAGCGGTTTCAAAAGGCAGAACCAGTGAAGCCATCAAGAAGCTGATGGGACTGGCGCCGAAAATAGCGCTGATTTTACAAGACGGGGTGGAAAAAGAAATCCCCATTGAAGAAGTGGATATCGGTGATATTATCATTGTAAAGCCCGGCGCTAAAATTCCGGTGGACGGCATTGTTACAGAAGGGAACACCTCCATCGATGAATCGATGCTCACCGGGGAGAGCATGCCGGTGGACAAAAAAGCCGGGGATTCGGTTTACGCCGCTTCTCTGAACACGACCGGTACCATTCGGTTTAGGGCGGAAAAGATCGGAGGCGACACCGCACTGGCCCAGATCATCAAGCTGGTGGAGGATGCGCAGGGCAGCAAAGCCCCGATCGCACAAATGGCGGATATTGTTTCGGGCTATTTTGTGCCGGTTGTTTGCGTGATTGCGCTAATTTCGGGTATTGCGTGGTTTTTCGCCACAGGAGGCGACGTCAAATTCGCGTTGACCATATTCATCTCTGTTCTCGTGATTGCCTGCCCTTGTGCGTTGGGACTGGCAACGCCGACCGCAATTATGGTGGGAACCGGTAAGGGCGCGGAAAACGGTATACTCATCAAGGGCGGTGAGGCCTTGGAGACCGCTCATAAAATCAATACAATCGTACTAGATAAGACCGGCACCATTACAGAAGGCAAACCAACGGTCACGGATGTGATTACAACAGAAGGCGCAAATCCGGAAACCCTTCTGCAAATTACGGCTTCCGCAGAAAAAGGCTCCGAGCACCCTTTGGGGCAGGCCATTGTTGTCGGGGCACAGAAAAAAGGGCTGGATTTCTTTCAGGTTGACCATTTTAAATCTTTAACCGGTCGTGGTATTGAAGCAACCATCCGCGGGCAGTCTGTTTTGGCGGGAAACCGCAAACTGATGGATGAACGTGGCATTTTGCTAACAATATTAGAAGCTCAGTCCGACCGGCTGGCTGGTGAAGGCAAAACGCCGATGTATGTTGCTGTCGACGGAAGACTGGCAGGGATGATTGCCGTGGCGGACGTGGTGAAACCCTCCAGTAAAGCGGCAATTCATAGTCTGCACAAAATGGGGATTGAGGTGGCAATGATTACCGGAGATAATCGTAAGACTGCTGACGCGATTGCAAAACAGGTCGGCATTGACCGGGTGTTGGCTGAGGTGTTGCCGCAGGATAAATCAAGTGAGGTCAAAAAGCTGCAAGCAGAAGGACGTAAAGTGGCAATGGTGGGTGATGGCATCAACGACGCCCCAGCACTGGCACAAGCGGATATTGGGATTGCGATTGGATCGGGTACCGATGTGGCGATGGAAAGCGCCAATATCGTTCTGATGCGGAGCGATCTTATGGATGTTCCGACAGCAATTAATTTGAGCAAAAAAACCATACGAAATATCAAGCAAAACCTGTTCTGGGCGTTCGGTTACAATGTTGTGGGGATTCCGATTGCGGCAGGCGTTCTTCACCTGTTTGGCGGCCCGCTGTTAAATCCTATATTTGCAGCGGCAGCCATGAGCTTAAGCTCTGTTTCAGTGTTGACAAACGCTTTGCGGCTGAAAAGATTCAAGGCGGAAAAAGTGGAAAAGAAAGGCGCATCATCATGAAAAAAACATTAAAAACGATTGCGGTTGCTGCCGTAGGACTGGCAATGACGGCGTCGCTTACCGCTTGCACCGGGCTGAAAGAGCTTGATGTTGTCGGCCGGCATTCCATCACTTCATTTGAAGCCGTTTTGAAAACAATTCCCGATAAGGTGCAGGCCAATGATTTAAATGCCGGTTGGTCACTGGAAGCGCCAGACGGCTCTGCCCGCTTCATTTGGAGCGAAGACTACAGTAAATCACCGCTTCATGACGTGATGCTTGAATTCGACGCTGAGCCGTTTGTCAAAGCTGGTCTTGATACCAGCGAGTTGCCGGAAAATTATATTGCGTATGAAGTTATGCTGATGGTTGGTAAAAAGCTTGGAGATGATAAGCTGACGGATAAGGGCGATCCCACTCCGCTTGCGGCTTATGAACAGATTGTCGAGAAATACCGCGATTCTATTAACTATCACACCTCCCTTGATCATTTCGGCGTAAAACTGGGAGACGGTAATATGTTTGAGTGGGCAAAAGATATGGAAACAAACGGTTATAACAATGAAAATCAGGACAAGGATATTGTTTTTGTTCTGAATCCGGAACCGCTGATCGCGGCGGGTGTTGACCCGGAGAAGGTGGAGGGATGGGTTTATGCGCAGGTTCCCATTGAGGAAAACGGCAAAACTGAACAAGTCTGGAAGCTGCTCAAGCCCTTTAATTTGAAATAATGCAGGTTTACGAATAAGACGATGGATTTTATCGGAACAGATTTGTACAAATAAAATGAAGTACTAGTCTTACGATAAATAGAAGTGTAGGGTTGTTATTGATACAAAAAAGGAGTATAATTATGGAAAAGGCAGTAATAAAAGTAAACGGAATGTCCTGCGAGCATTGCGTAAAAGCAATTACAAAAGCGGTGGAGGTATTGCCGGGCGTGAGCGGCGTGGCGGTTGATCTGAAAGCTGGAACCGTCACCGTGGAGCATGATGCGGCCCAAAGTCCGCTGAATATCATCACACAGGAAATTGAAGACCAGGGCTATGATGTGATTTTGTAACAATTGTTCAGGGAACCGTACTCGTTGCGGTTCCCTGTTATTGTAAGGATGGAAGGTAGGTGGCAGTTTTGTCGGCAAACAAAAATATTTTGGTGGTGGATGATGAGCCCAAAATCCTTGACGCAGTTGCCGCGTTTATGGAAACCAAAGGGTATTCTGTATTCACGGCGGAAAGCGGCTATAAAGCGCTGGAACTTTTTGAAAAGCATCCTTTGTCACTGATCATTTTAGATCTGATGCTGCCGGATATTTCAGGGGAGCAGGTCTGCGCCGCCATCCGCAAAAAATCGCGTATCCCCATCATCATGCTTACCGCAAAATCAGATGAAGCCAGTCAGCTGAGCGGTCTTGCCACCGGGGCTGACGACTATATTGTTAAACCGTTCAGCCTTAAATTGGTTGCCGCCCGGGTGGAGGCCGTTTTGCGCCGCACGGAGAAGGATCTGGTTCCGCTTGCTATCAAAAATTCATGGAGAAACGGGGATCTGGTTGTCGACTTTGAAAAAAATACGATTTGCAAAAAAGGGGACGAAGTCCATTTAACCCCAAGTGAGCGTAAAATTCTTTCCGCTCTTATTAAATATCCCGGAAAGGTGTTCACACGAGATGAGCTGATTGAAATAGCCTTTGACGGTGAATTCGAGGGATACGACAGAACGGTGGATACCCATATTAAAAATCTGCGGCAAAAAATTGAAGACAACAGCAAAGAACCGGTCTATGTGCTGACGATACACGGACTGGGCTATAAGTTTGGAGGAAACTGAAATGCGCCGTGGACTTCGCACACAGTTGACCGTAACAATTTCTTTCGTTGTTTTCGTCATTGTCTCAGTAATCAGCCTGTTGGCCAATCGATCGATCAATGCCGGGTTTGAAAATTATGTTAAAGAACAACAAAAAGCGCGCTGCAAAGATATTGTGGAAAACCTCAGCCGTCAGTATAACAGTATGGCCGGGAATTGGGATACCGGGTATATCCATGGTGTTGGAATGTATGCCTTGTATGAGGGTTATATCGTCAAGATTTCTGATATAAACGGAGATATCGTTTGGGACGCTGAAAATCATGATATGAGCTTATGCCAGCAGATCATGGATGAAATTACGCAGCGGATGAACCAAAATCGTCCAAATCTGCAGGGCGGCATTATGACGCAAAATTATGACTTGGAACAAAACGGGCAAAAAATCGGCCAGGTTGCTATCCGCTCCTATGGGCCTTATTTTTTAAATGAAAATGATTTTAAGTTTTTAAATACACTTAACGCGGTTTTGTTGATCATCGGGATATTATCCATATCCGGTTCCATCATTATAGGTGGAATTCTGGCAAAACGCATTTCCCGCCCGATTGTGAAAACGGCGCAAATTGCCACGCAGATATCGGAAGGCAATTACAAAATACGTTTTGAAGGAAAGGTCAAAGTGCGTGAATTGAATGAGCTCGCCATCGCGATGAATCATATGGCGGCCTCTTTGGACGCACAGGAATCACTCAGAAAACGCTTGACCACCGACGTTTCGCATGAGCTTCGCACTCCTCTCACTGCCATTTCATCTCATTTGGAAGCCATGATCGAAGGCGTATGGCAACCAACTGCCGAAAGGCTTCAAAGCTGCTACGAGGAAATAGCCAGAATTTCCGGCTTGGTTGCCGATCTGGAGAAACTTTCTCAAATTGAAGATGAAAATATGCTCCTTCATAAGGCGCCGCTTGATTTATTGGAGCTTGCGCATATGGTGCGCAGGAATCTGGAAAGCGAAAGCAATAAGAAAGGAATTCTTGTGGAGGTTGGTGGCGAATCATCTGTGGTTGCTGCCGACAGAGCCAGAATGAGCCAGGTGCTAACCAACTTGCTGTCAAACGCCATAAAATATACGCCGGAAAACGGTTCTGTTAAAATCACTGTAAAAGATGAGCCGGAGAATGGGGTGATAGCAGTGACAGACAATGGTATCGGTATTCCTGAGGATCAGCTGCCCTATATTTTTGAAAGATTTTATCGTACCGATCAATCCCGGAGCCGAAAGACCGGCGGTGCGGGGATCGGGCTTACGATAGTGAAATCCATTGTGCTCGCTCATCATGGAAAAATTGCGGTGGAAAGCAATGCCGGAAAAGGTAGCCGTTTTACAGTAACGCTTCCAAAGCAAATTTGAGTGAAATCCTTTATGGAATACTTTTCAAGATAGAACGGTGATATTCCCTTGATTTCACCTCGAAATCCAATGATTTTGATTCGGAATCGGCTCAAAACTACAAAATCTAATAAGGAAGCGTATCGAAGTGGTCATAACGAGCCTGGCTCGAAATCAGCATCTTACTTTGGTAAGCTGATCTCCGTTTATCCAGTGTTCATGCGGTTTCTCGGCATTTCAAAAACTTAATATTTTTTGTTTTCTCCTCATCTTTTCTCTTCTTTTTCCGAAGGTCAAATTTGAGACAGATGAGTTGAAATATACACGGAGAGGTATCGAAGCGGTCATAACGGGGCT
>CAYRYQ010000053.1:0-12090 GCA_964428505.1 uncultured Eubacteriales bacterium
CTTCCCGGATATAGAACTTTACCACCCGAATGCCACGCAGATTTTCCTGCACCACATTGTTAAGGCGATCATAGGTTTTGAATACCCGCACAAACACCGGATGCACGTGGGTAATAATGAAAAAAAGCCCGATTCCCAGTACCGGGATTACCCCCAGAAAAATCAAGGATAGCTTGGCATCAATGCGAAAAGAAAAAAGCAGTGCAAAAACAATCATCATCGGCGCCCGAACTGCGAGACGCACCATCATTTGAAATGCATTCTGCACATTGCTCACGTCTGTGGTCAACCGGGTAATAATGCTGGCCGTTGAAAATTTATCGAGATTGGCAAAAGAAAACTGTTGAACACGATAGAACATGTCCTGCCGAAGATTTTTTGCAAATCCTGCCGAAGCAATCGCCGCGCTGCGACCGGCCAGAACGCCTGTCAATAAGGAAAATAAGGCGGCAGTGGTAAGCGCAAGCCCAATCAGCAACACAACACGAATATTTTTTCCCTGAATGCCCCGATCCAGCAGCAACGCCATCAGCGTTGGTATAACAATTTCCAAAATGGATTCAAAAGTCACATAGATCGGTGCCAACACCGTATCCCGCCGGTATTCCCGGATGCTCATCATTAATCTTTTAATCATAAAATATCCCCATTTATCGAAAAAATAAGAAACAAGCCCGCATGTTACATGTGAAAGGGAACCCCCTTGGGGCAGGCTCTTCAAATGTTTATTATATAGATTTATTATATCAGCATTTCCAGATTCAGTCAATATTGGATCATAACAGAAATGCCTGCTCTTTTCCTGTTTTCTCAGTGAAATTTCAGGAAATTTAAAGGCCGGCGCTGCAATCGCAGCACCGGCCGATTTTCAATTACCGTTTGTGGCAGCCTCCGCACGACGGAGCACAGCGGTTTGGCGCGCACGGACCAGGCTTGTGCGCGTGGCACCTCTTTTTCCCGTCGCCCAGACAAAGAGTAACCACAGCAGTAATAATTAATGCGGTAATGCAGTCAGACATAATATCACCTCATTATAATATATGCACCGACACTTAAAATTTGAAGTAAAAATTCGTATCCCAGGCAGGAAGATAAGGAAAGTGCCTTAAATAAACGCGCACATCGGGCACCAGAGAATGAATCAGCAGCGGCAGATCAAACAAATCTTCGACGCGGTGATAAGCAGCCACCTCCATTTTTGGCTTCCAATGCCGGATCGTTTCAGCGGCTCCTTCCAGCACTGCCCGTTCCATCCCTTCCACATCCATTTTGATAAACGTGACAGGCTCCCCTTGCAGCAGCTGATCCACCGTCATGGAGGGCACTTCTGCTCCTCCGGCCTCCCCTGCTCTGGATTTACGACCTCCGTCCATGGGAAAACGCAAGGCACCTGCGTCTCGGTCCACACCGGCGCGGCAACAAGTCACGCCGGGCAATCCGCCCACCCTTTGAACCAACTTCTGATAATTTTTTCGGTCCGGCTCCACGGCAATGATTTTCCGGTAGCCCTCGACATGATTCAAAAAGCGCAGCACTGTATCCCCGGTATAAGCCCCAAGATCCAGATACCGTTCTTCCTGGTTCAGTTCCAATAGGGCATATCCCTCCTCCGGCCCGGATTCCGCCTCCATCAGCCGCGCAGGATCTCCCGTGATTTTTCCCTCAATCACCGACCGAAACACCTTGCGGGACCGGTCATCGGCCAAAAGATCATCAACACGTTGCAGCACCTTTTCATGCGCCGTTAAATAATCCATTGTCCACAGGCCCTCTCCCACGACCGGCAGATCCGGTACGTAAAGTTCCTGCTCCTCCATGATGCCTTTTATGTTTGTTAAGACCTCCGGCCGCTGTGTTCCGAAAGCAAGCAGCACAACCATATCCCCGAATCGCTTTTTTGCTTCTCCATAAGATAAAACCGTAAAACCATGAAAAATCTGGTGACGAACAAAACCGTCGCTGGCAAAAACGCCGGCAACCGGAATATGGCGGTTCTCCAGCTGCCGTATCACCTGATCGGCACCGTTGCCCATTCCGTAGAGCAAGATCGGTTTTTTTGTGATTTCAAGACGGGACCATAATTCCATAGGTAACCTCTTTGTTGCATTTTTTGTCAATTTATGCTAATATAAGTCTGTTAGGGGGAATGTTCATTGGATTCAAAGACCCATCCCGGTTTTATCATGGCCGCCTTGTGTGTGTTTTTTCCCGCAGGGCTGTTTCTTCTTCTGACATCTGATCTCTCCCCAAAAACCAAATGGCGGATGGGATGCTGCGGTTTTCTGATCTGCACAGGAATGCTGAGTCTTGCCCTTCTTGGCCGGGAAAGCTTGCAAGAAGCGCAGGATTTCACCGTTACGCTGACCCGTTCAACGCTTTCTCCCGGTCAATCCGGCGGAGTTGCAGTCACACATGGAGCGGTCTACTACACGCCGTTCACCGTTACTGCCGACAATGATGTTCTGACAGTAAAAAATGGCGTTTATACGGCCGTGAAGCCCGGTACCTGCCAGTTGACGGTCACATTCGGTCAGGAAATTCAAACCGTCACAGTTACCGTCACCCATTCACCCGGGACCGATTCCATCGTGTATGCCTCCCCAACCGGCGAACGCTATCACAAAACCCGGTCCCATGCGGGGAGCAATGCGGTCTCCATGACAGAGGAAGAGGCGCTGCAATCCGGGAAAACGCCCTGTAAAACCTGTTTTAAAGAACAAAGCTGAGTTTATTATAAAAAAACGGCCCTAAAATGTCAAGAAAAGAGATCCCCATAGCCCCCATGCCAACCTATATCATGCAAGGCCGGCGGCGGATTGAGTCCGCCGCCGGCCTCAGTCTGTCAAAAAAGTCCCGCACCGCAAAAAACATAAAAAGAAAAAGGGGGTTTCAAAAAAAGAAAATTGCTTCCAAAAAATAGATTCAGCAGCGTAGGAAAAGAAAAATTGCGGCGTTTTGCCACATAAAATCTGTTTTTTGCTTACGGCGTCCATGCCGCCTTACCGTATCAGCATACGCCTACAGGACGGCATGTCCTGGTCTTCGGGCTCTTTAAACAGCCTTCCAGCGTGCCGAAAACCACGTTTTTCGACACGCTGAAGGCCGGCGGCGGACTGAGTCCGCTGCCGGCCTTACGCTTCGATTATACAACACTTACCGGGTGCTGTTCCCGGTATTCTTTCGGCGAACAGCCGAACTGGCGCCGAAATGCGCGGCTAAACGTATGCAACGAAGAAAAAGAAAGCTCATTTGCAATCTCCGAGATGCTTCCCTCAGAATGGTTCAGCAGATCCAAAGCCACCTCAAACTTGCGCTCCATCAAATAATCCTTCATGGTTTGCCCTAAAACCTGCATAAACCGGCGGGCAATGTAATTATAGGAATATCCGAAAGCAGCTGCAACCTCTTCCACCTGCTTTAAGGTGCGGATATTGCTGTTGATGAAATAAAGAATGTCAAAAACAAGGCCATCCTTTGAATTGGGGCGGGCGTAAGGAAGGGCGTTCTCCTGCGCCAAAGTCCGGTAAGCAATGATCATTAAATTTTCGAGGGTGTTTTTCAGAAAAAGATCATAATATTTCCGTTCAAACAGCAATTCGTTCAGCAAGCTATAAAAATGCGGCGAAAAATCCGAAGAGCCGGAAGAAACCCGGCAGCTCAGCGATGACAACTGATCCACCAAATCCCTCCACTCTCCTTTCGCGGAATCCTTCAAATCAAATTCAAGATAAAGAATATGCAGCGGGTCCTCCCCATCTGAAAACAAATGAAACCGCTCCCCTTTGGGTGAAAAACATAATGTGCCTTTTCCCAGTGGGTCTGTTTTGGCTCCATACTGCCAGGAGCCCGAGCCCGAAACGACATAGATTAACTCATAAAACAGTTGATGCTGCGCCCCCGCCTCATGACCGCTCTCGCATAAATAATCACCGATCTGATAAAGCATCAAACCATCAATAGAAATCCATTCATTACTGTTTTGCCCGAAGTGAATGTGTCTGATATTGGACATATCCATAGTTCCTTTCCATATCAAAACGCCGGCCGCGTTGAAAAAAATCTCTGCGCTGGCTTTTTGATTATCGGGATCCGAAGCGCTTCTTTTTCCGCATAAAAAGTGCCAATAGCAATGAAAACGCGGAAAGAACGCCAAAAAGAATCCCATAGGGATGGTCTCCGGTAAACGGAGAAGTGCCCTTCTGCAATTGATATTGATTCAAAAATTCCATGGTGTCCACATTGCTCACCTGCCCGCTTTGCTCTTTCTGATAGGAGGTGCTGACTAAGAGCGTGCCGTCTCCGTGGTCCTCCACAAAAACCGAAACATCATAGATGGTCGAATCAAAAAGAATGTCCTTCTGATTTTCAGAAAGTTCATAGACCCGGTAAGCATGTGTGCCCAGCTGATCCTGATTAAAGGAAAGAGCCTGAAATAACACGGATCCGTCTGCCTTGTTGCGCACCGTTTGAAGGATGTTTCCCTGATCATCCGCCAGCGCAAAAGAAAATTGCTGATCCTGCAGCACTGCGCCGGATAGTTTCTTCCCGGCATGAAGCGCCACCGAGCCGGTTGCCGTATAGGTGTTTTGGAACACCGGCTCCGACAAGGACTGCTCCGGAGTGTCCAGATTATAAAGGGTTATTTGCTTGCGCAGGGTCCCGTCTCCCTGATCTATAATCTCCACCCGAATGCCGTAAACAGTTTGATCATATTGATATCCCGGCTGCCTGTCATTCACTTCTTTCAGTGTGTAAAGATAGGTCTTCCCCATATCGGCCTGGGTATACGTGATGGGTGTAAACAGAATGTTGCCGCCGTCGTCATTAAATGCTTCCTCTACCAGCTGCGCCGATTCCGCTCCGATTCCGGCGCGGAAGAGCTGAAAACGGAACTGATGTTCTGCCAACGTTCTGCCGTTCAACACTTTAAAAGCGCCCAGCTGAAGGCTGGTATCCGTGGTCGTATAGGAATTGGTAAACAGCAACGAGGGTTCAATGGCGTTATCCTTTGTGATGGTCTTCTTTGCCGTTAAGGTTCCGTTGTTGTTATCCACAATCTCCACCTGAATCCGGTAAAGGCTTTCATCATATCCATATCCGGCCAAAGAATCCTTTTTTTCCGAAACGGTATAATAAAAGGTTTTCCCCATGTCGGCCTGCGTATAAATTAGCTCATCAAAGGTTACAGACCCATCCAGACTGTTTTTTGTTTCCTGTAATTTGCGGATCAGGGTGCCGTCCTCGTTGACATGATTCAACACGAATGTAAATTGTTGGTCCTGCAATAAACGCCCGTTCAGCACCTTTCTGGCCACCAGCTGCAATCCGGTATCCGCCGCGGTGTAGGCGTTGCTAAACGTGATCGCAGATGCCGCGGCAGGCGCCATGATGGTTTTCTGCACATCCAGTGTGCCGTCTCCACGATCCTCCACCCGCACCGAAACCTGAAAGGCAGTCGGATCATAGGTGTAACCGCCCACCTGTTCATGAACCTCCGTCACTTGGTAAAGGAAGGTCTTTCCCGCATCCGCTTCGGTATAGTGAAGCATCGGAAACACGATCTTTCCATCGGCGGTGTTCCGCGTCAAAACAGCGTTGCCAGCAGGCAGCCCCGTGCTGTCAAGCTGCTGCAGCGCAAACGAAAACTGGTTCGCAGGCAGTGCTTTCCCCGACAAGATCTTGTTGCCCTCCAAGGTTATCGCACCATCCGCATGATACTGATTGTCAAACTGCATGGCGGATACTGCCGCATCCCCTTTTTTCATTGCCGTCACAGCCTTCAGCGTGCCGTTATTCTGGTCTGAAATGGTAAGCTGAACCCGGTAAACCGTGTCGTCATAAGTGTAACCCGGTTGATGCAGATTCTTTTCGGAAACCTGATAATAAAAGCTTTTTCCAATGTCGCTTTGGGTATAAGTCAGCGTCGGCAGCGCAATCTGCGCGCCATCATTGCTGACCTGCCCCACCTCGCGCAGGACCGTTCCGGCGCTGTCGGTTTCCGCAAGAACAAAGATAAACTGGGAAGAGGCAAGGACACGCCCGCTCAGCGTTTTTTGAGCATGCAGCGTCACCGGGCAGTTGCCCGTTGTATAGGTATTGACAAACTGCACCTTGCTCGCCGCCGTGGTATTGCCGAGAAGCGTTTTTTGAATCTGCTCAACCGCCACCCCGAGATTTGCGTTGTCCTGATCGGTTATACGTACCTGAACCGTGTATTCCGCGGCGTCATAGGTATAGCCCGGCAGCGCATTGTTCTTTTCCACAATCCGGTAAGTTTTGATTCCCACATCTCCCTGCTGATAGGAAATCGGTGCAAACAGCACATTAGCGGTATACGTATTGGCAGCTGTTTCCGCTCCCGCTCCGTTTTGAACCGTTTGTAGGAGTTGATTTCCCTCATACAGCTCAAAGCTGAATTGCCCGGCCTCCACTGCGTGCCCGATCACGATCTTTTCCGCGCTCAGCTGAATCGAGCCGTTGGCGCGGAAACGATTTTGAAATACCGGGACGCCCGCCGCCGTGAAATTGCCGGCAGCATCGGTAAGCAGATTGCCATTTTCATCTTCCGCCACAACCTTCAGTTGTGATTGTCCTTTAACATTATAGGCCTTGATCACCAGCGTATAAACGGTGCTGTCAAATTCGTAGCCGGACCAAGAGGATGGAATCTCCCTCATATACAGCGTTTTTGTTGCTGCAAGATAGGTGGTTCCCGCGGGATCGCTGTCCGAAAAGGTGTGGGCATCCGTAAACTGCAGCACCTCACCGGCAGATACCCCGCCATTCAGCACAAAGGTGACCGGAGCGTCTCCGTTGGCCATCACATTCTGCGTTGTTCCGGTCATTAGCGCCTTCATTCCGTCATTGATTTCAAACTGAAAGGGATGAACAATGCTTTTCCCATCCAGTTTCTTCAGCGCAGACGGCATCCAGGCTCCGGTTTTAATCGGTGTGTTATAGAAATATACATCCTCCGGATTCCCCGCTCCGGCGGCGGGAACCGAAATGTTCACAGGATTTGACGAATCCAGCAGATATCCGTCGGGAGCCCCGGTTTCCACAATCCTGTATTGCTGCTCACGGCTCAAACCATAAAAGGTTACGCTCCCGCCGCTGGTGGGCAATGTACGCACAAAAACCGGATCATTAGGATCCCCATTACGCAGCCAATACAGCGAAAAATAAGCCGTATCCACCAGCGCGCTGTTATCTTTGCTTCGCTTATGAACAGTCACAGGCGCTTTTGTGACAGACCATCCGCCGGAAGAATCGGAAAGCTTCATGGTGCCGGTGTTGGTTTCTTCCGGTGCCGCAGTCTGCCCCATAAAATATGCACTGTTTGAAATGGTCTTTCCCAGTAAATTACGATTGACGTCTGTTGCAAAAGAAAGCACATAATCCGTTGTTGCGCTGGACAGATCGACCACCAGCACATAGCGGCCTTCTTCTCCCGGTACTGTTGATGACCGATAACTATAGGTAAATGGAACCGGCATACCCTGTGTCTCCAGCTGGCTGTCGGCAATAAAATTCCCGTCTGCTCCGATCACATTGGTATACAGCTTCACGGAAGTAGGATCCAGTGTCAGCCCCAGCGGCAGCGTATCCGTTACCTGCGTACTATCCAGATTCAGCCGGTGCTGATTCAGATGGATGCTCCAGCGGATCTGCTGTTCGTTGACCAGCTGCGTTCCCTGTTTACCCAAAACCTCATTCTTGATCTCCACATTTCCGGTTCCGGCGGTAGAAATCACGCCGGTCTTCAGCCCTATGGCCTCAATGCCGCCCACGTTCCCGTTGCAACGAATCGTTCCGTTTTCCTTAAAAATATCCTGTTGCGCTATATCCAGCTCGGCGGTAAAGGAAATGGTATACTGATCATTCACCTGCACCCCGCTGCCAAAATATACTGTCAGCACGTTCCCGGCATAAACGGCATTCGCCGCGATGGCCGCAAGATCCAGACCGGTATCCAAAGAGCCGGCCTTACGCTGGATGACCAGACTGTCTGGCACCAGCCCCCATTGCACGCCGCTCACCGTTACATAGCTGTTGGTGCCGCTTTTCTTGAACTGTGTTACAATCTGATTTAAATCATCCGTCACAACCAAATTGTTCAGCGGCATCAGATTACTGTTTACCGTTATGGTAAAGTTCACCCGCGGATTCTGCCCCTGTTTGGTTGTGTTTTGCGTATAGCTGCCAGCCGTTTTACTGATCACGGTATTGGTCACTTGAACCTTGCAGTTATTAGCCGCTTCCTCCAGCTTTGTATCCGGATCGCCTGTTTTCAGCAATACCGCGCGAACCGCATTATTGAATTCTCTTTGATTCAGGTTTTGCCCATAGATTTCCGGCTTGATTTTCGTTGTCACCGTAAAATTCTGTGTTGTCTGAAGTTTCCGGTCGGAATGGAAGATAATGGTCAGCGTTCTGCCGTCGGCGCTGATTTCCGCCGATGGCTCCGTTGTTGTGTTCAACTGCTGGTTCCCCCAATAGATTTCATCCGCCAAATAATCCTGATCGGCCGGAAGGGTATCCACGATTTTTGAATATCCGTAATCCGATAAATTACTCACGGCGGAAATGTTCCAGGTAATGGTGCCTTTTCGCTTATTGTCGCTGTTAAAGACCGCATTTTTGACCACAGATACATAAGGGACCGCCACCCCCACCTGATCCAAATCGAGTACCGGCAAAGTTCCCTCACCGGTTCCGTCTCCGGTTTTATAATTTGCTTCCAGCGTTGCCCAGTTATTATAAACCGGGTCGGCCGTAACAACCTGATCCGGAGATACGATATTGGTGATAAAGGTAACGGTCTGCGTAGCGTTTGAAGCATTCTCCCGCTGCAGATAGATCTTCAGATCTGCCTTTCCGTCGGCCTGGGCAAGATAAACGCCATAAATCTCATTCGGATTGGCCGTCGTATGGCTGCCATCATAAACCGTGATGGCATTTCCGTTTACCTTTACTGACGTTTTGTCCAGCAATACATCCGCCTGCAAATGGTCGGTAATAACCGCGTTATACATTTCCTGCCGGGTCGTGTTCGCAGTCAGCGTCCACTGAATTTTATTCCCTTCAAAAACCGTTCCGCTCTTTTTAAGCCAATCCGGCGTAATGGTCTTTGTTGCCGTATTGGAATCCAGATCCACAAGCTGCTCTCCGCCGGAAAGATGAGCCTGATTGCGGATATCCACCGCCAACGTAGAGCCATAAACCTCCCGTTTCACTTCTGTTGTGATCGTGATATTTTGAAAATTAGCGCCATCCCGCCCGGCCGGAATCGAATAGACAATTTCACCGGTACTGCGGTTATAGGTATAATCGGTTCCTTCCTGCAGAAGCACAGCCCCGTGCTTCATCGATTTCAGACTGGTATTCGGATCCAGGGTATCCGTAAATACGCAGCCGCCGAAAATCCCGGTATCGGGAGACAACTTCACATTCCAAATCAGCGTGCGCGTCAGCTGATCATAACTGGAAACAGTCTTTTCCAGCGATATTGGTTTGGTCGGCGGAGGCGTCGGGTTGGTAATTTCAAGCTCTATATTGCTATTATTGTCGATCGGGATATAAACCGTTGTGGTCGTTCCCACTCCGATGGAAGATAGATCCAAAGAAAAATCCATATCCAGCTGACCGTGGATCTGTTCCTCGTTCGGATCGCTCACATAATCAGTAAAGGTTATTTTCACGCGCCAGTTGTTGGTGCTTTGTTCTTCAAAAATATAATTGGCAATCGGGCGGTTCAAATTTCCTAAAATACTACCTGATGCCGGATTACTGACCACCAGGTTTTCAGGCAGATCCACATAATAATAGTCCCCGGGAGCAACGGTTCTGCTGATTGCCCCGGTGACCGCATCCTGATGGTCCACCAGATAAAAGGAAAACGCCGCATGAAACTGATCAACCTTTGTAATATCATTGATCCGATAAGGCGCTGTTAGCTCTGTGAAGCCGGTCTCCCCTTTTTTCTGATAGCTCAGGGCAGCACCGCGAACGATATCGGCATTGCCCGTCTGATTCTGCTCATCCAAAGCAAATGCACTCTGTCCTGTCAAAATAGATATACTTAAAATAGCACACATGACCACCGCCTGCAGTCTCAGCCACAGATTTTTGTTCCATCGATCCTTCATAAGCCCCTCCGCAATCGTATAAAATATCACTGTTATACCGAACCGCAAGGGTATGACAGCAAGAATAATTTAAAACAATTCTAACACAATTCTATAGGAAGCAAAATAGAACAATTGTTCCAGTCCAAAACATTGCATAACAATATCATTTTATGGACTTTTTAGGCAATCTTATGATCCTTTCAGAAGAATCCGCCATTTTTTTATATTCAAACGCTGTCGCAAATCCAATAAAAAAATAAGATCTGTCCGCTTCAAAAAGCGGAACAGATCTTATTTTTTTATTGAAGATTGTATGCTTGTTTGATTTTATCGGTTAAAAAACTGCCGACATGGGGGTTTTGGAACAGTTCCTCAAACGCATCATAATGCGTAATATAATAAGCGCCGACCGGATTATGATGGACTAAAAGAGTATAAAGGCATTTTTGAAACCACTCGACCGCCGTGGTGGTATCCCCCAGCTTATAATAAGCGTATGCCAGGTAATAATAAACATAAGCCGACCGCTCATAGGTATCCGTATCTAAATGGAACTGATTGATAAAATGCCCCGCTTTAATCGCAAGCTCATATTCCTTTGTCAGATGATACAGCGTCATTTGATTCAGCCGCGTGGTCACAATCACCTGATAATACCGGAGAATTTTCTTTTTGTTCTCTAAGATTCTGTCCAAACGCTCCAAAATCATTTTCGACTGATTTACTTCTCCAATAATCTGATAGGCCGTCGACAGAACGATCTCCAGATTTAAAATATAATCTTCCTCCAGATATTTCGGTTCTGCCGGAAGCAACAGCTCCCGGACTCCGGCAATAGTTCCTGCGGCGTCCCCATCAATCAGCAAACGGTACGTATAACGGCACAAATCCACATAATAACTCCAAGGTTTCTTTTGGAAGTCCGGCAGCTGCGCCGCATGCTCCGCCACATTCATCATTTCTTTTATATCGGAAGCCCGGATACAGATATTGACATCCCGGATTACATTCAGCATTTCAACCGGATCAGCGCAGTCCAGATAAAGATAGAATTGATAAAGATCGACCCCCAATCGGCCGCCGATTAAGCGGGCCATTTCAGAAGAGGGCGTCCGCTCCCCCTTTTCAATTAAATAGAGATATTTCTCAGAGCAAATACCCTTTGCCAACTGACTGCGGCTCAGCCCGGATTTCATACGCATCTGCCGCACCACTTTACCAATGTGTCCCATAAAATCCCCCCGAATAAAAGATAAAAGCTGATTCATCAACAGAATCAGCTTTTATGAAAATGGTGCGGATAAGAGGACTTGAACCTCCACCGAGTTGCCCCGACTAGAACCTGAATCTAGCGCGTCTGCCAATTCCGCCATATCCGCATTTCAAGGCCCGAACGAGCCTTGCGGCAACGTAGTTTATAATAGCAGAACGCCCCTGAAATGTCAAGACTTTTTTTAATTATTTTTCAGCTTTGCGTTTGCCTTTTCCAAAAATCGCTCCGGCTCCACCATAAAGCGCTCGTGGGTCCCTCTGCCGATCAGCCCTGCCTCATCAAAGACTTCCAATGAAAAGGTCAGCTTTCTTCCCTCCATTCGAATCAAGGTGCTTTTGCAGCATACCTGCATGCCCAAAGGAGTAGCCGACAAATGTTCCGCCGTCATCTGAATCCCCACCGTGGTGATCCCTTTTTCCAATAAATTGGAAACGCTTTCCGCGGCGCATCCTTCCATTAAAGCCACCATTGCCGGCGTCGCAAACACGGCCAAGGTGCCGCTGCCCATTGCTTTTGCACTCCATTCTTCAGTAACCAGCATCGTTTTCTCATGTTTCAAGCCCAAATTCATGTTTAATCAACCTTTCCGATATCGCTATTATTCCGGACTTTATTCCTCCATATTCATCCGCCAAAGCAAAAAAGACCATGGAAGGCTCCCGAAATTATTTCGGGAGCCTTCATAAG
>CAYRYQ010000054.1:0-11837 GCA_964428505.1 uncultured Eubacteriales bacterium
TGGGGATTATGCGGGAGCAATTGAGCGGATTCGGGAAAAGCATTATCCGGAAGGACCTTTTGTGGACCAGGAAGGGCGGGCTTTGGGCCGGCATAAAGGGATCATTCATTATACCATCGGTCAGAGAAAAGGGCTGGGGCTCTCTCTGCCGGCGCCGCTTTATGTGGTGGATAAGGATCCCAAGTCCAATCGGGTGATCTTGGGTCCATCAGAAGCGTTGTTCGCAAAACGTCTGATTGCCGCCGATTGGAATTGGATTCTTTACGGGAATCCGCCCAAGGAACTGCGGGTTAAGGCGAAAGCCCGTTACCAGCAGGAGGAGCAGTGGGTCACGGTGGTTCCGCTGGACGGAGCACGTGTGCAGATGACTTTTGACGTGCCGCAGCGCGCCTTGACCCCCGGTCAGGCGGTGGTGCTTTATGATGGCGACACGGTGGTGGGTGGCGGCACCATTGAGCAGGTGGAGAAAGGGCAATAAAATATGTTCGCAGGATTTTACTTTAACTTTTCAGAATCGTTGGATCAAATTATGCCACCCGTTCAACGGGTGGCATAATTTGATCCATGAGGCCGGAATACAGGGGAAGCTTTAAAAACCCTGTCGACCGCAAGGCCGGCTTATGGCCCCTTAAGGGACTTTTTTCGTTCTTTCATCGAAAGATGAATAAAAAAATCGAGTATTCATAACTTTGATTCGTTATGAACACTCGATATGGTCCGAGTGACAAGACTTGAACTTGCGGCCTCTTGACCCCCAGTCAAGCGCGCTACCACCTGCGCCACACCCGGATAACGCTTAGATATATTAGCACACAGCGCCACATTTGTCAACACTTCTTTTCAAAAAAGAAAAAATTATAATGAAAGTGGGACCGGCCGGATCATGGTCATCGAGGTGAGGGTTACCCGGCATTCCATCGCCAGAATCCGGACGCCGGAAGCTGCCGCCTTCCGCAAAGCTTCCCCAAAAGCAGGGTGGGTCTGGTCGTTTGGCTTGAATGAACGCATTCCTTCCATCTGCAGCACAAAAAGAAGCATGGCGCCGACTCCGCTTTCCTGCAAGGCACAGAGCTCTTCCACATGGCGCAGGCCCCTTTCGGTGGGCGCGTCGGGGAAGAGGGCGACGCCGTTTTCTTCCAGGGTAACGCCCTTGACTTCAATCCAGGTGAACGCCGGTTCGTGGTCGGCAAGAAAATCAAACCGGGAGCGACCACATTTTTGCTCCGGAAAAAAATGGGTGTCTGCTGGGAACAGCCCGCTTTGGGGGAGCCACTCCGCCGCCACCTTGTTGGGGGCCTGACTGTCTAAATTAAAAAGCTTCCCGCTCTTTTCCACCGCAATCAGATCATAGGCGGTTTTACGGGCGGCATCGGATTTCTTTTCCAGATAAATCGTTGCGCCCGGCTGCAGAAGCTCCCGACAGCGGCCTGTGTTTTTAACATGGCACACGGTGGGAAGACCGTTTATTTCCACTTCCGCAATAAAGCGGTTGCGGCGCGCAATAAATTGTCCGTTTATTACATTTTCATATATCATAGTATCATTGTAGCATAGCCATACGGAAAATAAAAGAACTTTTTATGAGGATTGCTCTTTATTTTATGCCGTCAATATGTTATAATAACAAAATGTAAAACTATATGGAGCAACAAAAAAATGATTATTTTGGGCATTGATCCCGGTTATGCCACGGTGGGATACGGCGTAATTGAATATACCGGTAATCGCTACACGGTGTTGGACTACGGCGCGGTGACCACACCGCCAAAGCTGGATTTCTCCAGTCGCCTGGAAATCATTTTTCACGGGGTTTCCACGCTGTGTGATCGTTTTTCTCCATCCTGTATGGCCGTGGAAGAGCTGTTTTTTAACACCAATATTACGACCGGCATTCAGGTGGGGCATGCCCGAGGCGTCATTTTGCTGGCCGGGAAGATGAAGGGTGTGGAAGCCTTTGAATATACGCCGCTGCAGGTCAAGCAGAGCGTGGTGGGGTATGGACGTGCCGAAAAGAACCAGGTGATGGAGATGACCCGGCAGCTTCTGGGGCTGACCAAAAAACCCAAGCCGGACGACGCCGCTGATGCGCTGGCGCTGGCAATCTGTCACGCGCATAGCTGTAATTCAAAGTTATTGGAGATTTTAAAATGATTGCATCACTTCGCGGAACAATTCTTGAAAAAGGAAACGATTATGCCGTTATTGAGTGCGGCGGTGTGGGCTTTTCGGTCTGCTTCTCCCGCTTTGGCATGGATGCTTTGGGAAGTTTGGGCAATGACATTTTTATCTATATTCAAATGCTGGTGCGGGAAGACGGGATGGAGCTCTACGGTTTTCCAGAACGGGAGGAGCGGGATTGCTTCAGGATGATCACCGGGGTTTCCGGTATAGGCCCCAAGGGGGCGCTGGCGATCCTCTCTGAGCTGACGCCGGACGAGCTGGCGGCCAGTGTGCTGATGGGAGATAAAGCCAATCTGACCCGGGCCAAAGGGGTGGGCCCTAAGGCGGCGGACCGGTTGATTCTGGAATTGAAAGATAAATTCAAGGGGATGTCACCCCTGCAGGTGAACGGGGAACGTTCCACCCCTGCGCAGGGTGCAGCGGCAAAGGGCCTCGAGATTATGGAAGCGTTAATGGCGCTTGGCTTTACCCAGCCAGAAGCGAAGCATGCCTTAAGCGGCTTGGATCTCTCTAAGCTCAGCGTTGAACAAGCCATCACGGAAGCATTGAAAGGATTTTCAACATGATCGAAAGCGATTTTGAAAACCGTATTCTGTCTACTTCCTTTAACGGAGGAGACGGAGAGATCGAGGATTCTCTTCGCCCCAGGCGGATGCTCGATTATATCGGACAGACCAAGGCCAAAGAAAATCTTAATGTTTTTATCGAAGCCGCCAAAGGGAGGGGTGAGAGCCTGGATCACTGCCTGCTTTACGGCCCTCCGGGGCTGGGCAAGACCACGCTGGCGGGAATTATCGCTAACGAGATGGGCGTGCAGATGCGCATTACCTCCGGCCCGGCCATTGAAAAGCCGGGAGATCTCGCGGCGCTGATCACCAATCTGCAGCCGGGAGATGTGCTGTTTATCGATGAAATTCACCGGCTTTCCAGGGCGGTGGAAGAAGTGCTTTATCCCGCCATGGAGGATTATGCGGTGGATATCATTATCGGTAAAGGTCCTTCCGCCCGCAGTATCCGGTTGGATTTGCCAAAATTTACGTTGATCGGCGCCACGACCCGGGCGGGGCAGATTTCTTCCCCACTGCGGGATCGGTTCGGCGTTTTGCTGCGGCTGGAGCTTTATCAGCCGGAGGAACTCCGGGAAATTGCGCTGCGGTCCGCCGGCCTTTTAGGAATTCGAACCGATCCCGAAGGGGCCATGGAGATTGCCAGACGTTCCCGGGGAACCCCGCGGATTGTCAACCGCCTGTTAAAGCGGGTGAGGGACTATGCCGAAGTGCGGGGGAACGGCGTGATTACAAAGGAAGTGGCCGATTTTGCCCTTTCTGCGCTGGAAATTGATGCGCTGGGGCTGGATGCCATTGACCGACGGATGCTGGGCAGCATTATTAAGAATTTCAACGGCGGTCCGGTGGGTCTCGATACGCTGGCAGCCACAATCGGCGAAGAGTCGATCACGCTTGAAGATGTGTATGAGCCTTATCTGCTGCAGATCGGTTTTATATCCAGAACACCCCGGGGCCGGATGGTAACGGCGCATGCCTACCGTCATTTGGGACTGAAGCCTGCCGATTGCTGCGCAGAGCAGATGCAAATAGAAGGAACATAAAAAAATGTGGATTGCAGATCAATGGAAAGATTATGAATTATTGGATACCTCCGACGGGGAACGGCTGGAGCGGTGGGGCAGCCATATTTTGGTGCGCCCGGATCCGCAGGTGATCTGGCAAAGCGCACGCACCCGGCCGGAGTGGAAAAAACCCGGCGGCATATACCATCGATCCAGCAGCGGCGGCGGGCAATGGGAACTGCATTCTTTGCCGGAACGCTGGCAGATTACTTATCGGGATCTTCGTTTTCAGGTGAAGCCAATGAACTTTAAGCATACCGGCATATTCCCCGAGCAGGCAGTCAACTGGGATTTTATGCGTGCGCGGATCCGGGAGGCTGGTCGGCCGGTGAAGGTGCTGAATCTTTTTGCCTATACGGGCGGCGCCACGATGGCTTGCGCCCGGGAGGGCGCCGTGGTGACCCATGTGGATGCCTCCAAGGGAATGGTGCAGTGGGCGAAAGAGAACGCCGTACTTTGCGGGCTTTCGGATCGGCCGGTGCGCTATCTGGTGGACGACTGCATGAAATTTGTGGAGCGGGAGATTCGTCGGGGGAATACCTATGAGGGAATCGTAATGGATCCCCCTTCCTATGGGCGAGGGCCGGGCGGGGAAGTCTGGCAGCTGGAAGAGCGGCTTTTTCCGTTTTTAGTGCAGACGATGAAGTTATTGTCGCCAAAGCCGCTGTTTTTTTTATTGAATTCTTATTCCACAGGTCTATCCGCCTCGGTGATGGAGTATTTACTGCGTTTGACGTTGCCGCGCGGAATCGGCGGGCAATTTGAAAGCGGCGAAATCGGGCTCAGTACTGCAGACGGGATGGCATTCCCGTCTGGTTCGGTAGCCCGGTGGTTCGCGGAGGAATAAATGGCAAAAATCATTGAAGTAGAACAATTAAGCTTTTCTTATCCAACGGAGGAAGGAAAAGAACCGGTTCCGGTGCTGCAGGATATTGATCTGGAGATCGAAGAAGGCCAGTTTGTGGCCATTCTGGGCCACAACGGCTGTGGAAAAAGCACCCTGGCCAAGCATTTTAACGGCATCTTGAAGGCAACATCCGGCCGTGTTTGCGTGTTGGGGATGGATCCGTCGCAGGAAGAAAATCTTTTAAAGATCCGGGAAAACGTAGGGATGGTGTTTCAGAACCCCGACAACCAGATCATTGCCACGGTGGTGGATGAGGATGTGGCTTTTGCGCTGGAAAATCTGGGGGTGCCTTATCCGGAGATGGTGGAACGGGTGAATGAAGCGCTGGAGCTGGTGGACATGACTGCGTTCCGGCATCACGCGCCCCATATGCTGTCCGGCGGGCAGAAACAGCGGGTGGCGATTGCAGGAATTCTGGCCATGTCGCCCCGTTGTATTGTATTGGATGAGCCAACGGCGATGCTGGATCCCAAAGGGCGCCGAGAAGTCATGGAGACGATTCTGCGCCTGAACCGGGAGCGGGGCATGACGGTGGTGCTGATTACGCATTATATGGATGAGGCCGTGCAGGCCGACCGGGTTTTGGTGATGGGAGAGGGAGAGCTGATTTTAGACGGCACCCCCCGGGAAGTTTTTCAGAATGTGGGGTTGCTGCACAGCCTTTCTTTGGACGTGCCGCAAACCGCGGAGCTGATGTTTGCGCTGCGGCAGGAGGATATCAAGGTTCCCATCGCGGTGCTCAGCGCCGAGGAATGCGTGCTGGAACTGAAAAAGCTGCTGAAGGGGGTGCGCCCATGATCCGCGCAGAGCATTTGACCCACCGGTACAGTGTGGGCACTCCTTTTGAGACCACGGCGATTGAGGATATCAATCTGGAAATTAAAAAAGGCGAATATGTCGGGGTGATCGGGCACACCGGATCCGGGAAAAGCACGCTGATTGCTCATTTTAACGCCATTCTGAAACCGACCTCCGGTAAAATTTATATTGATGGCCGGGATTTATGGGGCGCAGATAAAAAGACACGGATTCAAACCCGCTTTGATGTCGGGCTGGTCTTTCAATACCCGGAGCACCAGCTGTTTGAGGAAACCGTTTATAAAGACATTGCTTTCGGGCCAAAGAATATGGGTCTGTCTGAAGAGGAAATTCAGCGCCGGGTGGAAAAGGCGCTTCACTTTGTGGGTTTGCCTTCCTCTGAGCTGGAAAAATCGCCCTTTGATCTTTCGGGCGGGCAAAAGCGTCGGGCGGCGATCGCAGGGGTGATGGCGCTGGAACCAAAGGTATTGATTCTGGATGAACCCGCTGCGGGCCTGGATCCCAAAGGGCGGGAGGAAATCCTGAGCCGGATTCGGGATTATCACCGGGAAACCGGAAGCACAATCGTTCTGGTCAGTCACTCCATGGAAGATATCTGCCGCAATGCGGAGTCGATTCTGGTGATGAACCAGGGCCGCTGCATGATGCATGCATCGGTGCCGGAGGTTTTTGAGCAGGCGGAGCAGTTGGTGAAGATCGGGCTGGATGTTCCGATGATCACCAAGGTTTTTATTTCTCTTGCCGACCAGGGTTATCCCGTTTCCCGCAACATCTATACAGTGGAGCAGGCAAAGACGGAGATGATGCGCTGTATGGAGAAAGGCGGTGAGCGCCATGCTTAAGGATATCACGTTGGGGCAATATTTTCCCGGGACATCGTTTATGCACCGGCTGGATCCGCGCATGAAGCTGCTGCTGACTTTTGTTTATGTGGTGGCGTTGTTTGTGGTAACCAGCTTCTGGGGCTTTTTGCTGCTGGGCGGGCTGATCGGGCTGGTAATGACCTTTTCCAACATCTCGGTAAAAGTGGTAGTGAAGGGATTGAAACCGCTGATTGTCATCATTATTTTTACTGCATTTTTTAATTTGCTTTACGGCGGCGGTCCGTCTCTTTTTCCGGGGATCCGCTGGCTTTCCTGGATTCATGCAGACGGCGTTCGGACGGCAGTTTTCATGATCATTCGGATTCTTTTGCTGATTATTGGCACTTCTTATCTGACTTACACCACCAGCCCGGTGATGCTGACCGATGCGCTGGAGCGTATATTCAAACCACTGAAATGGATCAAAATCCCGGTGCATGAGCTGGCGATGATGATGACGATTGCGCTGCGTTTTATTCCGACCTTGATTGATGAAACCGATAAGATCATCAATGCCCAGAAAGCCCGGGGCGCTGATTTTGAAACCGGGAATATCATGCGTCGGGCGCGCTCGCTGGTTCCGATTCTGATTCCGCTGCTGGTATCCGCGTTTCGGCGGGCCGAAGAGCTGGCGGACGCCATGGAATGCCGCTGCTATCACGGGGGAGAAGGTCGCACCCGTTATAAAGTTTACTTTTGCAGCTGGCGGGACTGGGTGGCTTTGGGGCTGCTTCTTTTGACAGTAGCGGGAATCATTTTAATGAGAATTTATATTTAAAAGGAAAAATATGAAGACCAACAGACTGTTATTGAAGATTCGATTTAACGGCGCTTCCTTTGTGGGTTGGCAGGTGCAGAAGAACGGAAAATCCGTGCAGGAGCAGATGCAGGACGCCATTGAGAAAATCTATGGTGTCCGGACAGATGTAACCGGCTGCAGCCGCACCGACAGCGGTGTGCATGCCATGGAATACTGTCTGTGTTTTGATCCGCCCCATTGGATAGAGCGCAAGCGGATTCCGCTGGCTTTGAATGCGGTGCTGCCGGAGACGGTCAGTGTTCTCTCCTGCATGGAAGTATCATCGGATTTTCATCCGCGCTATCATGCGGTGGCAAAGGAATATTTTTACCGCTTTTACGATACGCCTTACCCGGATCCGTTCCTGAAGGGGCTGGCGTATCATGTACACACTGCGCTGGACATAGAGCGGATGCGCAAGGCTGCCCGGCATTTCCTGGGAAAACAGGATTTTCAGGCGTTTATGTCTGCCGGTTCTAAGATTGAGGATACGGTCCGCACGGTGTATGAAAGCCGGATGGAGCGTCAGGGGGAACAGGTGATCTTCCGGGTGGCGGGAGACGGCTTTCTTTATAATATGGTGCGGATCATGGCCGGAACGCTGCTGTTTGTTTCAACAGGGCGCCTGGATCCGGAACAGATCCCGGCGCTGATTGCAGGCAAAGACCGCGCTGTCTGCGGGAAGACGATGCCGGCCTACGGCCTTTATCTGAGTCGTGTGTTTTATGATGGAAGGGAGGTGCCGAGGGATGTACCCGAAGGATCCTGATCATGCGGCAGATTTCACGGAAGAGCAGACAGAGGAGCAGGTGCCGCGCCCTGCACGGAATTACCGTTCACGGATGACCATTAAGTATGTTCGGTATTTATTGCTGCTGATGATGGTAATGGTGGCCCTTTTATTTCTTTTTGCCAACCGGAACCAGATCAACGGCGATAATTTCCGGCGTCTGATGGCCAAAATTAATATTGGTATCTCCGCAAAAGATGCAGAAATCGGGGAAGTACGGTTTGATTCCGGGGAGGCCGGAAGCACGGTGGTCTACAAGGACGGATTTGCGCATGCCAGCGTGGAAAAGCTGGTCATTACCGATAAAACCGGTACGGAGTTTCAGAACACTGCGCTTGGTTTCCGCAAACCGGTGCTCAGCGCCAATGACCGGTATGTATTGGTCTATGACAGCGGCGGAACCGGCTTGCTGGTGGCGGACTCCTTTTCCGTATTATTTGAGAAGCAGATGGAAAACCCGATCATTACCGCAAAAATGAATGAAAACGGCTATCTGGTGGTGGTGACGGAGGGAGACGGCTTTTTGGCAAAGGTTTATGTGTATGATGCCTCCTTTCGGGAAATTTATCGTTACCGCAGCTTAAGCCGGTATATTCTGGATGCAGCGCTTTCCAGCGACAATAAGGCCCTGGCACTCTCTGCAATGAATATCGAAGGCTCCGGTATTGTTCCGGAAATTCTTTATTTCAAGTTGGACCGCGAGGAAGTGGTGTGGTCGGCGGCTTATGAAGAAAATCCATGCATTCAGGTGAGCATTAAAAATGACGGCACTGTTTGCGGGCTTTTTTCCTGGGGGATGGTTTCATTAAGTGAAAAGGGAACAGAATATCAGCGATATCAATTTGACAATCAGGTGCTGCAATGTTATTCTTTAAGGGACAGTAGTGTAAACGTCTTTGTGATTTCAGCCGCTGAAAACGGAGATGCAACCGTGGTTGTCTGTGATGAAAAGGGAAAAGTGAAGAACACGGTGCCGCTTTCCTTTTATGTGACCTCAGTCGATTATAAAGACGGGCGGTTGATTGTTTTGGGAAATCAGCGCTGTCAGGTTTTTAATGGATCGGGAAAGGTGCTGCTGGATTTTGTGCCGGAACGGGCCAGCGCGGTTTACTTGATGGGGAAATCCACTGTTGTGGTGGTAAGCGACACAAAATGTGTATATAATGAGATCGGATAGGAGGAAGAACCGATGGCAATTATTTTAGATATCGCGGCAGTTTTGATTGGTTTTATTTCAATTTATTTTGCGTATCGCAAGGGAATGATCAAAACGCTCTTCTCCCTGCTTGGCGGCATTATTGCGGTCGTTCTGGCGGTGAATCTGTGTGCGCCGGTGGCCAGTTGGGTGGACGAAAAATTTGTGGGCCCCGCTGTGCGTAATACGGTGCTTACCGCTATTAATGGCAGCGCGGTGGGCAAGGATTTTGATCAGGCGGTGGAGACCGTGGACGTTGTGGAAAAATTACAGGAAATGCCGGATAGTTTAAGAAGCTTTTTGGAAACCTTAAATGTAGATGTGGATGGCATCATCGCTTCGGCGAAGAAGAGCCAGTCGGATTCTGTGGCGGCCAAAGAGCAATTGGTTTCAGCCATTGCGGATCCCATCAGCGCGGCCATCAGCAAGGGAGCGGCGCTGATCGGGCTTGTGATTATTTTCTTTCTGCTGCTGTTTATAGTCAGCCGGCTGCTGGACACGGTGTTCCGCGTTTTGCCGTTCGGAAAATCTATTAACCGGGCGGGCGGACTGGTCTTTGGCGTTGTGCGCGCGGGGTTGATTGTGTTGATCTTCGGCGCCGCGCTTCATTGGCTGGCGCAGGGAAATATTCTGGTCTCAACCGAGGAATTAAATCATACCATTTTGTTGAAAGCAATGAACCAGGTAAATCCGATTCTGGGTGCCCTCAAATAAATAAGGACGCGTGAATGGAATGAATCTTCCGAATTTTTTAACCGTACTTCGGTTATTTATGGTGCCGGCTTTTGTTGTGTGTTATACATACAGCAGGGAAGGGCAATATTGGGCAGCCGGCATTTTTGTTTTAGCGGCGCTGACAGATATTCTGGATGGATATCTGGCCAGAAGGTGGCATCAGATTACCGATTTTGGCAAACTGGCGGATCCGGTGGCGGATAAGATGATGCAGCTTTCCGCCATTGCCTGCCTTTGCTTAAGCGGGCGGATCCGCAGCTGGATCATCCTGATTTTCGCGCTGAAAGAGCTGATCCTGATCGTGGGCAGCCTGCGGCTGCTGAATATTCAGAAATATGTGGTCTATTCCAAATGGACCGGAAAAATTGCAACAGTATTATTATTTATTGCAGTCATCGTGATCATCGTCACTGATGAGAGGGTGCTTTCTGTTCATTATGCGACATTGCTGATGGTGGGTTGTTTGGGAGCTACTGCCGTCGCGCTGTTCGATTATGCGTCCATCTATTTTAAAATTCGAGACGCGCGGAAGCCCGAAAACTAAAGGAGAACATCATGCTTTGTGTAAAATGCAAAAAAAGAACGGCGGTTGTATTTGTGACCCGTATGGACGGAAGCAAGCCGATTAACGAAGGTTATTGCCTGAAATGTGCGAAGGATATGGGTATTCCGCAGGTCAATGAAATGATTAACGGAATGGGGATGACCGATGAAGATCTGGAGCAATTTGCCGATGAATTTGATAACATGAGCGAGCAGCTGGGGCTCAATAACGAAGAACTGGATTCCCAGACCACGCCCTCTCTTCCGCCTTTTTTTAGCAAGATGCTGGGAAAGCTGGGTGATTCCTCCGCCGCACAGAATGCGACGCCTGTGGAGCCCCGGGAAAACGGAAAAGAGAAGAAAAAAGATAAGAAGCGGAAGATGCTGGATCAATACGGGGTCAATCTGACCGCCAAGGCCAGAGCCGGGGAATTGGATCCGGTCATCGGGCGGGAGTCGGAGCTCAATCGGCTGATCCGGATTTTGAACCGCAGAACCAAAAATAATCCCTGCCTGATCGGGGAACCAGGCGTGGGGAAAACGGCCATTGCCGAAGAGCTGGCCACGCGGATCGCGCAGGAAAACGTGCCGGCAAAGCTGCTGGACAAAGAGGTTTATTTGCTGGATCTCACCGCGCTGGTGGCGGGTACGCAGTTCCGCGGTCAGTTTGAAAGCCGGATCAAAAATCTGATCAGCGAAGTGGTGAGCTTGGGTAATATCATTTTAGTCATTGATGAGATTCATAATCTGGTGGGAACCGGAGATGGGGAAGGCACCATGAATGCGGCAAATATTTTGAAGCCGGCCCTTTCCCGCGGGGAAATTCAGGTGATTGGCGCCACCACTCTGGTGGAATACCGGAAATATATTGAAAAAGACGCGGCGTTGGAGCGGCGCTTCCAGCCGGTTTTGGTGGACGAGCCGTCGGTGGAAGATACCATTGAAATTTTAAAGGGAATCTGCCCCCGTTACAGCGCCTATCACCATGTGGCAATTCCAGACCAGCTGCTGGTGCAGGCGGCTAAAATGTCGGAACGGTATATTACAGACCGTTTTTTGCCGGATAAGGCGATCGACCTTCTGGACGAAGCCTGCAGCGGCGCTTCGCTGGAAAATGTGGCCCGCAATGACCGGATGCGCAAGCAAAGACGCTTGACCGAGATTGAAGCGCGGCTGAACGTGCTCTCCGATGGAGAGCAAAATGAAGAGGTTTACCGAGAGACTGCGGAACTGCATACTGAAAAATGCAAGATAGAGGATGAATTGGCTGCTTTGGGCGCCGAGCAGGAGGTCACCTTGACTTTTGACCATCTGGCCTATGTGCTGGAGCTTTGGACAGGAATTCCCGCTTCTAAAATCAAACAGCAGGAGTTTG
>CAYRYQ010000055.1:0-11810 GCA_964428505.1 uncultured Eubacteriales bacterium
ATTCTGCTGCTTTCATCGAGAAATATACAAAAAACAGAACAACAATAAAGCGCCCCCTCTGTCAGCTGTTTGTTGCAGCAGCTGCCAAAGGGGGTGCATCCGTATTTATTTTAAATTTTTATTATTTATCATCCGCCTGTAATTGGCTTTGCAGGTCCGCTATATATTCCTCCAGCGTAATGCCGCGGTTATAAATTTCCGTTGCGATTCTGGTGCCCACATAGCGATAGTGCCAAGGTTCATAGCTATAGCCGGTGATCGTTTCCGCCCCTTTGGGATAACGCAGAATAAAACCATATTCATGGGCATGCGCGGAAAACCATGCGAATTCCGGCGTTTGATCATAGCCTTCATGCAAGCTGCCATATTTATTGATGATGGAGGGAATGCACACATCGGCAGCAAGGCCGGTGTGATGCTCGCTGGCGCCCGGCGGGGCGTAATATTGATTGGTCAGACGAGTGGCCTCCTCCTCCGTTTTTCCCGCTGCCACATAGGAAGTAATTTTATTATTATATTTATTATATTGTGTTGAATAAGAACGGTATGCGGAGTACAAAGTATAATTATATCCGGCTTCTTTTCCTGCCGCAATAAGCTGATGGAGCGCATCCGCACAGGTCTGATTTAACTGATAATTGCCCGAAAAGGTTATCAGATCAGAGGGCTGATAGTCGGAAGATACTTTGTTTTCCCGATTCACAAGAAGCATAAAGGGATCCTTTAAAATAGCCTCAATATCCGCTTTTGTGGCAGAACCGGCATTATTTTTTCCCTCATTATTTTCCGGTTCGGCCGTTTCGTTATTGTTGCTGTCCGTCTGCTGCCCCGCGTCCGTTGACTGTGTGTTCTGGCCGGACTCTGCCGGCTGTTCCCCGGATTGATCCGGCACTCGGCTGGACGGCCGGAACAGCGCCCAAACCAGCGCGCCAACCAAAATAATCAGACATATTACCCCGGTGGACAATGCAGCCACTCTCTTTTTAATCATTTTAACCTCCAAAAAGCGCAATGAAAGGACAAACCTCCCATGAAAAAAACATTCAGCTATTATAAAATTAAATGGACTGCTTTTACCATTACAATCCTTGTTCTGGGGTTCGGATTGGCCGCAATCTATCTCATGCGCCGTCCGCAAAACACCACGCAGGAACAAAGCCCGGCAAATGAAAACGCACAAGAAGCCGAAACTGCAGGATTTTATACCAACGAAGCCTTCAGCAGTCTCATTGAAGAAAACCTGAAAGAATTGGGATTTTCCAGCAATCTTTCCTTTGTCGGAAGAGAAGAAGGACAATTCACACTCAGCGGCACACTCGCTGATCCCAGCCGTCTTTCGGCGATCTGCACCGATTTAAAGCCTTTTGAATCGCTTCTTTCAGCGTTGAAAGGAGAAACCGTCACCATCAACGGTCACCTTGGAGAGCAGGAAAACGGAAATGGGCAATGGGTCGCCGATACCATTACGTTCAGTGGCTACAGCATGTCTGCGGCGGCCGCCACCCCTTATATTGAAGAGTATACCGGCCTCAACGACCTAATCGCGGTCCCCTATGATGACATTGCAATCGATCAAAATGGAATCACCTTCCATAACGCAATTCCAGCCTCTATTCAAACTGCTGCGTATAGCTCTCCGGCTTCTGTTCCAGAGGAATGAACTTTACCAGCAGAAAACTTGCCAACGCACAAAAGAAGGCGATAATCAGCAGATGCCAGTGCTCAAAGGAATACATTTTCATGAACGGTACCACCAGTACCAAAACGGATTCCGGCAGCAAAAGCAGAATCAGCCAGACCACTACAATCACAGGCGAATAATTTCGCGCGCAGATTTTTTCAATAAATAGGGAGAAGGCATAGCTGATGCCGCAAAACAGCAGAAACAAAAATGCAAAAGACAAATGCCCGGAAACAGGTCTGAAAATGCTGATGATCGTATTATCCGCAAAGCTCAGGCATCCGTTTTCCTCCACAATGCAGGGGCCATTAAATAATCCGTTGAAAGCAACCACAATCAGCATGATGAGCAAATACGCCGCCAAAAAAGCGCTCGGCGCGATGCCAAAACCAAAGGAAAAAGAAAACCCTTGTTCATTCCGGTCATGATTAAAAAAGAATATTTTTAAGATCAAAAACCGGATAAAGCATAAAATGGCCAGAAAGACCATCCCCACCATGGTGCGGAAAGCAATTGTATTATAATAGTCCTGCGAGGTAAAGGTCATGCGGAATAAAGCCATAATCCCCACAAAATACGCAATGGAAAACAGCAGCCCGCCGAAAAAAAAGCCCGTATGCAGCTTTATTTTCTGGATTTTTCGCTGAAATATGTAAAGCGCGGCAAAGGCCGCGGCACAAATAGCAAGCGCTGCCAAATAGCACCATAAAACCAAGCTCATGAAATTGCCTCCCCCTTCTTCTTAAACGGAAGCGGCAGCAGCACATAAGCCATCACTAAATTGAAAATCAAAACAGCAAAGACAAAAAAGTAGGTCGCGTAAATATTCGCAAAAATCAGCATCACCATAAACATCAGGTAATAACTCCCGCTTAAAGCCACTCCGACATAGCGGTGTTTTTCCCGGATCAGCTGATATCCGATTTCAGAAACCACTGTATAGATCATCCCGGAGATGATCATAAGAACCCCAAAGGCCAAAGTTTGTTTCATATCAACGTTGCTGACATAGATCACGCCTAAAATCAAAAGATTTTGGCCAAGAATGAAGCCGCTTGCATACGAAAGTCCAACAAAACGATTTTTTTCGGCCGCCTGATCATAGCTGATAAAGCAAAACTGCTTGACCAGCTCCGCCAATACATAAAACAAAAGCAACACCACCGAGCCGCCCCAACGAATGATATTGGTACTGTCAGACTCCTGTTGAATCGTAATGGTCGGAATCACCGTTGCAAACAGGATCATCAAGATCACTGCCACAAAAACAAATACACCTACAAAAGCAAGAAATCCATAAGCCACCGTTACAAACGGCACCTCATTATGATCTTTGCGCAGCAGCAATACCAGCAGAATGGTGCAGGGAATCACAGCACCCATCAGAAGCGACGGCCACGCAAAACTGATGTTTTTTAAAATATAGGTTATGGCATCCATTTGTTTATCCTTACTTCACTTCAATGTTTTTTCGCGGCGGTCAGCGTATTTTGCAGCAGCATTGTAATGGTCATAGGCCCCACTCCGCCGGGAACCGGCGTGATTGCGGAGGCTTTTCCAAAACAGGAATCAAAATCCACATCTCCGCACAATTTTCCGTTTTCATCCCGGTCCATCCCGACGTCGATCACAACAGCACCTTCCTTGATCATATCGCCGGTAATAAACTTTGCTTTTCCGATTGCCACCACCAAAATATCAGCCGCCGCTGTTTTCTCTGCCAGATTTTTTGTTTTGGAATGACAGATCTGCACCGTTGCGTTGGCGTGTAACAACAGCATTGCCTGCGGTTTTCCCACAATATTGCTTCTGCCTACCACCACGCAGTCTTTCCCCGCCACGGAAATGCCGCTGTATTCCAACAGCTTCATCACACCGGCCGGTGTGCAGGGCAGAAAATCATATTGACCCAACATTATCTTGCCCACATTTTGCATATGAAATGCATCCACATCTTTTTTGGGATCAATTGCCAGAATCACCTTATTCTCGTCCAAATGACGCGGCAGAGGCAGCTGCACCAAAATTCCGTGAATATTAGAATCAAGGTTCAATCGTTCAATCAAGGCAAGCAGCTCTTCTTCTGTTGTGTTTTCCGGCAAGGCATGGCTCTCAGAATAGAAGCCCGCTTCCGCACAGGCTTTGATCTTATTGCGCACATATACTTTGGAGGCGCTGTCCTCCCCCACAATAATCACAGCCAGACCCGGGGGAACCCCCTGCGCAATCAGCGCTTCCGCTTCCCGCCTGATTTCTTCTCGGATAACGGCAGCGATGGCTTTCCCGTCAATGATTTTTGTCATGCTCTTTGCCCTCCGTTCCATCCTCCAAAGAAACCGTACCCGCATGCTCCTCTTCCGGTGCCTGCTTCTCGCTCCGTTCCGGTTCAAGAGCAGATTCCGGCAGGAGCTCACTTGTGTTTGCAGGCTCGTCCACTTCGCGGTTTTCCTGCTGTTCCGCCGTCTTTTCTGCACTCGCTTCTTCTGGATTCCCTGTCAAGCCCTCCTCTGTGGCCGGTGTTTCCTCTGCCGCAACCGCATACCCGAATTGGTCTTCATAGCTGATCTGCGGCCCGGTTTCCGCTGGTTTTGCAGCAAGCAGCAGGCACGCGGGCTTTTTGATGCGCAAATATAGAAGGCAGCCAATAGACAGCGCAGCGGCCACGATCGCCAGCACCATATTGATTTTAAGCCCGAAAATTTTCAGATTATAGGTGCTATCCCGCAAGGGCTCCATCCATGCACGGCCAATACCGTACCATGCTGAATACATCAGAAAAATTTCGCCTTTGAATTTTCTGGAATCCAAAAAGCCCAGAATCAGGATCAGCCCAATTAAATTCCAGAGCGATTCATACAGAAACAGCGGATGCACATATTCCGCAATGCAGTTCACCCCAACGCCCATCCGCCAGGGTAAATCTGTCTTGATTCCAAAGACCTCCACATTGGCAAAATTCCCCCAACGGCCAATAATTTGTCCGATCATGAAACCAATAGCCATTAAGTCGAAAAGCCCGATAAAAGATATTTTCTTATGCCTGCAGACAAAAAATGCCGCAACCATCGCCCCGAAAACTCCACCATAAATGGCAAGCCCGCCGTTCCAGACACTGATCATGTCCATAAAGGAATCAAAGCTGCCCAAATCTCCCAATATGTACCATACCCGCGCGCCCACAAAACCGGCGGGCAGCCCGATCAGCATCGCATCCAGCAGATCATCGCTGCTGACCCCAAAACGCGGCGCCAGCCGGTCACACACAAAATAGGCCACTAAAATCCCCGCGCAAATAATGATGGCGTACCATTCGATTGTAATGTTATCCGTAATTTTAAAGGCAGTGGGATTGATGGTAAATTCACCAATCCCCAGTCCCGGAAAAGAGACGGTATTATAATCCATTTTAATTCTCCTTCAACGGCCTTATCACAGACAGGCAGCTGCGCTCCGGCGCGAACAGACCGGATGCCCGCATTTGCAGATCCTGCGGGGTGATTTTCAGCAATGCCTCTACCGCATCAAAGGTTTCAGCGCCGTTTAAATAATTTCCAACCATCCTATTGACCATCGGGTAAGCCTGATCCGTCTCCATCACCAAGGAGCCGTAAAGACCGTTGCGGATCTCAAAAAAGCGTTCTTCGTCCACTCCGTTTTGAATCAATTGGTCAATATAGTGAAAAGCAGCCTGCTCCACCGCTTTCGGATCGTTGCTTTCTCCATTAATCACACAAAAGGAAAAATAATCTGAAAGATCATACCAGCAATCAAATTCGCTGTTGATGATCCCCGCCTCATAAAGTTCCTTGTAAAAGGGAGAAGCCTTTCCGAAAAGCAGCTCCAGGAGGATATTCACTTCCATCTCTTTTTGGGAAAGCGCAAAGCCATCCAGATCGGTTTCATAATCCTTAAATCCAAGATGAAAAAACGGCTTGGAAACCAGCATTGCTTTTTCCTGATAGCGGCTGCCGGCCGCTATCGGCTCGCAGATCTCCGGAATGGCCACCTTTCTCGGACTGCAGGCCTTAAAATGGCAGTCAACCGCCGCCAGCACTTCGTCCAAAGACACATCTCCCGCCACCGCCATCACCAGATTGGATGGGTGATAAAAGGTATTGTAGCAGTTCATCAGGATCTCCGGTGTAAGGGAATAAATATCTTCTACTGTTCCTGCGATATCCCGCCGGATCGGATGGTTCTGATAAAGCCCGCACACCATGGTGAAATACCCCTGCCAGCCCGGTTCATCTTCATACATTTTGATTTCCTGCGCAATGATGCCCTTCTCCTTTTCCACATTTTCACGGGTCAGGTAAGGATGCGTCACAAAGGAAAGCAGTACCTCCAGATTTTTATCAAACTGGTCCGTGCAGGTAAAATAATAGGCCGTCTTATCATTGGAGGTATAGGCATTGGCTTTGGCTCCGGTTTTGGCATAGTAATCGAAGGCATTGCCATGTTCTCCTTCAAACAGCTTGTGCTCCAAAAAATGGGCCGTCCCGTTGGGAACCGTTACAGCACACCCTTCCGGTGTGGTGAAGCAGTAGTTCATGGAGCCGAATTTAGTGGCGATCATCGCCGCCTTTTTGGCTTTGCCCGGCATTTTCATATAATAAAGAGTCAATCCGCTCGAATGCTGTATCCGCTCATATTTTTCCCGGATTGTGCGACTGGAAAAGGTTTTGGTATTGTTCATGCTTCCTTCTGAACTCCCTTCAAAAAATAGACCGTATCTAATGCCGCTTCACGGGCAATCGCCATCAGATCTTCCCGGGATACGGCCCGGATCTCGCTCATTTCCTGTTCCGGTGTTTTCATCTCCCGGCGCAGCGTTCCTGCCAGCATCAAGGATGCAAGAGTGCTCTCACTGTCAGAAAATCCGCGGATACTGTCGATCAGGTAAGCCTTGGCGTTCAGCATTTCTTCTGCCGTAAAGCTTCCTTCTGCGATATTCTGCAGCTGCGCTTCAATCTCATTCCGGGCTTCCGCATATTTGGCAGCCTCCACCCCACTGGAAACAAACAACACATTTTTCAGCCGATCCACATTGGAAGCGCAATAATAGCAAAGGGAAAGACGCTCCCGCACATTCATAAACAGCTTGGAGGATGCGCTTCCTCCATACAGCACATTAAACAGGCGGCAAGCCGCACCGTTTTTGCGGGCAACAGGCCCCAGCCGATATCCAAGATTCAGCTTGCTTTGGCTTAAATCCATCTCATCCACAAATTCGCGGCGTTCCGTTTTCTTTTCCAGTACAGCGGTTTCCGGCATCGGGCCTGTTCGCTCCTGAAAAGCCTCTGCCAGCTCCAGAAGGAACCGTTCTTTTTTCTTTCCCACATAGCTGATCACCACATAGGCTTCCTTCAAAATCCGCTGATAAAACGTATAGAGCCGCACGCGGTCAAATTGCCCGATCATTTCCTTGCTGCCCATATCACTGATGCCATAGGCTTCCCCTTCACACATCAGGGCTTTACAGCGTTCCAGAGAATAGATGCGCTTATCATTCAAAAGTCCGTTAATTTTATCAGCCAGATTAACTTTTTCCTGTTCCACATACCGCTCCCGAAAGCCCCCCTGCTCCACCAGCGGATAAAAGAGCATTTCTTTCAGCAAGGCCACCATGGCATCCTGAATATTTTCCCGGTTGATGGCGAATGCATTATCCAGATAGGTAAAAGAGAAATTCAAAATCTCCAGTTCCCCGGATTTGCTGGCATTAATCGAAAAGGAGGCCCCATAGTAACGGGAAAGATAGCGGCTGATCTGCTCCATTTCTGGAAATCCCTTACACCCACGGCTGAGCACACCGGCCAATAGGGATAATCCGGTCGCATTTTCTTCGGTCAGCGGCAAAATAAAATCCACCGAAAGATAGCTGGTTTTAAAGTGGTCCGCAATTCCGTAATTGCAAATCACACCCTGCTTGGGCACTTCCTGCCAAAACTCCATAACAGTCTCCTTTATAATATAAATTAGATTTTATTTTAACACATTTTCTCTGAAATGGAAAGAAAAAACCAATGAAAATTCATGAACTTTCTGTGTTTAGCCAATTTTCGATTCCTTTCACTATATTCTTTGCCAAACTTTGCGCAATATCCGCTTTACAAAGCATTTCATATTCCACGGGATTACAGAGATACCCGGCTTCCACCAGAACAGCGGGATACTGCGTTTCCCGGCAGACATACAGGCTTTGTCGCCTGGACGGCACCTGCCCGAAATCACTGATCCCGTCCCATAAGCAGCCAGCCAGATGATCGGCCAGGCTTTTAGACAACGGGGAGGAATATAAAACCAGTCCCCCACTTGCCTGTGTAAAATCTGCCGTCTGCACCGTGGCGTTGTGATGCAGCGAAATAAAGAAATCCGGCAAAAGCGATTCTGCGGTTTTAACCCGGTCCTCCAGCGATATAGATGTATCCTCTGTACGCAGCATCGTCACCTGTGCTCCCGCATTTTCAAGTTCCTGCTTCAGCGCCTCTGCCAGAACCAGATTCAGCTGACTTTCTGTGGGCCAGGCACTGCCGCCGGCGCCAAGCGCTCCGGTATCACTTCCGCCGTGTCCCGCATCCAGCACAATATGCTTTCCAGCCAGCTCACCGGTTTGAAAGCGCACATAAACCGTAACACGCCCCTGCTGCGCCATCAATTCATACCCAGCAATTTTTTTGCCGGATCCGGAAGTCAGAATCAAATTGCCCCCTTGTGCCGACCGAAAAGACGACAAGGATAGATCTGCTCCCATTGTTTCCGCTTCAAACTGCGTTCTGCCTCCGCCCGTAAAGGATAGCGCCACATATGTATCAGAGCTGCTTCCAAAAAATCCAAAGTCCGCAGAAGCGGAAAGCTGCAGAATTTCATAATCATAACCCGCTTCCTCTGCCGACGGTGTGGCTTCACTTGTCAATGAGTCCCGATTCACCCAAAAACCGTTTTCCAGCAATAGCCGGTCGCCCTCTTCGGCAACAGACCGAACAGGGGTTCCTTTGGGCAGCGGATCATTGTCCATTTGTGAACCACCGTAGCTTTGATCAAACAGATAAGCATCATTCGCCAGATACCACTCCTCCGTGATCGGCTCTGCTTGCAGCTCCAAAGTCAGATCCACCGCACTGGTAAAGGTCTGCCCATCCTTTATTCCGGACAATGAAAACCCATCAAGAGTCAACTTGTCCATAACCGGCAAAACCGGCACGATCCAATCAGACTGATAAACCCCCGCCGTATTTTCTTCCAAAGGGATCGAAACCGTTCCGTTTGTCAAAATAACAGAAGCACCCGATGGCGCTTCCACTTGGAAAAGAACCGTTTGCCCGGCGCTGTGTCTGATCATGCCGGATGGATAAAAGGAATCTGCCGCGAACCCGCTGCTTTCTGCTGCGGTGCCGCTTCTGTTGATCCACAGAACACGGGAACTGCCTCCCGCCTGCACCGTAATCTTATTTTTCCCGACTGTAAGCGGAATATAGGCCGCAAAAAGACCTTTTTCACTGACAATCGCGTTCACACCGTTCACTGTCACCTTTTTCCCCGGCGTCACAGTCCCGGCAACGGATATCCCACCTGCCTCAACCGTAACGCCATCTGCCGGGCTGGTCACCGTAAGAGCAGTCGCTTCCGGCAGCTTCACGGCCGATGCCGTGCTTGGGGAAGATGCCGACCCATTTCCCGCGCCAACGATCGCACCACTTTTGCCCACCACTGCGCTGAAGGATGCTTTGCTCCCGGAAGCAGAAACCGTTCCATAATATTGAACAATGGCGTCCAATACGCCTTCTTTGTTTTGCATCATCAGCCCATAGCGGAAAAAGCAATGCCCGCCGTAACTTGTTTTTTTAGCCGCATACTGGATTTCCCGGGTCATGATATCCGCCTGTTCAAATCCGACTTCGGCCGTTCCCACCTTGTAAAGAGCAAGCCCCACATAGAGCTTTACATTATTTTTGGCGCAGAGCGCATCCCACCAATCCACCAGCACGCCATAGGGAGCCGCCTTGTTATCAAAGCTCCAATAGATCTGGGGGCAAACATAGTCGAGCCAGCCCTGTTCCACCCAGGTTTTGCTGTCTGAATAGATCGTGGCATAGGAGCTCATTCCGCTGGTGGCGCTGCCCTCCGCCATGACCGACTGATTGGCCCAGATTCCAAAGGGGCTGATCCCAAACGCCGCGCTCTTGCGGATGGTTTTGATCAATGTATACGCTTCTTTCACCAATTGATTTACCGCGTTGCGACGAAAATCCGCAAGGCTGAGTCCGCCGCCATATTGGGCATAAGCGATGCTGTCATCAAATCCGCTCAAATCATATGGATAAAAATAATCGTCAAAATGAATGCCGTCGATTTCATAATTTTTAACCAGTTCCGCGATTCCGTCCAGAATCAGTTTGCGTGCTTCCGGCATTCCGGGATTATAGTAAACGCCCGAATTGCTGGTGATGGTATATTCCGGATGCAGCACCGCCGGGTTATTGGCGGAAAGATTTTGCCAAACATCACTGCCGGAACCGATCCGGTAAGGATTGATCCAGGCCTGCAGCTGAATACCGGCGCCATGTGCCGCACGCACAAAATAGGCAAGCGGATCAAAATTACCGTCCGGCGCCACCCCCTGCTTTCCGCTGAGATAAACGCTCCAGGGAAAAATCGAGGATGCATACAGGGCGTCGCCGTTGGGCCGTACCTGAAAAAATATGGCATTGATCCCTGTTGATTTACAATTTTTTACAATCGTATCAATTTCGGTTTTAAGCGCCGCGGCAGACAGTCCCTGCCCTGAAGGGAAATCCAGATTTCCCACGCTGGTCACCCAGCAGGCGCGCACTTCTTCCCCTGCCGCCTGGGTACTGCGGCAGCCCACGAATGAAAACACATTCATCAGGGAAAATACCATGATGAAAATTATACTGACCGTTTTTTTCATGTGCCTTCTCCTTTAAAAGATGTCCACGCCTTCATTCTATGCAAAAAGCCTTATACAAATGTATAAGACTTTTTTTATGACCTAAAAACGGCTGGGCTCCGTTTTTTCCTCTTCATATCCCAGATTATCATAAAGATCCTTAAACTGCTGAAAGGTCTTGGCGTCCTGATAGTTATAGGCGACCCGGTAGTAAAAGGCCATATCCTCATTCAAAATTAACCGATGATCTTTTTCCCCGCGTAAAAGAACAATGATAGAAAAATCGGTAATGGGGTGCGGTTCATCCTGCGAGGCCTTTTCAACCGGCAGCGTTCGGATCATGCTGCAGATTTTTTCCATGTCCTCTTCGCTGGTCACAACCTTTTTATAAAAGTAGCTGTTTCCGCTCTCATCCAAATATTCCCGCTGAATTTCCACGCTCTTCACCATTTCCTGCGGAATCGAAAAGGTATCGCGCCGCACCTTCACACTGCACCCCGCGGATAAAAGCAGAATCATCGCCAGCATCATGGACATCCATTTTTTCATCGACATCGTTCTCCATTTCAAAGCGTTCCGACCGAAGAAGTCAATACCGCACCGTTTACACCGTCTACCGTGCAATAATAGACCATGTCATTCAGCATGGATATAAACCGGATCTCATACTGTTCCAGCGTATCGGGGTTCGACAGCGCAATCTGGACATAATCATAATTAAAGTCTGCAGTGGCGCTAAACGCCTTCACCCCGTTTGAAATTGCTTTTCCGCTATCCAACGGCAAAGCCGACACATCCATCGGGTGCGATTCCTTTACCATCTGATATGGCGTAATTCCGTCTTTTGCATAATCCGGCCGCCCAAACCGCCCCACATGGCCGGTTTTAGAATCCACCTCCGCCACATAAATATCAGAATAGGAAATTTTCTCCGGATTATTGCCGGCATAATAAAGCTTGACCGTTCCGTTGCCGTCACTGTTCAGAATCATTTCAAGGCCATATAAATTCAAGGATTCCTTATGCTTGTCAGAAAGATATTCCTTCATGGCCCCCGCAATTGTAACCGCGGTGTTATTGGTTTTTCCCAGGCTGCTTTCACTTTCAAACAAACCACCCATAGCCGGCAGGCTGCAGGATGATAGTGAAACCAGCAACAAAGCTGCCATGACCAGCATCGCCGTCCGTAAGGCAAGACTTTTCTTTTTCATAACCGCT
>CAYRYQ010000056.1:0-11694 GCA_964428505.1 uncultured Eubacteriales bacterium
CTTTAAAAGAACGGTATACCATTATTATGGTGACTCATAATATGCAGCAGGCGGCAAGAGTCTCCGACCAGACGGCCTTCTTTTTAATGGGAAGAGCCGTGGAATGCGGGGAGACGGAGCAGGTCTTCTCCATGCCGGCCGAACAGAAGACCGAAGATTATATTACAGGGAGGTTCGGATAATGCGGATTCAATTTCAGGAGCAGCTGCAGCAGCTGAATCGGGAACTGGAGGAAATGGGCGCCTTGTGTGAGAGCGCCATTTCCGATGCGGCGGAAGCGATGCTGCACGGCAACGAGGCGCTGATCGGGCAGGCGATCGCCACCGATCAGAAAATCGATCAGAAGGAGCGGGAGATTGAAGGCCTTTGCCTTCGTTTGCTGCTGCAGCAGCAGCCGGTGGCCCGGGATCTGCGCGTGATTTCAGCCGCGCATAAGATGATCTCGGATATGGAACGGATCGGGGATCAGGCGTCTGATATTTCGGAAATTGCCCGCCATACCGGCGGAATCGGGGAGGTCCGGCATCAGAAAATCGATGCGCTGGGCGAGGCCACGATCCATATGGTAAAGGAAAGCATCCGGTCTTTTGTGGAAAAGGATCTGAAAACGGCCCGCTATGTGGTGGATTATGACGACGTGGTGGACGACCTTTTTTTGGAGGCCAAAGAGGAACTGATTCAGCTGATCGAAGAAAAAGCGGCACCGGCGGGGTTGTGTCTCGACATTTTAATGGTCGCCAAATATTTTGAACGGATCGGGGATCATGCCGTGAATATTGCGGAATGGGTGGAGTATTCCATTCAGGGCAAGCCCGGGGGATAACAGGGGGCATCTGTCACCGCGTGCCGGGGCGCTGCATTTTTCTGCAGCGCCCCGGCACGCTCTTTTTTAATTTTTCATGCTTAGGGGCCGGTGCGTTCAAAGGACAATACCTCTACCGGCTCCGGCCGGTCCGGCAGATAATTGACGCTGCGCACGGCCTTCTCGGGGAAAGGATCCCGGTAAGCGGTGCGGTACCAGGTCTTTCCTTCCTTTCGGAACGGAAGCGTGGAATAAGCAACCTCTCCCAAAGCGGATTCGTCCAGCGAGGCGGGGTTAAAACCCTCCTGATTGCTGCCCAGTGCGCATGGCAGCTCCTGCGCGGAAATATTGCTGCCGTATTTGACTTCCAGCAGCACCTGGGATCCGTCGGCATAGGTAACCTGATAATTCCCCATATGATAAACGGAATCTTCAATAAAAACCCCGTCGTAAAACACTTTGTAGGGAATTTGCAGGGGCGTTGTGTGCGTTACGATCAAATAAGGGGTGCGGCTTAGGTTCCCATAGTGCAGATGAAAGGCCTCCTCAAAGGCCTTTTGCAGCACCTCCGGCTGCTCGTTGTTTTGATACGACGGGCTCCAGAGCGCAAAGGCGCCGAAAAGCAGATGCAGATACTGGCAGTTGCGCTGCATATATTCCGGGGCATTGGAACCCCAGTTGGAGCAGCAGCCGCCTTTTGCGCCGAACCGGCGGCGCTCCCGCCAGTATTGCAGGCGCTCGGCGGCCATGTTTCCATAGATCATGTCATAGCCGTGGGTGTGATAAACAAAATCATACTGCAAGCCGAAGCTGTGATACCAGTTGATCATCAGAATATCCTTCGGCAGCAGGCGCTGGCAGCCGAAGGTGGGCGGAATCAGCACATGCTGGCCACGGGAGCCGATGCGGTCTTCCCCGGCGCCGCCGTAGGTGCGCGCGGGGGTCACCACCGGCAGCAGCTTATCGCCCCACATGGCGGTGCGCACCCCCCGCTCCTTTAGAAAATCATGAATTTTAATTACATCGGAGGCAAACACCTCTTCCGGCTTTTTCCCTTTGCAGCGGGGGCACAGGCAAATGCTGTAGTATTCATCGTGCCCGATGTTGACAAGCTCCGGCGAAAAGACCTCCAGCACCTCTTCCAGCACGTCGAAGACCAGCGGATAGGTGCCCGGATGATTGGGGCAGTACGTGTCGGGATAAGGATCCTCCGCCCGTTCTCTGATTTCAGGATGGGCAAGGCAGAGATAGTCGCTGTGGGATAAAAGCGGCGTTTCCGGATAAACGGTGAGCTCCCGTTCCCGGGCATAACGAATCAGCTGCCGCACCTCGTCCTGCGTTAAGAGGTCGCCTTCTCCGTTGTCGGTATGAATGGAGTTTTTGCTCCAGCCGAAGCCGTTTTGGATCTCGTGGGTACGGCCGGAATAACGGTGGGTCTCTTTGGCAAAGGCCTGCCAGGCTTCGTTGATCTCCGGATGACGCTTGTATTCCATGGCGCCGCCGATTTCCAGAGAAAGATAGTTGTATTTATAATAGACCAGCGTGTCCACCATCCGGTAAAAATCCGCAAAGGAATGCCGGCCGGGCAGATAAGCCCGATAGCCCCGGAAGGCGCAGTCCGGTGCGTCTTGCAGCACGCCGGTGAAAAGCCCTTCGTGATTTTCCATCTGAAGAAGCGTGACCGCGGCGTAGAGCAGCCCGCGCCTGCTTCCCCCGTAAAGCGTGATCGCGGTCTCTTCCAGCTGAATCTGATAGGCTTCCTCCTGATGGTCAAGCGGAAAATATTCGGGCAGGGTCAAGACTCCGCGAATGGTTGAGACGGTGCCTGCCGCGTTCTGATTCTTGGCGCAAAACGATTCCAGAAGTTCCCGGGTGTAGCCGGAAAATCCTTCGATTTGGCATTGTGCGGACAGCGCAACCGGCGTGCCCGGATTCCAGTGCTGCGGTCTGAAAAACATCAAACAACCCCCTTAGTATGACATTCTGGGAGCATCATAGCAGAAGAACGCATAAAAAGCAATAGGCAAGCGCAAAGTTTAAAAAAGCGGACAATTCCGCCGTCCAAACAGTTGACAAATCAACTAATTGGTGTTACTTTATTAACAGGTATTTCGTTGACTAATCAACCATTAAAACCATAGGAGGAATAGGGATGGAGAACTACCGGAAGTATTTTACCCGCATTACCCGCTGTGCTCAGCGGTATTATAATCTTCAGGCACAGGGGCTCAAAGAGCAGGAAACCTGGGCGCTGCGCATTATTTCGTTTCATCAGAAAATGACCCAGCAGGAGCTGGCGGAGCATCTGGGGGTGGATAAGGCGGCGGTCGCCCGGCTGGTGAGCAAGCTGGAGGCGGGCGGCTATCTGACCCGGGCAGTTAATCCGGAAGACCGGCGGGAAAAGCAGATTGCGTCTACCCCGAAGGCCGACGCGGAAAAAGAGCACAGCCTGCAGGTGACCAACCGGTTTTATGAATGGCTGATGGCGCCGCTGCCCAAAGAGGAGCAGGAGCAGTTTATCTGCACGCTGCAAAAGCTTTATGACCGGGCGACGCTGGCCCGCGAACGGCAGTTTCAGAATTTGGAGATCGATCCATGCATTTGATTGCCCATTATGTAAAACCCCACTGGAAACAGATGACCTTCGGGATTGTCATCAAGATGGTGGGAACGGTGATGGATTTATTTTTACCGTATATTCTGGCGTATATGATTGACCGGGTCATTCCACAAGGAGACCTTCACGCGGTATACCGGTGGGGCGCGCTGATGCTGCTTTGCGCAGCGGTGGCCTGGGCCGGCAATATTCTGGCAAACCGCTCGGCGGCACTGGTGGCGCGGGAATCGGTGTTTCAGATCCGGCATGATTTATTTCAAAAGATTTTTGCGCTCTCCAACCGGCAGGTCGACGGTTGCACGGTGCCTTCCTTAATTTCCAGAATGACCACCGACACTTATAATCTGCACCGGATGATCGGCATGATGCAGCGCATCGGGATCCGGGCGCCGATTCTGGTTTTCGGCGGCATTCTCATCACATGGACCCTGGATCCGGTGCTGGCTGGGATTTTGCTGGCCATGATGCCGGTCATGGGCCTGGTGGTGTTCTTTATTTCCAGGCGCAGCGTGCCGCTGTTCGCGGTGCTGCAGAAACAGATGGACAGCATGGTGCGTGCGGTGCGGGAGATGGTCAGCGGGATCCGGGTCATCAAGGCGCTGGGAAAGACAGAAGACGAAAAGGCGCGTTTTTTTGCGGTAAACGGGCAGGTCTGTAAAACAGAGAACACCGCGAACCGCGCCATGGCCGCAAATTCCCCGCTGATGAATCTGTTGCTGAACACCGGGCTGACACTGGTGGTGCTGGCCGGTGCCTGGCGGGTCAACCGGGGAGTGACGGGGATCGGCACCATCACGGCGTTTTTATCCTATTTCACGATTATTTTAAATGCCATGCTGACGATTACGCGGGTTCTTTCCAGCTATTCCCGCGCGCTGGCCAGCGCCGAACGGATCGCGGCGGTATTGGCGCTGCCTGAGACGCTGACGGTGATGAATTGTCCACGGGGCGGAAGCGACGCGGCGATCTGTTTTGAGGGCGTTTCTTTTTCCTACCATCATGTGCGGGAAAATCTGAAGGCGCTTTCCTTTTCGTTGCAGGAGGGGCAGAGCCTGGGCCTTCTGGGGCCGACCGGCGCCGGAAAAAGCACGCTGGCGCTGCTGCTGATGCGGTTTTATGATGTGGACGCGGGCAGAATTATGCTGGGCGGCACCGATTTAAGGGCCATGCCGCCCGAGAAAATCCGGGCGCAATTCGGGGTGGCGTTTCAAAATGACCTGCTGTTCCGGGATACGGTGCGGGAAAATATCCGGATCGGCCGCGCCCTTTCAGATCAAGAATTGCTGCAGGCGCTGAAAGACGCCCAGGCGGCGGATTTTGTGGCCGAAAAAGGCGGGCTGGACGCGCTTTTGGAACCCAAGGCCTCCAATTTATCCGGCGGACAGCGGCAGCGGCTGCTGATCGCGCGGGCCTTGGCCGGGCACCCGCGCTTTCTGATTCTGGATGATTCCTCCAGCGCGCTGGACTTTAAGACCGACGCGGCGCTTCGGGCCGTTTTGAGCCGGGATTACGCCGGCACAACCCAGATTCTGATCGCGCAGCGCATCAGCGCAGTGCGGCACTGTGATCGGATTTTGGTGTTGGAGGAAGGCCGCGCCGTGGGCTTTGGGACCCATGAGACGCTGCTGCGGCAATGCGCGCTGTATCGGGAAATGGATCGGCTGCAGACTGGGGAGGGGGCGGTGGTGTCATGAAAAACAAAAAGCATGTTCTGCTCCGGCTGGGCCGGTATATGATGCGGTTCAAATGGCTGCTTCTGCTGGCGCTGCTGCTCACGGTGGGCGCAAACTTCTTTGCGCTGGTCGGGCCCGCTCTTTCCGGGAAGGCAATCGATGCCGCTGCCGGCGGGATCGGCAAGGTGGATTTTCCGGCGGTGTTCCGTTACGCCGGCTGGATGATGGCTTTTTATCTGGTCTCCGCTCTGATGGCTTATGTGCTGCAGGTGCTGATGATTTATATCGCGCGGCAGGTCACCTTCCGGCTGCGGCAGGATCTTTTTGAGCGGCTGGTTACCTTGCCGGTCGGCTTTTATGACGCGCATGCGTCGGGGGATATTCTGAGCCGTATTTCCTACGACGCCGATAATATCAGCGCGTCGCTTTCCTCGGATCTGATCTCGGTACTGGCCAGCGTGATCACCGTGGTGGGTTCTTTAATGATGATGATCCGTATTTCGCCGCCGTTGCTGCTGATCTTTCTGATCACAATCCCGCTTGCAGTGTTGCTGACCCGCGTGATTACCGGGCAGACCCGTCCGCTTTTTCGCCTGCGCAGCCGGCGGCTGGGGGAGCTCAACGATTTCGTCGAGGAAAAAATCACCGGGCAGAAAACCTTAAAGTCCTATCATCAGGAGCAGCAGGTTCTATCGGATTTTGACGAAGAAGACCGCAAGGTGGTGGAGGCTTATTACAAGGCCGAATATTACGGAAGCACCATGGGCCCTTCCATCAATCTGATCAACAATCTGTCTTTGGCGCTGATTTCCGTGTTCGGTGCGTTTCTGATGATCCGTAGCGGCAACGCGGTGCTGACGGTGGGCAACATTTCCAGCTTTGTGCTCTACAGCCGCAAATTTTCCGGCCCGATCAACGAGATCGCCAATATCTACAGCGACCTGCAGTCGGCCATCGCAGCGGCGGAGCGAATCTTCGATCTGATGGATGAACTTCCGGAACAAGCGGATTTGCCGGGAGCGCTGCCTGTGGGCCGCGTGGAGGGGCAGGTGGAGCTAAGGCATGTTTCCTTCGGGTATCGGCCGGAGCAAGAAATTCTGCATGATTTTTCGCTGCTGGCACCGCCCGGCAAGCTGATCGCGGTGGTGGGCCCCACCGGCGCCGGGAAGACCTCGCTGATCAACCTGCTGATGCGCTTCTATGAGGCGGGTCAGGGAAAGATCACGCTGGACGGAAAGGAAATTCACACGCTGACCCGCGACAGCCTCCGCTTGTCTTATGCCATGGTGCTGCAGGAGACTTGGCTGTTTTACGGCACGGTTTATGAAAATATTGCCTACGGCCGGCCGGACGCCACCCGGGAAGAGGTGCTTGCGGCCGCCAAAGCGGCGGGGGTGGATTCCTTTATTTCCGCGCTGCCGGAAGGCTATGATACCCTGCTGACCGATGATGCGGCAAACATTTCCAAAGGGCAAAAGCAGCTGCTGACCATTGCCCGGGCCATGCTGATGAACGCCTCCATGCTGATTCTGGATGAGGCCACCTCCAATGTGGATACCCGCACCGAAAAGCTGGTGCAGAAAGCCATGCGCGCGCTGATGCGGGATAAAACCTGTTTTGTGGTGGCCCACCGGCTTTCCACGATTCTGGACGCCGACCAGATTCTGGTGGTGCGGGACGGCCGGATTGTGCAGCGGGGCACCCATCGGCAGATGATGGCGGACGGCGGCTTTTACCGGGCGCTTTACAATGCGCAGTTTGAATAGCAAAGTCGCCCGGAGATCTGGGGGCACGCCTTTTGTTTGCATTTTTGCAACGGTTATGCTATAATGATGCAAAAAAGAAACGGAGGAGAGCGGCATGAAGCGGATCGCGGCTGGATGGATGATGGTGCTGCTGGTGTGGATCCTGTCGGGCTGCTCCGGCGTGAAAAAACCGGATGCGATGGCGGTGGTTTTCACCAACGGATCGGGCGACGGCAGCACGCTGGGCGCTTCCTATCAGAAGCAGGGCTTTTCGGTGATCCGGTTGGATCTGGGAAAAGACGCGCTGGAACAGGAGCGGATCGAAACCCTGAACGCCGGCGGATGCTCTGCGGTCCCGCTGGCGGCGGAAGCGCTGTCTATGGGCGGTGACGCGTTGGATGAGCAGATCGGCAAGGCGGCGTTTGCGGTGCTGTCGGCCAATGTGCGCGATGAGGAAGATGAGCCGGAATTTCAGCCCAGTGTGGTGATCACGCTGGAAGGCGGTGTCCGCGTTGGGTTATTCGGCCTGACCAATCCGGACGCTTCGCACATTCCGGGCCTGCATTACCGCTCCGGAGACGCCCTGACCGCCTGCGCCGAAGAGCAGGTGAAAGCCCTTCGGGACCGGGACTGCGGCGTGATTATCTGCATGGCGGATCTGGGCGCTGCCCAAAGCCGTTTGCTGCTGCAGGCGGTCAAGGGGATCGACCTGCTGCTGGACGGTTCCGGAGAGGGCGCTCTCTATGAGCAGGTGGGCAAGGCGTATCTGCTGGCTCCCGCTGCCGGCAGGGATGGCGCGGCCTGGTATCAAGACGGGCGCTTTCACCCGGAGATTACCACATAATAAAAAACAATTTCCTAAAAACATGGGGCTCCCGCACAATGTAAAAAAGTGCGGGAGCCCCGTGCTATTATTTGGATTCGGTCATCTCCGTTTTGCCGCCCATATAAGGCTGCAGCGCCTTTGGGATTTTCAACGCGTAACGGGTGCCGTCGAAGGTGAGGTTATTTTCCAAAAGGGCGATCAGCATGCGCGGCGGCGCCACCACCGTGTTGTTTAGGGTGTGGGCCAGATATTTCCTGCCATCTTCCCCCTTGACCCGGATGCCTAAGCGCCTTGCCTGCGCGTCGCCCAGATTGGAGCAGGAGCAGACCTCAAAATATTTCTGCTGCTTGGGCGACCAGGCCTCCACGTCGTAGGACTTGACCTTCAGATCCGCAAGATCTCCGGTGCAGCATTCCAGTGTCCGGACCGGAATGTCCATGGAGCGGAACAGCTCCACCGAGTAGCTCCACATTTTTTGAAACCATTCCATGCTTTCTTCCGGTTTACAGATCACAATCATTTCCTGCTTCTCAAATTGATGAATCCGGTAGATGCCCCGTTCCTCGATGCCGTGGGCGCCCTTTTCCTTGCGGAAGCAGGGGGAGTAGCTGGTTAAGGTCAGCGGCAGCGCTTCCTCCGGGGTGATGGTGTCGATAAACTTGCCGATCATGGAATGCTCGCTGGTGCCGATCAGATAGAGGTCTTCCCCCTCGATTTTATACATCATGGCGTCCATTTCCTCAAAGCTCATGACGCCGGTTACCACATTGCTGCGGATCATAAACGGGGGGATGCAATAGGTAAAGCCCTTGTCGATCATAAAATCCCTTGCATAGGAGAGCACTGCGCTGTGCAGCCTTGCAATATCGCCCATCAGGTAATAAAAGCCTTCTCCGGCTACCCGGCCGGCGGCTTCTTTGTCGATGCCGTTGAAACGGGCCATAATGTCGGTGTGGTAGGGAATTTCAAATTCCGGCTGCGTTTTTTCACCGAACTGCTTCACTTCCACATTCTCTTCATCGCTGCGGCCGACCGGAACAGAAGGATCCACGATATTGGGGATTTTCATCATCACTCCGGTGAGCTCCTGCTGCAGCGCCGCTTCTTTTTGCTCCAGATCCGCCAGCTCTTCCGCCTGGGCCGTGACCTGCCGTTTGATGTCTTCCGCTTCTGTCCGCTGCCCCTTCGCCATGAGGTTGCCGATCTCCTTGCTGAGGCGGTTCCGGGTGGCCCGCAGCGCGTCGGCCCGCTGATTGGAGGCCAGCTTTTCCTCATACAGGGCAATGGCCTCATCCACCAGCGGAAGCTTGGCCTCTTTAAATTTTTTCCGGATATTTTCTTTGACCAGCTCCGGATTTTCCTTCACAAATCGAATGTCCAACATATGCAGCAAGTCGCTCCTTTTTTTGGTTTATTCCTATTTTAGCATCATTTCTTATCTTTTCAAGGGATATGATCTTTTTGCGCTTTTCGGCGGGTGCGGCCCGGGATTTTTGTCAGAATGCTCCCTTTTGGCGCAGATAGGCAAGATCAAAGGCCGCGTCCACCGTTACACCGTTTTCTTGCAGGCGGTAAAGCTGGCTGGCATTGTTTTGCTCGATGACGCAGCCGTCTTTTTCCATGATTTTAATCCACAGGGCGTAGGGAGAGGAAAACGGCGGGCGCATAAAGCCTTTGCCGCAAAGGGCCTGCAAAAGCGTGTCGATATCCGGCCCGAAGGTGAGGGTGATCTCCCGGGTGTGCTGAAACAGCACGCAAAGGGCCACCGCCCCTTGAAAGCCCAGAGACGCGCGCCATTTTTCAATTTCGATCAGGGTTTTTTTCGAGAGTCCCAGCAGCTGGCACATGGTTTGCTGGCTATATCCCAGCTCCAGGCGCACCAGCTTGACTTTTCGGTTGCATAAGGCGATAAAGGTTTCTTTGGTCATCAAATCACCTCACTGAGATAAAATGGAAAATGGTGCGACACGCGCAGGCGGTGCGGCCTTTTACACGATGTGTAATTTTACACTACGTGTAATTCTACACCTTCTTTTTTAGAAAGTCAATAGGGGGAAGCTGCGCGGCAACCACCGCGATCAGCATCAAAGCGCAGCCCAGCAGCTCCCTGCCGGTCAGCCGATCTCCTAAAAGCAGCGCGCCGGCCAGCACAGAGAATACCGATTCCAGACTCAATAGCAGCGAAATGACCGTGGGGTTGGCGCCCTTCTGGGCCACGATCTGTAAGGTGTATGCCACGCCGCTGGACAGGATCCCCGCATAAAGCAGCGGCAGAATACAGTAACGGAAGGCCGACCAGTCCGGGGTTTCAAAAAACAGCGCCAGCAGGCCGGAGACCAGCGCGGTTACAAAGAATTGCAGGCAGGAAAGGCGCACGCCGTCGACTTTTTGGGTGAAATAATCAATCACCAGAATATGAACCGCGAAGGTGAAGGCGCAAAGAACGATCAGCCCGTCGCTGGGCGCGATCGTCAAGGAATCCTTGACGCAGAGAAAATAAAGGCCGATCGCGGCGACCGCCACAGCCAGCCAAACGGAAAGGGCTGCCCGCTTATGTAAAAAAATGCTCAGGATCGGCACCAGCACAATATAAAGAGCCGTGATAAATCCAGCTTTGCCGGCGCTGGTTTCCGCAAGGCCCGCCTGCTGCAGATTGGCGGCAATTGCCAGCACGGTTCCGCAGACAATGCCGCCTAAAAGCAGCGTCTTGCGGTTTTCCTTTTGCGGGAAGAACGGCTCTTTGCGCACCTTTGCAAACAAAAGAACCGCCAGAAGCAACGTCGCGGTGGCGATCAGGGAACGCACAAAGTTGAAGGTAAAGGGCGGCACATAATCGGCGCTGACACTTTGCGCCACAAAGGCGGTGCCCCAGATCAGCGCGGCGAGAATGGGGAAAAGGGTCTTTCGCAATCGGTTCAAGGGAATTCTCCTTCATTTTGACAATAATAAAGCTATTTTAGCAATATTGCAGACAAAAAGCAAGGATTTTTGCGGATGTAAATGGCTGTGAAACGGTTTCTTGCCAGAAAATTAAGGAAATTTAATATTCGCTTGCTTATTTCCGCTGCTTCATGTAAAATAAAGGCAGAGTGCAATCAAAGGAGAGGGCTATGAAGAGAAAAGACGGCAGGCGCGTCAAAAACGTGGATCCCATGTATCAGGTTGCAGCGCATATTATGAACCGGCGTCTCGACGCCATGAACATGATCACGCTGGATATTCCGGTGGAACCGATGATTCAGTTTATCCGGAAAGAAAAAGAGGAAGGCCGGCAGCTTTCCCGCCTGGCGGTGATTTTGGCCGCCTATGTCCGGCTGGTTTCAGAATTTCCGAAGCTGAACCACTTTGTGGTCAACAGTAAAATTTATGCCCGCAATGAAATTGCGGTAGGGATGGTGGTGCTGAAGGGGTCGATCACCGATGGGGGCACGATCTCCAAAATCTATTTTCAGCCGACCGATCATTTGTATCAGGTGCAGGAGCGCCTCAGTCGGTATATCGTGGAAAACCGGCAGGAGGAGCCCGACAACGGAACCGAGCGGATGATCCGCAGGCTGCTTTCGCTGCCGGGGCTGCTGCGGAATGGTGTGCGGATTTTCCGCTGGATGGACCGCTATGGCATGCTGCCCAAAAGCGTGATTGACATGAGCCCGTTTCACGCGTCGCTGCTGCTGACCGACTTGGCCAGCATCCGCACCGACGCGATTTACCATCATGTCTATGAGTTCGGCACCACCTCGGTGTCGGTGGCTATGGGCAACGCCAAGGCCACGCCTCGGTTTTCCGGCGGGGAAATCGTTTTCCAAAAATGCATGCCGCTTGGCGTGGTGATGGATGAGCGGATTGCCGACGGTAGTTATTTTGCAGTGGCGTTTCATCAGTTTCAGGAATATCTGAAGCATCCGGAGCTTTTGGCGGAAGCACCGAAGAAGATCCATCCGGAAATTGAGGATCTTTTTTCTTTGGAAAAATAAACCGGGGCCCCACAGTGTGGGGCCCCGGCCAGCTTGTCGAAAAACGCGTTTTTCGAC
>CAYRYQ010000057.1:0-11599 GCA_964428505.1 uncultured Eubacteriales bacterium
TCGATATAGGCGGTGACAGTAACGCAAACCGGACAGCCGGGGCCGGAAATCAGGCGGATAGAGGGGGAAAGCATACTGGGGATTCCATTGCGGGAAATTTCAGCGGTATGCGTGCCGCAAACCTCCATCAAGCGAATCTCCGGCCCATCGTATTCCTTTAAAAATCGCCTTATATCGGTCATATCTCTTCAATTTCCCGCAGCAGCTCTGTCAGCATATTGCCTTCCTTTTCCGACAGTACCTGCAAGATACAGCCGGCATGTACCAAAACCATATCCCCCGGCTTCACCGATACCAAACCGGCTTCCGCCTCTATGATGTTTCCGCTGAAATCCACCGTTGCCTTGGTTTTTTCAACTGCAAGGACCCGGCCTGATAAAGCAACACACATTACCATTTCTTCCTTCCGTTTTTTATAGAGCGGGCATTTGTCCGCAAAGAAAAGCCTGGCCGAGACATAGCCCGCTGTCGTTCATCGGCACCGCGGAATTTTCATAAACCGCAAATCCTTCGTCTTCCAAAAGCGCTACACAATCACGCCTCAGCAAACTGTTGGCAAACACCCCGCCGCTGAGTGCAACCTTTGTTTCCCCATATTCCGCACGCAGACGTTCACATTCCTTCAAAACCATTTCCGCGAGCGCCCGGTGAAATCCAAGAGCCAACGCCCCCTTCTCTATTCCGGAACAAAACGCGGCCTCCACGTTTTGAACCAGCGATACCGGATCAATCGTTCCATTCTTCGTGATCAAAAAATGCAGCGGAAAGGGTTGACCCTTTTTCTCATAGGCCGCCGCGCAGTTTTCCAAAGCGATCGCACATGCGCCCTCATAAGAATTCTCTGTGCCGATTTCAAGAACAGCGCTGACCGCGTCAAACAGCCGCCCGACGCTTGAACAAAGAACCGTGTTGATTTGGTTCATCACTGCCGCCTTTACCGTTTCATTGGTTGATCTCCCTGCGGCACACCGGTAACATTCCGCTGTCAACGCCGCGTTTTTTGCCGCGGCATCTCCCCCGCAAAGAGGCACATAATCAAGATGCGCCGCGCGGATAAAATCGGCTCCGCGGCAAAGAAGAAACTCCCCGCCCCATACGGCGCCGTCGGTGCCGTAACCGGTTCCGTCAAACACCACGCCGATACAGGAGATAAGCCCGTGCTCCGCCATCACCGAAGCGGCATGGGCATGGTGATGCTGAATCGCAACAAGCCGCACCGAACCGCCGGCCAACCGCTCTGCCAATCGTGTTGTCCCATATCCGGGATGCCTGTCGCAGGCAATCACTTCCGGATGAATACCAAAAAGGCGCTCCATCTCTGCCAGGCTTTTTTGATACGCCTTGGAAACCGCATAGTGATCCATATCGCCGAAATACTGGCTCAAATAGGCGCGGTCGTTCTGATAAAGACAAAATCCGCCTTTCAGATCCCCGCCCATGGCCAGAACCGGGCGGCGCGCCCGCTGTTTCAAAGATATCGGCAGGGGCACATATCCACGGCTTCGCCTCAAAAGCTGCGGCTTTCCGCCCGCCACACGAACGACCGAATCATCCAGCGGCGTCACAATCCGCCTTTTGTGGTACAGCACGCCCGAAAGATCGGGAATAAGCATGCCCAGCATATCCTCATCCCGATAAAGAATCGGTTCCGCAGTAACGTTTGCGCTGGTCATCACCAGCGGTCCGCAGGCGTCCAGCAGCAACTGATGCAGCGGCGTATACGGCAAAAAAGCGCCAAGAAAGCGGCTTTCTCCGCAGACTTCTTTGCAAAACACTTCCTTGGTTTTTTCCAGCAGCACGATTGGGTATGCGGTTGAGGTAAGAAGCCTCGCCTCCGCCGGACTGATTCCCACATCCGCTTTCAGGCGTTCTAAATCCGGAAACATGACCGCAAATGGCTTTTTACCCCGGTGTTTGAGCCGCCTCAGCGTCAAAACTGCCTGCAAGTTACAAGGCAGGCAGGCCAATTGGTAGCCCCCCACTCCTTTAACCGCCAGAACGCCCCCCTGCCGCAGCAATGCAATCGCACAGCTCAGGGCTTCTTCCCCTTTTAATACTGCGCCTGCTGTCTGCAAAATCAGCTGCGGGCCGCAATCATAGCAGGAGATGGTCTGCGCGTGGCAACGGCGGTTATCCGGCTCTCGGTATTCCCGCCCACATTCCGGACACATCTGAAAATCCTCCATCACCGTTGTGTTACGGTCATAGGGCAAGGTTTCCATTATGCTGTAGCGCGGTCCGCAGGCCACACAGCTGATAAACGGATACCGATAGCGCCGGTTCTGAGGGTCCCGGAGCTCTCTCAGGCAATCCGCACACATCGGAAGATCCGGCGGAATGATCGGCAGATCGGAAGGACCGCGGCCCGCTTCCGTCTGGCTGGAAAGAATGTGAAACGCGTCAAAAACCTGTTCTCGCAATTCCTGCACATATACGTGCTGCACATCCGCGCCCGGCGGCTGAAACGCAACAAGGCGATGGACAAAGCTGTCTATCGCCTCTTTACTGCCGCTGGCAGAAATAAGAACCATGCCGGCACAGTTCATGACGGTTCCGGAAATGCCCATTTCCCGGGCAAGACGTGCAACAAAGGGCCGATAGCCGACCCCCTGCACAATACCCGTAACGGTCATTTTTACCGTCATTCGGTTTCTACACCTTCAATTTCAATCTCAGTTCCCACCTTACTCGGCACCCCCTCGGCGCCGCATTTGGGGCACTCATATTGCATCAGTTTGCGCTCGAACCGCTCGCCGCATTCCGGGCACTGCAGCATGGATCTGATCTGCCTGACAGCGACCTGCGCACCCTCGCAAACCGTTCCAACCGACACCTCATTGAAATACATACAAATGCTATCGGCCGAATAGCCGGAGCTGTCTCCCACCGCGAGATAAATTTTAGTGACTTTGCTCTTGCCAAGCGCTTTGGCCTTCTCTTTGGCATAGTTTACCATATCAACTGCCTTATGATAATCGTGCATAATACTCGCTCCTTATCGTTCGGACTTTTATTTGGGTTGCTGCGTAAAGATATCGGTCTTTTGAACCGGGCCCGGCCGCGTATATTCCCTTAACATCGTGAGACTGTGTTTTGCGCAGCTTTCCGCACAGTATCCGCATTGAATGCACCCAAAGCGGTCAATGGACCAGGTTTTTCCTTCCCGGTCAACCTGAATCGCGCCGGTGGGGCATTTTTTCGCGCAAAGACCGCAAAAGATGCAGGTATCGATGTCGATCGAGATCTGCCCCCGCGTCCGTTCCGGGAAGCTGCGCGGCTTTTGGGGATAAGAGCGGGTTGCAGGCTTAGAAAAAAGGTTTTTTAAAACCACTTTTGTGAAAGTCATTACATTCATCGGCGTATCTACCTTTCGGTGCAGCTGATACACGGGTCGATGGTCAGGATCAGAATCGGCACATCGGCAAGCTGGCAGCCTTTCAGCGTTTCAATCATTCCGGGCAGATTGGCAAAGGTGGGTGTACGCACACGCATACGCTCCAGAAATTTGGTACCGTTGGCTTTCACGTAATAAACCGCCTCACCGCGCGGCTGTTCCACCCTCATGAAAAATTCGCCTCCCGGAAATCCCTTTACCGGCACGGCTACCTCTCCTGCAGGAATTTTGGCTGCCGCCTGACGGATCAGATCAAACGACTGAAAGAGTTCGCGTATCCGCACGTCTGTGCGGGCATAACAATCCCCCACCGTGCTGGTGATCGGCTCAAAATTCAGATCGGAATAGGCCGCGTAACCGGTTTTGCGCGTGTCCAGCGCAATGCCGCTTGCACGCATAAACGGGCCGACCGCGCCAAGATCATACGCCTGCCGCGTAGTCAGAAACCCAACATTTTTCAAGCGGGAATTGACCGAATAGTCGGAAAGAAAGGTGTCTGACAACGCCTTAATTTCCGGTTCCATCTCCCGAAAGATCTTCAAAAAATCGGCAATCATTCCGTCGTCCATATCTTTGCGCTGTCCGCCGATTTTATTGACTGAAAAAATCACGCGTCCGCCGGTAGAATATTCAAACATATCAAGGATTTTTTCCCGTATACGCCACGACTGCATAAACAAGCTTTCAAAGCCAAAAGCATCCGCGAGAAGACCCAGCCAAAGCAGATGGCTGTGTATGCGTGACATTTCGCTCCAGATCACGCGCAGATATTTTGCGCGCGGCGGAACCTCAACCTTCATGATCCGTTCAACGGCTTCGCAATAGCCTAAGCCATGCATAAAACTGCAGATACCGCAGATCCGCTCTGCAACAAAACACATTTCATTAAAATCTTTTTTCTCAACCAGTTTTTCCAGCCCACGGTGAACAAAACCGATGGAGGGGATTGCTTCCACCACCTTCTCATCTTCGAGTACAAGATCAAGATGAATCGGCTCCGGCAAAACAGGATGCTGGGGCCCGAATGGCACAATACTCCGTGTAGACATTGCATTTCCTTCTTTCCTTTTTCTTCCAGAGCCAAAGCGTATACCCTGATCAAAAAAATATTCAGTCCTTAAACGGCGTTCTTTTTTCGGTCCGGTAAAAATTCCCGTTATAATCCACAGAGATCATTTTAACAGGCACCCCGAAAAGATCGTGAATTTCATTTTCATATAAAAAGGCGGGCGCATAGATTTTGCTGATACTCATAATTTCTTCCTCCTGTTGGAGACGGATGCGCAAACCCAGCACATCATATTGTTTCCCAAAGGAATAAAGGAGTTCCACCCCGTTTTCGATTCTTGTGGCGCAAATCTGGATCAGGCGATAGTCGTCGTTTTTGATTTGCAGCACCTTCGGGATCAGATTCACGGCGTCTAACTCGATTGTTTGGGATTCGTTCACTGTATCGCTTCCTTCCTGTATTTTTTTCGCTTGTCATCCAAAAGAGCAACTGCCTGAACTACTCCGTCAATAATCGCTTCAGGACGCGCGGCACACCCGGGCACATAAATATCAACCGGCAGCACCTTATCGACCCCGCCGAGGATATTATAGCACTCCTTAAAGATCCCGCCATTGCATGCGCAGATCCCAACGGCGACAACCACCTTAGGATTGGGCATCTGATCATAAATCTGGCGCACCACCGGTTCATTTTGTTTATTAATGCCGCCGGTGATCAAAAAGATATCGGCATGCTTTGGGTTTCCGGTATTGATCACTCCGAAACGCTCCACATCATAAACCGGCGTGAGACACGCCAGCACCTCGATATCGCAGCCGTTACAGCTCGAACCGTCATAATGCAAAAGCCACGGTGATTTTGATATATTGGACATCTATTCCGCCTTGCCTTTCCTTTGGGCATTATCTTTCTTAGATCAGGGTTAAAATCAGTAGGTTCAATACACCCGCAACCAAAGTGATCAGCCAGGAATCCCTTAGCAGCGCTTTCCATTTCACTCTGGGGAACGTGTTATCCACCAGGATTTCAATAAAATACGTTAAGAGACAAACCGGTATGGCAATCAGATAGCTCCACCAATGCGCATTAACCACAAACAACGCAACGACGCCCAGCAGAAAAACATTTTCATACCAATGCGACAGTTCCACCAAAGCCAAAATATTACCGGAAAGCTCTGTTGTCAACCCCTTGACCATCTCCTGATGCGCATGATGGGAGGTGCTGAGATCAAAGGGAGATTTTCGGAATTTGATCGTCAGAATAAAAGCAAATCCGATGAACACCCCCGGCAGATACGCCATATTCCAATGATTGCTCTGAATGATATCAACAACAGAAAAGCTTTTGGTCGTAAGATAAAACCCGATTGCCGTCAGCAGAACCATCGGCTCATAGGCCATCATCTGCAAAATTTCTCTTTGCGCGCCCATATCACTATAGGGAGAATTGGCCGAACAGGCCGACATCATAAAGAAAATACCGGCGAGTGTCAGCGCAAAAAACACCAGCAGCAGATCGCCGCCGTAAAAAAACAGGCAGCCGGTAAAGACAATAAACACCAAAAAGCCGCAGACCAGAAAATCCTGCACATTGTTGACGACCACCGACTGCTTGGAAAACAGCTTCATCAGATCATAAAAGGGCTGCAGAAGCGGCGGGCCCTGCCGCCCCTGAAGGCGCGCAGTGATTTTGCGGTCGATTCCCGAGAGCAGACCCCCGATCAACGGTGCAAAAACAATATATAAAATCAGGCAAAGAACTGGCATTAAAAAGCACCCCCGATTACAATCGCCATCATTAATACCAATATTGCCGCAGCAATCATCATGGACGGACGTAAAATTTTATTTTCTCCGAAGAGATCCTCCATATACCAATTGGCCAGATAAACCGGTTTCTGCGCACCGAAGGAATCGATAAAATGCCGATCGTCACCGGCGTTCGCTCCGCCCATATAGGAGTGCACAATCTTATTTTTTTTGCCAAAGGTCAGGAAGCGTACCGCAATCGGTAAAATCACAATCCCGCAAAGCATCATCAGCATAATCTTTAAGTTTGTACTGCTGATGATATCCGGAATATGATTGTGAAACACCGAATCCAAATAGGGCTCAACCAGATAGGAAGACACCAGCGGGAAAAAAATGCAGAGCGAAATCATGATCAAAGCATGCGAAAGCAAAGAAAACCACTCTTTTTTCCCAACAACATTCGGACGCCGCTCGGAATTGTGGAGAACCGCAACCAGGGTTCCCAGCCATTTGGACCAATAAAACAAGGTGGTGGAACTGCCAAACACAAGGCAAATCACCAGAAGCAGACTGTTGGTGTCCACAAAGGCTTTCAATGCCGCCCACTTGGAGATCAACATGCCAAATGGCGCCAAAAACATGCCGGCAATCCCCACAATCATAACAAACGCAAGCTCCGGAAGCTTCACAACCAGCCCGTGCATATCCTCTATATTGCGGCTGCCGGTGCTGTTTTCAACCGCACCGACCGATAAGAACATCAGGGACTTGGAAACCGCATGGAACATCATCAGAAAAATTCCCGCCCATACGGCCTCGTGCATGCCAACCCCGGAACAGGCGGTGATCAGCCCCAGATTCGAAACGGTAGAATAAGCCAAAACCTTTTTGGCGTCACTTTGCGAAATGGCCAGCATGGAAGTGGCAAGAAAGGTAAAACCGCCTATCATCGACACAAAGGCGCCAACCATATTCCCGTAAAAAGCGGGCGAAAGGCGAATCAGAAGATACACACCGGCTTTCACCATTGTGGCAGAATGCAGAAGCGCAGATGTCGGCGTAGGCGCCACCATGGCGCCCAGCAGCCACCCGGAAAACGGAAGCTGCGCACTTTTGGTCAACCCGGCGAAGGCGAGAAGGACCAACGGGATCAGAATCGCCGTGGTTCCTGTTCCCGCTGCCACCAAACTCTGCAAATCCATGATGTGCAGATGACACGCACTGTATGCAATGGCAATGGCAAAGCCAAGCCCGCCCAGCAGATTCATCCACAGGGCGCGAAAAGAATTGTTGATCGCCTCCTGCGTCTTGTTATATCCGATCAGCAGGAAGGAACACACACTGGTAATTTCCCAAAAAAAGTAGATCCAACTGAGATTATTCGAAAAAACCAGCCCGAACATTGCGCCGATAAAAACAAACAGCATCGCAAAAAAGAATGCGCTGCGTTCTTTAAACGCTTTGTGGTGGGCATGATAATCCCGCATATACCCAACGGCATAAATGCAGATCAGGCTGCCCACAACCCCTATAATGAGGCACATGATCACCGTAAGCTTATCGCTTAAAATATGACTGGTTGTCGTTTCGCTTTTTTGGGTCAGATCCAGCCATGCGATCAGCCCGGTCTGCAAAACCGAAAGCAACACCACATAATATTTTTTATACCGGATTCCGTAATAAACGATCAGACCCATTACAAGCAGCTCAACGAAAAGCATCGCGCGATCAGCAAAATAGGTTTGGTTCAGAAACGCCCGGCTCTGCCCCGACATCAGTACGGTTACGGTGTAATACAATACAGCGGCAATCACCAATGCGCAGCTGAAAAAAATAAAACCGTCCCGCAGTTTGCCCGGTCTCTTCATAAAAATTAACATGAGTGCCGCCAAAAAAGGGTATAAGATCAAGAATGAGATAAGACCCACCAAAATATCACCGCTTCTGTTTAACATTTTATTTTGAAAAGCCGTATCAAAAGCTTTTCTGCCGGAATCAATTAATATTACTGCACATTTCGGTGAATGTCAATATCTCGACAGGTTTTTCATCCTCGGTCCGATTGCACATCCGCCAAAAGCCTTTCCCGCATGGGATCATGACGCCCGGAAACCTGCTGTTCCGTTATTTTTTTCTTAAAAAAGCCGTCTTTATGACCCCTTTCGGATCCTTTACCAACAGAATCACCAGCCAAATAATCAGCCCAAGCGCCACCACAGACAGTCCCAGGTAAAAATCGTTCAGCATTTCAGCCGGCGACGGGGTAAAATATTGATTGCGCAGCGCCGCATATTCAAAGACCGCGTCCACAAACCACATCATAGAGGCGCCCCAGTATATAAAGCAAAGGATGCCGATCTTCATTTGACAGTCGGGCGCGTTTTTATACCAAACAATAGTGCATATGATCGCCGCAAATACCGTAGTAAGCAGTGTCATCCCACACTCCCCCTTACTTTGCGGCTGTTTGGGCGATAATGGTTTTTTTCTCCATTGCATTTGCAACAACCAGCATCATGCCCCATATCGCTGTTACAAATACCGCCATCGAAACCCCAACCGTTGACATTTCATGAAGCATCCTGCTGAAGTCTTGCGGACTGGCCGCGGTGGTCAGAAATGGAAACCAAGGCACTATTTCACCGTGCCACAGATGCTCAAAAGCCAGCAGCGCCGAACCGCCAAAAAGTATATTGGAAAGCCACTTCAGCTTCTTAGCGAAAGAAATCCTCATATCATTTTTAAAATGACCGCAATCGACACCGGCGCTCAAGGACTCCGCCTTTTTTTCTTTGGATTCAACAACCTTTGTCACCACCGTGATGACAATTGCTTCAGCCGCGGGAACGATTAAACAGGCCATGTAAATCTCTCCTTAATGCAAAGAATATTTTAAATAATTTTAGTGAATTTCTTGCAATTTGTCAAGGGATCGGTAATAAATATGTTTTATCTTTTTAGACGCATGCATAATATGCGGCAATCCGCGGGTCACTTCATGCAGCTCCAAGAGGTGTTTTGATTTCAAATGATAGTATTATTGAACCAAACAGCACGGCCAGCACGGCTCATCAGGGATCTGATCGAATCCGAGCGATTTCATCGGCAAATCTTGCATTATATGAAAAAGCATGTTATAATAAATTCAAATATCGGTTATACACTGATTTGAGCTCCCTTTTCCCGCCGCGGATGCAGCATCTGAGAAGGATGGCCATGATACCATGAAAACAAAGTTTTTCAGGTAGGATCAAACAACGCTGAAAAGCGCTGTTACCCATTACGACAGCGTTTGTATCCATAAGAAAAGTTCTGTCGAACGACAGGGCTTTTGTTGATGAATTATTGCGAAAAAAGTCTTGCATAAAATGGGGACCCATCACCTGAATTATATTTATTTTGCGTTGATTTCACGGTAATCCTTTGGGAGAGACTGCATCACGGCAGTCTTTGAAGCAGGATACCGCCTGAAATGCAGCGTTGGGATAAGTGGGGAAAAATATGAAAATACCATCTATATTTCGGAATGATATCCAGAAAAACCGCAATCAGGATTATCTGTCCGGCAAAGAATTTCAGGAAGCGCTGCTCCGTCAGAATATCCGCCGGGGAAAGCTGCTGGCATTGATTGTGATCACTTTCGAAGTGGTCTTTTTGTTGATTGATCTCGTTTCTTCGTTCCTCAAAGTCAACGATTCGTTTGCTTTTAACGCCTATTTGGTGATGTATTCCACAATGATTCTTCTAAACTTGGTCTATCTGCTTCTGGTTCACCGTTTTGATCAGAAGCGAATTTCCGTGAAAATGATGAATGCTTTTATTACTGTTTACATCACCATTATGATGACCTGGGGCAGCGTCCTCTCCCTGATGGATCAGAAGTTGTATCCACAGCTCATGGCTTTTATGGTCAATGTGGTTGTTTCGTCCGTTATTTACTTATTGGAATCAAAAAGAATGGGGATTCCTTATTTGATTTCAACCCTGGTTCTTGTAATCGGTTTGCCGTTTTTTCAGCACTCAGGCGATATTCTGTTTGGTCATTATGTAAACCTGCTTGTGTTTATTGTTGTTTTCTTTATAGCCTCCCGCATGATCTACAATAATTATCGCGATAATTACATGATCACAAAGCGCATGAATCAATCGGAAACGCTGCTGAAAAAAGAGATGGAAGAAAAAAGAATCATCAATGAGAAGCTGGCAATTGCAAACGAGCAACTGAAAAAAATCGCGCTCATCGATGAGTTGACAAAACTTCCGAATCGTAGAAGTTTTCGCGGATTTATTGATAAGGCCTACCAACATCGTGGAAATGCCCTTCTGACAGCGTCTGTCATCATGATTGATATCGACTATTTCAAGCAGTTTAATGATTACTACGGACATGAGAAGGGGGATCTTGCCTTGGTCGTGGTGGCGAGCCAGATTGCCTCCCTGGTGGAAGGCAAAGACCAGATTGCCGTGCGCTGGGGCGGCGAGGAATTTATTTATTTTGCTTTCAATAAAACCCGGGAAAGTATCCTTACAACCGCGAATATGCTCCGAATGAAAATACGAGATCTCAAAATTCCGAATCCGAATTCCTCTATCTGCCCTTATATTACGGCCAGCCTTGGAACCTGCTCCGCAGCCGCCGTAAGCAAGGACGGGATTAACCGCCTGATCAAGATTGCAGATGAAGCGATGTATCAGGCAAAAAAGAGCGGCCGCAACTGCGTCGCTGCGCTTAGGGATACGCAGCAAGCAGACGAAGAAACACGTTAGACCCGCGCGTCATCCGCAGCATCCAAATAAAGTGCATGAGCCTTTTGGATCGCCCGGCTTCCGCTTATTTCATAAAAAAGTCAGACCAGCGCTGTTTATTGAATCAAATATTTTCACTGGGGAGGAACAATCAATGACATTCATTTATTATTTTACACGTACCGGCGACAGCAAAAAAATCGCCGAAGAAATCGCCGCGCAGACCGGCGGAAAAATAAGGGAAATCACCGACAAAAAAAATTGGAACGGCATTTTGGGTTTTATCAAATGTATTTTATATTTAGCCGGCCAAAAGAAGGTTCAAGCGATTTATGAAAAGCCGCAGGATACGGATACCATTTACCTTTGTTTTCCGGTCTGGGCAAGCGTGGTTCCCCCGACCGTCTGCAGTTTTTTAGAAGAAATCGGCCGGGAACGGGTCATTGCCGTCCCGAAATCAATGAGCGGCCCCTTAGCCGATAAAACCGGTTTTGCAAAAGTCATCGAAATCATTGGGAAAGACCTTTCCATCAACGTTAATAAGGATCGATAAACCGATCATGCCACACTGAAAAGTATTGGCCGCAGCATAGGGCCGCCGTTCTTCTTTTAGAACGGCGGCCCTATGCTGCGCTATATTCAAAAACAAGTCCATTTTTCTGTTTGCCAAGAATAGCCGCGATTTTCATCCGA
>CAYRYQ010000058.1:0-11478 GCA_964428505.1 uncultured Eubacteriales bacterium
GCTGCTGGCGCGGCATACTTACGGCAGCGGAAAGGACAAGCTGATTGTGCCGGGCGGATATCTGAAAAACGGCGAATCTCCGCAGGAAGCGCTGAAAAGAGAATTCTGGGAAGAGACGCGGATCGTGGTGGAGCCCCGAGAGCTGATCGGGATCCGGTTTAATCTCAACGACTGGTATGTGGCCTTTTCCGCCGATTATATTGCGGGAGAGCCGCAATCCGACCATGATGAAAACAGCGAGGTGATCTGGCTTGATGTGAAAGAAGCGCTTTCCCGCGGGGATGTGCCGGATCTGACCAAAAAGCTGATCGGCTGCGCGCTGAAGCGGGAGAAGGGTTTTTCGGAAATCTTTTATGAAGGAAAAAAGCCGCCCTACTGGCTCTTTGGGGTTCAATAATCCGGCATTGAGGGAGAGGGCGGGTGCTTTTGCGAAGGGTGCACCGCTTGCTGCAGAATAAAGAAAGCATTTTGCGGCTTGTGTATCTTTGTGGGGCATGATATAATAGGCCAAAAAACGAAAAGGAGAGAATAATGACGATTCAAAAGGTGGCGTTAATCGGGCTGGGAGCGATGGGATCCTATTTTGCCGGAAGGCTGCATGACCATTTGGGCGCGGAAAATTTTCGCGTCATTGCGGATGGCGCGCGCCGGGAACGGCTGGAAACCGAAGGCGTGACCATCAACGGCACCCGATACCGTTTCAATATCGTTTCCCCGCATGAAACCGGAGATCCCGCAGATCTTTTGATCATTGCGGTAAAGGACACGGCTCTTTCCGAAGCGATCGATGCTATTCACAATCAGGTGGGCCCCCATACGCAGATCCTTTCTGTTTTGAACGGAGTCGAGAGCGAAGAAAAGGTGGCTGCCGTGTATGGCTGGGATCGGGTGCTTTATTCTTTTATGCGGGTATCGATCGAGATGAAGGAGCATGAGGCGCAGTTTGATCCGAAAATGGGAAAAATTTATTTCGGAGAAGCAAAAAATGAGCAGTGGAGCGACCGGGTCCGGGCGATTGCGCAGCTTTTTGATGCCAGCGGAATTCAATATCAGGTGGAGCTGGATATGATCCGCGGGCTTTGGCTCAAGTTCATGAGTAATGTGGGAGAAAACCTGATTTGCGCTCTGTTAGGCGTTTCATACAGTGCGTTTCATCAGAGCTATTATGCCAACCGACTGCGCATCGAAGCGATGTGGGAGGTTGTGCGGATCGCCAACCGTTTGGGAATCGGGTTGACGCAGGCGGATATCACACGTCAAAATGCGCTCATTCAATATTTTGCGCCGCAAAACAAGCCGTCTACCTTGCAGGATCTGGATAAAGGCAAGAAAACAGAGGTGGAACTGTTTGCCGGGAAGGTAATGGCGCTGGGAGAGGCGGTAGGGGTGGAGACCCCGGTCTGCTGGATGTGTTATCATGGAATAAAAGTTCTGGAAGAAAAGAACGCCGGCAAATACATTTGTGACGAAGTGATCCCGCATCAGGAATCCTGATGCGGGATCTCTTTTTCAAACTTTTCGAGAAAGGAGTGTTCGGTTCCGTTCCGTTTGTATCCGACAAAGGTATCTACATTGACCTGATGAAGGCTGTTGAACAGATTTTTTTCAATATTGGGATTGCCCTGTTTTAAGCGTTTGATCAGCTGTTTGATCTCCTGCCGTTTGGAACCGCCGCCGCCATTGTCACATACAGTACAGTTTTCTGTGAACCGGCAGGCACACTGAATAAAGGAAAGCTCATTATAATTGCGCCACCGGATAATATCTTCTTCCAGAATGCAATAAAGGGGGCGGATCAGCTCCATGCCGGGAAAATTCGTGCTTTGAATGCGGGGAAGCATTCCCTGTAGCTGGGAGCCGTACATCATGCTAATGAGAGTGGTTTCAATCACATCGCTCATATGGTGGCCCAGCGCAATCTTGTTGCAGCCCAGCTCCCGCGCCTTGGCATAAAGGTGCCCTCTGCGCATCCGGGCACACAGGTAACAGGGGGATACGTCGCTGTTATTTGCCACCTCAAAAATATCCGTTTCAAATACCGTGATGGGCAGATGCAGCAGCTGCGCATTGCTTTCAATTTTCCGGCGGTTCAGTGCGTTATAGCCCGGATCCATCACCAGATAAACCAGCGTGAAGGGCACTTCGCTGTGCCGCTGGAGTTCCTGCATCAGTTTGGCCAGCAGCATGGAATCTTTTCCGCCGGAGATGCAGACGGCAATTTTGTCGTTTTCTTCAACAAGGTGATAGCGTTTTACCGCAGCAACAAAGGGCGTCCAAAGCTGCTTGCGATAGGTTTTAATGATGCTGCGTTCCGCCTTTTGACAGGGCTCAAATGTTTTAGACATGACAGATCTCCTGATAATATTGATCGAAATGGTTCAGAAAAATTTCCAATTCCTCCTGCGTGGTATCACGGCTCATACTAATGCGAAAGGAGGAGCCGGCCCGCTTCTTGTCGCCACTGATGGCCAGCACGGCCCGGGAAGGGGTGTTGGGCGACGCACAGGCGCTTTTAACGGATAGATAAATGCCGCGCGCACTCAGCATTTGCTGCGTGAGGGCTCCCTTTACGCCCAAAAGGCTGACATTCAGGATATGAGGAATGGCGGAAGCGGGGGAATTGATCACGATTCTTTGATACCGGCTCAGGTTGGCCCGCAAAAAAGAATTCAATGCCGAAAGCTGTTGGTATTCCGCCGCTTGTCCGCAAAGCGCGTCGCAGAGCGCTTCGGCCAGCGCGGCATTCAGCGCAACGGTTGGCGTGCCGCTGCGCCAGAGTGCGCCTGCTCCGCCGTGAATCAGCGGTTCCAGCACGGTGTCGGTCCCTTTGATTAAAAGGCCGCTGCCGCAGATGCCAAAAAATTTATGGGCCGAAAGGCTGGCGGTATGGATCCCTTCAAACGAAAAAGGGATCTTTCCGATGGCTTGGGTGGCGTCCACATGCAGCCGACAATGCGGATGCTTTTTTAAAAGCTGCTTGATTTTCTCCAAAGGCTGTGGAATGCCGAGCTCACTGTCTACCGCGCAGACACAAATGAGTACGGTATCGGGCCGGATCATGTCTTCCAGCTGGGCCAGGTCAACGACCCCCTGCCGGGTCATGGGAACCAGGTCCACTTCATAGCCCTGCTCCTGTAAAAAGGAAAGAGCACCGCTGACTGAGGGGTGTTCCAACGGGGTCGAGAGAATATGTTTCCCGGTATGGCGCGCTATGCGGGCCCAGCCCTTGATCGCGGTATTGTTGGATTCACTGGCACCGGAGGTATAGAGAATCTGCTCCCGCGCCACATGCAGCAGGGCGGCGATCTCATCGGTGGCCTGATCCAGAATGACCTTTGCCTGCCGGCCTGCTGCATGGGAGGCGCTGGCATTTCCAAGAGTCGTTGCTTCTAAAAACCGCTGAAGAACCGAAGCGCTGGCTTTGGTGTGGGCTGCATAATCCAGATAAATGGGGACGTTCACGGTCTCATTCCTCTGCTGTTCTGCCCGGCAATCAGATCCTGAATGACCTCTCCTGCCAGGATCAGCCCGGCCACTGACGGAACAAATGCGTTGGAGCCCGGAATTTCCCGCCGCACGGTACACTTGCGGGCGGTTCCCGGCGGGCAGACGCAGTGCTGCCGGCAGCTGATGGCCATATCCTCCACGGGCTTCCGGGGCAGTTCTTCCGAATAGACCACCTTCAGACTTTCAATGCCCATACGCCTAAGCTCATGGCGCATGACCTTTGCCAGCGGACAGACTTTTGTCTGATAAATATCTGCCACCCGAAAAGCGGTGGGATCCACCTTGTTGCCCGCCCCCATGGAGGAGAGGATGGGCGTGCCAGCTTCTTTTGCTTTTCGGATCAGCTCCAGCTTTCCCTTCACCGTGTCAATGGCATCCACCACATAGTCGTATTCCGCAAAATTAAACTGATCTGCGGTGTCCGGCATGAAAAAACAGTGGTGCTTTATCACCTTGATTTCGGGGCAGATATCATGAATGCGTTCTTCCGCCACATCAACCTTATAGCGGCCGACGGTGGAATGCGTGGCGAAAATCTGACGATTTAAGTTGGTGAGACAAACTTTGTCATCATCAATAAGGTCTAAAGTTCCCACGCCGCTGCGCGCCAGCGCTTCCACGGTATAGCCACCAACCCCTCCGATACCAAATATCGCGACCCTTGCGGCAAAAAGACGCTCCATGGCTTCTTTGCCGAAGATCAGTTCTGTTCTTGAAAATTGTGTCAACATCTGCCGGTTTTCCTCGCATGCTTTTATTGTGCTTTTATTGTAGCACACAAGTCCTACTTTTTCAATGGGCATTCAGTAAAAGAAATACGCGGCGCATCGGATGAACCGGTTGAAGAAAGAAAAAGAAAAAACGGGCATCCCCGGCTGGAAAGATCTGCTGCCGGTGCCCGTTATGATTTTTTTGAATGTTTTTTAGGCGCAGGTGCCTGCGATGCACCGCCATTTATACAAAGGCTCCGTCTGCAAATCGGTAGAGACAGAAATGCCCGGCAGATCCTTTATTGTCGGTCACGGCGGAGTCTCCGTTTTGCAGGGACACTGCATGGGCCGAAAGATTGATCAGCGCAAGCGTGGTGTCCGCCGGCAGATAACCGATCCGAATGAGGGAGAACTGACCATCAGTCCCGGAGTGGGAAGAAGGCGCATAATACAAAGTGGTGCTGTCGTTGAGAGAAACCGCGAACATGGAATCGGCCGGAGTCTTTGGCGCAATGTTTAAGACCGCACTGAGAGAATAAAGCCCGGGATACGAAACGGTAAAGGTATCGGTACCGTTAAACGAAATGCCGGCCGCCACAACGGCTAAATAGTTGCGGATCTTCCCCAAAGAAGCAACGGATTGTGCATCAATATTTGCGTTGATATATGGCTGGAAAACCGGGCAGAGGGGATCGCCTGCAGGAGCGGCGCATTTTTGCGGAGGATGGTTTGCTGCGGGCTTGAAGGCGGCTGGGGTCGTTTGCAGCGGGCCCGGAATCTCTGCTGCGTTTTGCAAGGGCGGCTTTCCTCCGGGGACATTTGGAATCAACATTAAAATCCTTCTCCAATTAAAGCTGTGATACAGTGAACAGTACAGAGCAGGTCGTCCCACCAAACGCTGGCGATGCGGCCGATCGGGAAATAGGGTTCTTTCATATCGGAGGCTCTTGTAGGCCTGCCCCTTACTTTATGATATGTACAACTTCTTGATAGAGTGAGTCAGAACAAAAAGTTAAAAAAAGCAGCGGCTGGCGGCCTGTCCGAGAAAAACTCCGCTGAAGCTAAGCCCGAGATTCAAAAGAACATTCAGTCCCGCGGCGCCATATCGGCCCGCAGTAAAAAGAAGAACGGTTTCATAGCTGAAGGTGGAAAAAGTGGTGAGACCACCGATAAATCCTGTGGTAAGCATCGTTTTAAGAAGCGGGGAGACCGGAACCTGCACACATAGATTCATGATGAATCCGATCAGGATCCCGCCGGCCACATTAACAAGCAATGTGCCATAAGGAAAGGCCGTTCCGGTTATTTTCGGCGTGTAGACGGTAACCAGATAGCGCAGGATGCTGCCCAGACAACCGCCGATACCGATATAAATTATTTTTTGCATCTGAAAATCCTCCCAAAAATAAAACTCCTACTTTTTTTAAAAGCAGGAGTCATCAGCAAAAGCATTTAAGGCGAACCCCATCGCCGCTATCTTGGTAAAATATCTACAAAAAACGCTGAGCTAAAAGCTCCTCATTAATTATGCAGAAAAATGATCATATAAATAACATAACACAAAAGAAATAAAAAAGCAAGACTTCCGCCCCTCTATTTCAAAAAGAGTTCATACTGTTGAAGTAAACCGGCCGATCCAGGCATCCGATGACGGTGACTTTGCCGCCCGGCTGGTACGCGACAGGCGTTTTGACGTGGATGATCTGCGGATTCTGGTAGGTATTAAAATAATAAGCGCAAGCCTCCAAATCTATGGCCGCAGTGTAGATGGTGTAATCGGGAGGTCCCCATTCCGACATGACGGCCCCTTTGGGAACAAACGCGTTTTTTAAAGTATTAAAACAGTTGATCACCGCCTCGTCATGCTGTTTTGCTTCCGGCAGATGTGTTTTCAGATAGGCGGTATTAATAAAGCGCGCGGGCGAAGAAAATCCGCCGGGCAAACCAGAGGTTCCTGTTCCCTGTCCGAAGGGAACCAGCTTTATTGAATCCCAGACGGCAGCGGTCGTCTGGGTCGGAGACACTTCCGTATAATTTTGCAGATTCGCGAGCTGCCACGGGAATTCGGGGCTATTGGCCAAAACGCCGATCTCATTATTGAAAATGCTTAGTCCGCCCGAGACGCGTTCGATGGTCACGCATTTTCCGCTACGGTCGGCAGCAATCCAATGAAGAGGAACCAAGGTATTTGTGAGCGGATCAATCTGGCCGGTAAGGTTGATGCTTTTGACCAGTGTATATAGATCCATCACCGACTTGCAGGATCCCAGCATATAATGTAAAAAATCAAAAAGGGTAATCTGTTTCTTTTCTTTATCATACCGCTCATCGTCAAAGGTTGTATAGCCGGGAAAATAGAGTGCGGCTGCGGCAAAGCCCTGATCGTTGACGCCGTCAAAAAAAGAAAGCTCCCCGTCGACCGGTCGCCCGATGGCCAGAAAAGAATAGGGATTCTTGGTGGCCTTTGGTCCTGATGAAGTCCAGAGATATCCAGCTGGAACATGGTAGAGGGTCGGATGCATATCATAAGAAAAATCAAGGGTTCTGCTTAAAAAATGTTCGTTATTCGCGGTTTTCGTGGCAATAGCGGTACACATATTTCACACCTCCCTTATCATTTATATTGAAAACCATAAAAAAAATTCTAAAAAACGATTGACAATGTTCGTTGACTGTGCTAACATAGTAAAAATTAAATGAAAACCGTTGAAGCGGAGATAACGGCAATTATGCTCTTCCAGAGAGCCCGGGGTGCTGAGAACCGGGCAGAAAACAAGTTGTCAAATGGACCGCTGAGGGTGTGGGGAACAGCCGGAAGGCTCAGTATTCCGCAACGTGAGGGCATACGTTAGTTGCCGGGGATATGATGGTATCCCGCTAAAGTGCACGGAGATTATTCTACCGTGAAGCAAGGTGGCACCGCGAGTATTTTGCTCGTCCTTGACATTTTTTTAAAATGTCAGGGGCGGGCTTTTTTATTTGCCCCTGATCGGGAAAGAAAGGGAATTTTCGATGATCTATCCTTCATTGGACGAAGCCCGGGAGCGCTTGAGGGCCGCGCCGGAATGCAAAATACTGCCGGTGCGGGTGGCGCTTTATGCCGATGACTGTACACCGGTTCAAGTGCTGCGGCGGTTGAAAAATGCGAGTCGGCATTGCTTTTTGCTGGAATCGGCAGACAGTAGTCAGAAATGGGGTCGGTATACCTTTTTGGGTTATGAGCCTTCCTTGGAGCTGACTTGCAGCAAGGGCACGATTACTTTGAGAGAGGGAGAGAAGATCCAGCAGGAAAAAGGGCATCCGTCCGTGGTGATCCGGCGGATTCTGGCTGCACACCGCAGCCTCAGGCTGCCCGGTATGCCTCCCTTCACCGGCGGACTGGTGGGTTATGTGGGGTATGATTATATTCAGTATCAAGAACCCAGCCTTCATTTGGATGCAAAGGATGACGAAGGCTTTCAGGATGTGGATCTGATGCTCTTTGACCGGGCGGTGGTTTTTGATCATTTCAGCAATCAGCTGATTCTGATCGTGAATCTTCCCTGTGACCGGCTGGAGGAGGCGTATTTTCAGGCGGAGCAGACGCTTGCTGAGATGCGGGAATTGGTGCTGCGGGGAGACGATTGCAAAGAGCAGCCGGGGCACCTGACCTCGCCCCTGCGGCGGCTGTTTGAGCCGGTGGAATATTGCGCCATGGTGGAAAAAGCAAAAGTGCATATCGTGGACGGCGATATTTTTCAGGTGGTGCTCTCCAACCGGCTGGACGCGGATTTTGAGGGCAGCCTTCTGGATACCTATCGGGTGCTGCGCGCCACCAACCCCTCGCCGTATTTGTTTTATTTTTCCAGTGATGATCTGGAGGTGGCCGGCGCTTCTCCGGAAACGTTGGTGCGGCTGGAGGACGGTATGGTGCATACCTTCCCGCTGGCGGGCACCCGCCCCCGGGGGCAAACGGAGGAAGAAGACCGGCGGTTGGAGCAGGAGCTGCTGGCAGATGAGAAGGAACGGGCGGAGCACAATATGCTGGTGGATCTGGGACGCAATGATATCGGCCGGATCAGCGGGTTCGGCAGCGTGCAGGTGAAAGAATATATGAGGATTCTGCGCTTTTCCCATGTCATGCATATCGGTTCCACGGTGCAGGGAAGGATCCGACCGGAGCTGGACGCGCTGGACGCGCTGGGCGCAATTCTGCCGGCAGGCACCCTCTCGGGCGCGCCGAAGATCAAAGCGATGGAGCTTATCAACCAATTGGAAAACTGCCGGCGGGGGCTTTACGGTGGGGCAATCGGCTATTTTGGTTTTTCGGGTAATCTGGATAGCTGCATTGCGATCCGGGTGGCGTATAAAAAAAATGGAAAAGTATATGTGCGGGCCGGCGCCGGGATCGTGGCCGACAGCGTGCCGGAACGGGAGTATCAGGAATGCATCAATAAAGCGATGGCAGTCGTACGGGCACTGGAAGCTGCCGAAGGGGGGCTTTTCCAATGATTTTGCTGATTGATAATTACGATAGCTTTTCTTATAACCTTTATCAGTTTGTGGGCGCGGTGAATCCCGATATTCGGGTGGTGCGCAACGACGCACTGACGGTGGACGCGGTGCTGCGGCTAAAGCCGTCTCATGTGATTTTGTCGCCGGGGCCGGGGTATCCCAAAGACGCGGGCATTTGCGTGGAGGCGGCGCGCACGGTGGGAAAGCAGATCCCGCTTTTAGGCGTTTGCCTGGGCCATCAGGCCATTTGCGAAGCATTTGGGGCCACCGTGGCCCACGCTAAGACGCTGATGCACGGCAAGAAGTCACGGGTAAAGCTGGATCTTCACTGCCCGCTCTTTCGGGGCCTGCCGAAGGAAATCGACGCCGCACGCTATCATTCGCTGGCGGCGGTGCGGGAAACGCTGCCGGACTGTTTGGCGGTAAGTGCCGAAACGGCAGACGGGGAGGTCATGGCGGTGGCGCACCGAAACGATCCCATTTACGGAGTGCAGTTTCATCCGGAATCTATTCTGACGCCAAAGGGAATGACCATCGTTGAAAACTTTTTATCACTGTGAAAGGAGTGAACCATCATGATCAAAGAAGTAACCGCAAAATTAATGGATCGCCAGAATTTAAGCTATGAAGAGGCCATGACCGTTATGAACGAGATGATGAGCGGCAGCACCACTCCGGTGCAGACCGCCGCGTTTTTAGCCGCTCTGCGCACCAAGGGTGAAACCATTGAAGAGATCACCGCCTGCGCGGCCGGAATGCGCGCCCATGCCACTCCGGTGGCAGGGCCGGCGGATTTATTTGAAATTGTTGGCACCGGCGGAGATGGCTCCAATTCCTTTAATATCTCCACCACCGCCTCGCTTGTGATTGCGGCCGGGGGCGTGAAGGTGGCCAAACACGGGAACCGGGCGGCTTCTTCCAAAAGCGGCGCGGCTGATTGCCTGGAAGCGCTGGGGGTGCAGATCAATCAGAATCCGGAGCAGTGCAGACGGCTGTTGGACCGGGTGGGCATCTGCTTTTTGTTTGCCCCCTGCTATCACGCGTCGATGAAGCATGTGGGGCCGGTGCGCAAGGAGATGGGCACCCGCACGGTCTTTAATATTCTGGGGCCGCTGACCAATCCGGCGAGCGCGACGCAGCAGGTGATGGGTGTTTATGCCAAGGAGCTGGTGGAGCCGCTGGCCCGCGTGCTTGCCAATCTGGGTGTCAGGCGCGGCATGGTCGTATACGGAACAGACGGGATGGATGAAATTTCTCTTTCCGCGCCCACCGTTATCTGCGAATTTGAGGGGGAACAATTTAAAACGACAGAGATCCGGCCAGAAGACTTTGGGTTTGAAAGCTGTCCCAAAGGGGCTTTGGCGGGTGGCAGCCCCGCTGAGAACGCAGCGATCACCCGCGCGGTGTTGGAAGGAAAGCGCGGCCCTCAAAGAGACGCGGTGCTGCTGAATGCGGGAGCGGGGCTTTACGTTTCCGGAAGGGCGCCCTCCTTTGAAGAAGGCGTGCGTCTGGCCGGAGCGCTGATCGATGCGAAGCGCGCCAAGGAAAAGCTGGAAGCGTTCATTTTGGAATCCAACCGGGAGGAGCGGCCATGATTCTGGATCAAATCGCGGCATTTGCAGCGGAGCGGGTAGCGGTCGCCAAGGAGCGTCTGCCGCTTGATACGCTGAAGCGCCGGGCCTATGCGCTGCCGACGGGGGCGTTTCTCTTCGAGCGCGCGATTGCCGGGCCGGGGTTGTCGTTTATTTGCGAAGTCAAAAAAGCGTCGCCCTCCAAAGGGGTGATTGATCCGGTGTTTGATTACCGGGCGATTGCGAAAAGTTATGAAGAGGCGGGGGCGGATTGCCTCTCTTGTCTGACCGAGCCCCACTGGTTTTTGGGATCGGATGAGATTTTCCGCGCGATCCGGGCGGAGAGCGCGCTGCCAATGCTGCGCAAGGATTTTACGGTGGACGAATACCAGCTTTATGAGGCCAAGGTGCTGGGTGCGGACGCGGTGCTGCTGATTGCGGCGCTGCTGGATCGCAGAACGCTGCACCGTTATCTGGATATTTGTCAGGCGCTGGGCCTCTCCGCGCTGGTGGAAACGCATACGGAGCAGGAACTTTTACTGGCAAAGGAGGCGGGTGCGCGGCTGATTGGCATCAACAACCGGAATTTAAAGGATTTTTCAGTGGATATGGAGCGAACAGCCCGTTTGCGGGATCAGATTCCGGCAGCGCTATTGGCGGTGGCGGAATCGGGGGTGCAATCGCCGCAGGACGTGCGGCATTTGGCGGAGACTGGAGTGGACGCCCTGTTGATTGGCGAGGCGCTGATGCGTGCTTCAGACCGCGGCGCGGCGCTGGCTTCCTTTCGGAAGGCGGCGGCGCTGTGACGGCCGTAAAGCTTTGCGGCCTTTGCCGCCTGGCGGATCTTGCGGGGGCCAACCGGGCAAAGCCGGATTACGCGGGTTTTATCTTTTATGAAAAAAGCAGGCGCTATTTATCCGCAGAACAGGCATTTTCTTTGCGGAAGATGCTCGATCCCTCCATCAAAACGGTGGGGGTCTTTGTTAACGCACCGCCGGAGCAGGCCGCTGAAATCGCCAGATGCTCCGGAATTGAAATTGTGCAGCTGCACGGCACGGAAGACGCGGCCTATATCCGCGCGCTGCGGGCATTGCTGCCGGGGAAGCCGGTTTGGCAGGCCTTTTTGGTGCAGAGCCCGGCGGCGCTGTGGCGTGCGAAAGAAAGCCCCGCGGATTTTATTTTGCTGGATAGCGGCC
>CAYRYQ010000059.1:0-11395 GCA_964428505.1 uncultured Eubacteriales bacterium
CCAATGAATTTCAGGATCCCGAAACGGTGCTGACCGCCTATAATGCCGGCCGGGGCAACGCCCTTAAATGGCTCCGGGACAGCCGCTATTCCGAAGACGGTGTTTCCATTGCGACCACTCCTTATAAAGAAACCAACCGCTATATACAAAAGGTACAGAAGTATTACCAACAATATCAAGCGATGTTAGGAGAAAAAACATGAATCTTTTTTTTGAAACCAAAAGTATTTATGAAAACAGCGAAGAAATCCCCGCTATTTTCACCACTGCGGCCGGCTATATGGATTTTATGGCCAGCTGCAAGACCGAACGCAGCTGTACCGCTTATTTCAAACGCAGGGCTGATGATATGGGCTTTAAATCTCTGAAAAAAGGTGAAAAGCTCAAGCCCGGAGATAAATTTTATATGGTAAACCGCGGCCGGGGCATTTTTCTTGGCATTATGGGAAGCGAACCTCTTTCGGAAGGGCTGCACATTCTTGCGGCGCATATCGATTCGCCGCGAATCGACCTGAAGCCCTGCCCGCTTTATGAAACCGACGGAATGACGCTTTTAAAAACCCACTACTATGGCGGCATCAAAAAATATCAATGGACCGCAGTGCCTCTTTCTTTGGAAGGCATTGTTGTGCTGAGCGACGGCTCAGCGGTGGATCTGACCGGGAACGACTACACGTTCTGCATTTCCGAGCTGCTGGTGCACCTTTCTCAGGAGCAAATGGAAAAGACCGCCGCGAAGGTTATTGAAGGAGAAAATCTGCGGGTCATTGCCGGCACTATTCCCGACATGACGGTCGATCAGGATAAAGTGAAGAACGCGGTTTTAAAGATCCTGAATGAAAAATACGGCATGACCGAAAAGGATTTCATTTCCGCCGAGCTGACTTTAGTGCCCAAATTCGCGCCGGCCGATCTGGGCTTTGATAAAAGCCTGGTCGGAGCCTACGGCCAGGATGACCGCATCTGTGCCTACACAGCTTTCGAGGCGCTGATGCGCACGGAAGCGCCCAAGCACACTGCGCTGGTCGCGCTGGTCGATAAAGAAGAAATCGGTTCGGATGGCGTCAGCGGCATGCAGAGCCAGTTCATGGAGCTGGTATTCAGCCGAATCGCGCCGGAAGAAAATCTGCTGGAGCTCTGCTATCAATCCAAATGCCTCTCTGCCGATGTCAGCGCCGCCTTTGATCCCCTCTACCCCACCTCCACCGAAGCGCAGAATTCCTGCAGGCTCAGTCACGGGCCCTGCATCACCAAGTATACCGGTTCCCGGGGAAAAAGCGGCACTTCAGATGCCTCTGCCGAAACCATGGGATACTTTACCCGGCTGTTTGATCAGAACAAGATCCGCTGGCAAAGCGGTCTGCTGGGTGCGGTGGATGCTGGCGGCGGCGGAACGGTCGCCAAATATATGGCCAACCGGAATATCGACACTGTGGATATCGGTATCGGACTTTTATCAATGCATGCACCCTTTGAAATTTCATCCAAAGCGGACGTCTATGAAACCATACGCGCTTTTCACGCGTTTTTAAAGTAAAGGAACAACTGCTATGAAACTGAACAACATCGGCTTTCACCCAACAAACATTTTAGTTCCCACACAAATGGATATGAAAAAATGGAGCGTGGTTGCCTGCGATCAATATACCAGCCAACCGGAATATTGGGAGCGTGTCCGCGCCTTTGTGGGCGACGCGCCCTCCACCCTGAAGCTGATGCTGCCCGAAGCGGAGTTAAATCAATTGGACCCCTCTTCCATCAACGCGGCCATGCAGGAATATCTCCGATCCGGTGTATTCCGTACGTTACATAATGCACTGATTTATGTTAAACGAACCCTTTCCAACGGAAAAACACGGCAAGGGCTGGTCGGCGCTCTGGATCTGGAGTGTTACGACTATCACAAGGGCGCTGTCTCCCTTTGCCGCGCCACGGAAGGCACTGTGCTGGACCGGCTTCCGCCCCGGATTCAGATCCGGAAAGAAGCGGTGCTGGAAATGCCGCATATTATGGTGCTGATCGATGATCCGGCACACACGGTGATTGAAGCCTTGGAGCCCATCCATCATGAATTTCAGAAAATTTATGATTTTTCCTTAATGGAAGGCGGCGGACATTTGTCTGGCTATTGCATCAAAGGCGAACAGACCGCTCCCGTTCTGGAAAAATTAGCAGCACTGGCTGATGAAGCGGAATCCCCCCTGCTTTACGCAGTGGGAGACGGCAATCATTCCCTGGCTACCGCCAAGGCCTGTTACGAACAATTAAAAGAGCAGATCGGAGAGGAAGAGGCACGCAAACATCCCGCGCGCTTCTGCTTGGTGGAATTGGTCAATGTGCACAGCCCCGCGCTGGAATTTGAGCCGATTCACCGGATCCTTTTCAATGTGCAGCCGGAAAAACTGAAGTCCTTTTTAGCGCAAAGCGGCATGGAGTCGGGAAAGGCGCATCCGCAAGCGGTGGAACTGGTCGAGAACGGCCGGCATACATTCTATAGCTTTTGCAAGGAGACGGCAAAGCTTGCTGTGGGAACGCTTCAAAACGCGCTGGATCAGTTTTTGAAAGCGGAAGGCGGCGAAATTGATTATATCCATGGCACCGATGTGGTGGACAAACTGTCCACACAGAAAAATGCCATCGGCTTTATTTTGCCGGAGATGACCAAAGAGGATCTTTTCCCCACCGTCATGCAGGATGGCGCGCTGCCCCGCAAAACATTCTCTATGGGCCGTGCGCAGGATAAGCGGTTCTATTTGGAATGCAGAACCATCGTTAAAGAGTAAGAGCCTCCTGCATTTTTCTTTATCTGCGTCGGGTGCTTTCCTGTTCCTCGCATTGATTTTGGAGGGGATCCCCCTGCTCCGCCAAGCCCTCAGATAATTACAATATAAAACCGCCGGCACATTATTTTCTGTGTCGGCGGCGTTTTTTATTCATCGCTGTCCATGGCAGGCTGAATTTTAACAATTACTTCCAAAACCTTCTTCTCATCTGATGCCGTGATGGTAAATTCATATTTATCATAGGTGAAGCGGTCCCCATTTTTCGGGATGGTGCCGAGCTGCTCCACAATCCAGCCGCTTAATGTGGCAGAATCACTATCGAAATCTTCTTTCAGCAGACGCTCCACTTTATTCAGCTCCACGCTGCAATCGATTTTATATGCATTTTCATCCAGCTGCACAATATCGGAAGGGGTGACTTCCAGCTCTCCAATCAGCTGCTCAATTAAATCATTGATCGTAATAATTCCGTCTGTGCCGCCAAATTCATCAATGACCACCGCAAAATAATTTTTTCTGATTTTCATTTCACGGAACAAATCGTCTGCCTTGGTATGCGTGGATACAAACACCGGTTTCCGCATTGCTTTGCCGAGCGCGTTTTCCTTGGTTTGCTCCGGAAGCCGAAAGAATTCCCGGGCATCCAATATCCCGATGATCTGATCCGCGCTTTCTTCACAGACCGGATAATAGGTGTGCGCACTGCCATAAATGGTCTTGCGCCACTCCTCAATGGCATCTTCATTCCACAGCATGATCACTTCCGTGCGGTGGGTCATAATTTCCCCCACCGACAGATCATCAAATTCAAAAACATTTTGAATGATGTTGTTTTCATCCTCGTCGATGACCCCTTTTTCTGTGCCGGCATCGGCCATCATCCGGATGTCTTCCTCGCTCACCTCATTGTCATCCGCATTCGGATCGATCCCGGCCATACGCAAAATGCCATTGGTTGAGCAGGTCAGAAGCCAGACCAGCGGGGCAAAGATCTTTGAAATGAAATTCACGGTTCCGGAAAGCCCCAGCGCCAACTGTTCGGTTTTGCGCATAGCCAGCCGTTTCGGCACCAGCTCTCCGAATACCAGCGTAATAAAAGAAAGGATTACCGTAATCACGATGACCGCAATGGTATTCAACGCCGATGGCGATAGAGGAACACCAATCTTTATCAAGCCATCCACAATGGGATCTGAAAAGTTATCCGCCGCAAAGGCGCTGCCCAGAAATCCCGATAATGTGATGGCCACTTGAATGGTTGCTAAAAAATGTGCGGGCTGCTTTGTTAGTTTTTCCAGGCGCACCGCTTTCCTGTTGCCTTCATCCGCTAATCTCGCCAGTTTATTTTCATTCATCGAAATAACCGCGATTTCAGCACAGGCGAAGATCGCATTTAACGCGATCAGAACGAGCTGCAATAGTATTTGCCCGAATATTCGATTACCCAAGTTATTTACTCCTCCAAAAAATGTTTTACTTATGCGTTCTTTCCATGTGGGATTTCACCACTAAGTGGAACTCCACCACTAACGCCGCATTTTCTGAAAAAGCAGGCCCCATAATCCGAAGCCTAAAAAGCGGGACATCCAATCGGGCTGCGTATCATCGCCGCTACTGTCCCCGTCGCCGGTATCCATATAGAAAAGCCTCCAATCCATAGTTATTTAGATTTATTATAGCAAATGAATCACATATTGTCAATATCCTATCTGTTGTGGGTTTTTATTCCCGTTTATTTTCTATAAATTTTGTTTTTCCGGCAGCAAAAAATCAATGCCAACAATGGTTCCATCATACCATTCATCATCACGTCCGAATGGCACCAAAACCGCACCGCCTATTTTGAGCGTTTTTTCATTCGATAAATAATAAGACCCATCTATATCAAAGCTTTCCACGTAGTAGTAAATATTTCCGCCCTTTTCCTTATTATGGAAATGAAAACCAAGCGCGTACAACGCCAGATCATTCTCTTCCGGAAGATACCGCTGAATGGTTTTTAAAGCGTCGATCCATTGCGAAGGAAGCTTGTACCAAGGCCCGTATCTTCCTTCATGATAATCACAGTTCCATCGTAGAATGTCCCTGTTCGCTTATAAAACGGAACCTTCTGAAATGGTTGCTTCGGGATCTCGTTGTGCCAGCTCTGCTGAAAAGTCTCATTAACTTCATCGCGCAAAAGATCAAACGCTCAATTGAAAGCTTGTGCCCATCAAAGACCCGCTCTTCATAAACTATCTCTTCCCCGCACATACAATCTCCACACGCCACTGGAGAATGTCCACGGTTGCAACATCGTCAATGTATTCCCGTCTCCAGGAAAACACCCCCGTCTGCTCAAACGCAGTTAAAAAATCCTTTGTCTAATGAGCCGATCCCGTAAATCTGCTTATGTCCCACCCGTTGGCCGCTGTATACCCGCATGTCATCTTTTTTAGTTCTTTTTGCACATCAATTGTTATTCTACATCATCTGCCGCCATAACAGCGTACCGAAAAAAACTTGCAAAAAAAGAAGGAAAGGAAAGCCATAACGAAAATACCAATGCCGGGTTTTATGGTGAAAAACGTACATCCCAAGTGTTCCGCCCAGCGCACCGCCGAAAAAGGCGCTGCCCAGCAGCAGCTTTTCCTGGATTCTCCATCTTCCCTTTCGTGCTTTAACCTTATCCATTCCAATCAGCAAAAAAGTACATAGATTCCAGATTACATAAACCAATGATACTATTTTTATCATTTGAACGTTCATTATTTACCTCTCTTCTTTCTGCCAGTAAAATTCATTTTAACACACCCCGCTTATATTGACAATTAAAAATGAATATGTTAGAATAATAGCCGTCCTGAAAAGGGCCATTAGCTCAGTTGGTTAGAGCTACCGGCTCATAACCGGTTGGTCCGGGGTTCGAGTCCCTGATGGCCCACCAATTTCGCCCACAACCGAACCCTTTTGGGGTTTCGGCTGTGGGCGATTTTCTTTTTGGCCGCGCCGCCCCACCCTACCTTAAGGATGCAAAATGCCGGGAATAATTTTTCGGGCACCGCGTTTTCATGAAAAAAAGGCATTATTCAAAGCACTTCTACTCTGTTTCAACGCCCGGATACAATACAGTGATTATCTTTTCCTCCTATTGTAGTTTTGATTCTGCAATAAGCGGTTTTTTCTGTTTTCCCGGGTTCCGTTCCGTTTTATTCTTGTAATGTTTTAGAAAGCCATGTTATAATGATGGCGAATGAACGACCGCATACAAAATTTTTATTTTTTGCAAGGATTTGAAGTTTTCAAACGTATTATAGTTGAAGGGAGAGAAAACAATGGAAAAAGCATCGTGCGGTACCAACGATGTCGTTACAGAAGCTCTCCGGAAATACGCGAATACCGTTCGCAGAATTTGTTTTATGTATCTGCATAATCGTGAGGATGTGGAGGATGTATTCCAAGAAGTTTTTCTAAAGCTTTTGCAGGCTAACTGCACATTCGAAAATGAGGAACATGAAAAAGCTTGGATCTGCAGGATCACCATAAACAAGTGCAAAGATTTATGCAAAAATTTTTGGAGAAAAAATGTCGACTCCATAGAGGATAAGGAACTACCCTATTTTGATGAGGCAGAGAGCGCAGTATTGCATGCTGTTTTATCTTTACCGCAAAAATTTAAGGATGTGATTTATCTTTTCTATTACGAGGAGTACACTGCCGTGGAGATCGCTCAATTATTAAACCAGAAAGAAAATACGGTTTATTCCAATCTGCATAGGGCTAAAAAATTGCTAAAACATAAGCTTGGAGGATCCGATGATGAATACCAATTTTAATTCTGCACTTGATAAGATTAAGGCAGAAGAGGCACTTATTGAAAAAACCGCGTATTATTTACATTCTAAGCTTGAAAGTCCGTCTGATGAAAAAATCCTATATTATAGAAAACGAGGTGGCATACACATGAAAAAAGTATTCATTGCATCTTTAGCGGCAGTTTTTTTAGTCGGTTCGATCGCCGGAGGGTATACATATCTCAAAACGCCTGTGGCGTATATCAGTCTTGATATCAACCCCAGTGTTGAGCTCGGCATTAATGCCTTTAATAAGGTGGTCTCCGCCGAAAGCTTTAATGAAGATGGTCAAGCGATTCTTGAAGGACAAGATATAATCAATAATAATGTATCAGAAGCCCTGGATCAGCTGGTGAATGCGGCTGCGGATCAAGATTTCATTAAAGAGGATGGCACAACGGTTATCGCCGTTACATCAGAAGCAAACAATGACGATAAAGCCGTAAACCTGCAGGATTTAAGCGAGGAAGCGGTTAACAATGCAATCAGCAAAAAGGAAGTACCCGCAATTGTTTATAAAGATTGCTCTGATCTTTCCTTGAGGACTGAAGCAAAGGGGCTTGGGATTTCTCCGGGTAAATACAAACTGATCAAATCATTACAGGCATTAGACCCCACCATCACGGTTGACCAGTTTAAAGATGCCAAGGTATCTGAAATCATGTCGAAAGCGCATGAACTCATCAATAATCTTGAAGCGGCAAAAACAGATTCCCAATTGAATGATAGTCAAAAAGAAGCGATAGAGAACTTAAAGAATGTCGCCGAAAAGCAAGCGGCAAAAGCGGATGCAAAAGCTGCTTTAAAAGATATAAAGGACCAGGCACAAAGCACCAAAACCGACGCCAAGGCAAAAGCAGAAGAATTAAGAAAGCAAGCAGAGGCCTTACTTCAGAACACAGACGGGATGACAGAAGCAGAAAAAGCGGCCGCAAAAGCGCAGGCCAAAGAGCTTAAGCAGCAAGCGGCGTCTCTTGTAAAAGAGGCCGAGAAGCAGGCTGTATCTCTCATAAAAGACGCAGCTGAAGCACGAAAAGAGCAGGCTTCTGCAGAGGCTAAACAACCAAAAGCCGGCACTGAAACAAACAACAATGAAGGCAAGACAGCCGAAGGGCAACCGCAAGAAGCAAAGAAGACCGAAGAATCAAAGGAAACGGAAGCAAAGAACGCAGAGGAGCAAAAAGAACCATCTCAGAAACAAAATAGCGATAAGAATCAGGCGAGGACCACTGAAAACAAGCAAGAGGTTACTTGAGCAGCAGCACAAATTATAAATCGGTTTTACGAAATAAAAAGGCCAGAGAAGCTTTCTGTTCTCTGGCCTTTATTTCATTCTGGGATTAAAAAACACTTGTCGATCCGCTCATATGATGAACATGCCCGTCTGCAAGCGATGTTGGCGCTTGATAAAAATGAGTGTGCCCTTTCATCGCCTGCATGCTTTGGCCCGTTTCTAGATTAAAATTGTGAAGATGCCCATCGTTAACGGTTGTCGCTCCCATCATAAAATGCACATGCCCGGGAACATTTGGCGCTGAGCTGGTAACACCGGAATATTGATGCGTATGGCCGTTGTCCAGAGTTGTTATCCCCATAAAACGATGCGTATGCATTTCATTTGACATGCAAATCACCTCATTTATTATTATACCGGCAAAATGAAAAGTGTTCCTTGCATTTAGGACTATTAGAAGCGTTCAAGTCATATTCTTATATAAAAAAAGAAGGTGAATCTTTGACTAAAGTCAGATTACGGCCAATTGTGAATAAGATAAATTTGCCCACCGTGTTGAAAACGGCAATCCTTAAGGGTGAAGCTGCGGAAAAATTATTTATCGCAACTCAGGTTGGAGAAATCTATTACACCAAAAACGGCGTTTTAGAAACTTTTTTAGATATCCGACCTCAAGTATTAAAACTGGGCGGTTCCGGAGGATATGATGAACGGGGATTAATTGGACTTGCGTTTCATCCGCAGTTTAATTTTAATGGTCTGTTCTATATACATTATTCGCTTGCCGGATCCCAAGGCCCCGGCGCATTGCCCGGATCTTTTCATCCCGATCCTTGTGATCTTCATACCTTAAACTTAAAATGGACGAGCAGAGAAACGCAGTATGATCATGTTGATACCGTTGAGGAATGGCTTTTAGGCTTCAATGGTCAGCCACAGAAGCGGCGGACATTACTGAGCATGCGAAGACCATTTTTAAATCACAACGGCGTCAACAGCCTGAATTTTTCGCCCGATACAGGAAACCTTGTATTGACAACGGGCGACGGCGGAGCCGGCTATGATCCATTTAATCTAAGCCAGGATGATATGGAGATCGCCGGTAAAATCATTGAAATTGACGTGGAAAATAACGCATGGATCAATAATCAGTCTGTTGTTACACGTTTTGATGAGCTGCCTGCAGCAATTCAGGCAATGCTAACGGTCACAGCAAAGGGCATTCGCAATAGTTCTGGCATCTCCTATCAAAGGTTCAATAATCAATATATCAAGTACATAGGAAATGTCGGACAGGATCTGGTGGAATCAATCTTTTCATTCGGTTATTACAAGCCGTTACCGGTTGCTGAAATTGTCAGAGCTTCCGTCATAAAATCCGGTTTGAATCACGAGGGTTTTATTAACTTTGGCTGGAGAGGTTGGGAAGGGTCTCTTCCAACTTCAATGATCCGGGGCTGCACTGCAGATGCTGCCTCAGAAGAGAAAGTGATCGCTTATTATGATGAAGCGGTCAAAACATCCGTACTGCGCATTCCGCCTTTAACTTGTTACTATCATAAAGACCCCCGGCCGGAGCTGTTCCAGGGCACCGCACTGACAGGTGTGCAACCGTATATGGGGAATGAACTTCCCGATTTAATGGGCAACGTTTTGTTTTGCGACCTGGTGCGGAATGAAGCCGGGCATCCTGCCAGAGGGGTTTTGGCTTATACCAAAATGGGATCTTGCTGTAAACTGCAAGATTATAGCGTGATTGAAATTGATTATGATTTTGGATCACAACCAGCCTATTTTGTCACTTTAGGAGCGAACTTGAACCAAACAAAGCTTTATTTGGGTGTTTACGGCTCCACGTTAGTGGCCAACCCCCATCAAGGGATGATTTTTGAAATTGTTTCTTGAGCCAAACACAGAAGAAAATTTGGAATATGCATCTTTTTTTCAGTTCTTCCAGAAAAATCCTTCTAATTACAGTTGAAGAGATGCAATCATACAAATCGCTTTTTTCTATCCGTCAGTCTTGAACAATATGGCCCAGGCAAATATTTTAACTTTGATCCGATGCATCCCGTGTGATGTGTCGGATTTTTAATTACAAAAACGTAATTTACGTTTTTTAAGAAGCTATGCGGTGTCGCTTTATGAATTTCGTTATCCGAACAACCGGTATTGACAATCCACCTATTGCGTGATACTATATATTAGTAGTAAGTATTGCATAATATAAGTCATACAGAATAGCGAGGAGTGATTCTTCTGGAAAACATAACGGAAATGCTAAAAGGCGTGCTTGAGGGCTGCGTGCTTGAACTGATCAGCCGCAAAGAAACCTACGGCTACGAAATCACGCGGCGATTGCAGGCTCTCGGGTTCACCGATGTTGTGGACGGAACGGTCTACACCATCTTGGTGCGGCTTGAAAAGAATAAACTCGTGGACATAGAAAAAAACAGTCCGATATGGGGCCGCCGCGTAAGTTTTACGCGCTTAACGGCTTAGGGCGTGCGGAACTGCGGAAGTTCTGGGAAAAATGGGGATTTGTATCATCAAGAATGAACGAGTTAAAGGAGAGCATATTATGAATTTTTTGGAAAAAATGACGGGCAGTGACATGACAAAAGAATTAAAGGCGTTTGAACTGTGCGCCAAAAAACTGCCTGCTGATTATCAGGCGGCATGGGAAAATATCATGGCGAATCTTTGGCCGCGCTCAGATTTCACGGGGCGCAACCTCATGCCTATTCTTGACGGGGCACTTGGCCTGCTTGAAGAAGCGGCAGCAAACGGTCAGCGTATCCAGACCGTTTTGGAGACTGACATCAAAGGCTTTTGTTCCGCGCTGGCCGATGAAGAAGGGGCGCCGTCATTTCGCGACAAGTGGCGCGCGCAGCTCAACGATCATATCACTAAAAAATTAAATAAATAGGAGGACGACGTGAGAATTCAAGATATCATCAAAGGCAAAAAAGAATGGCGGGCGCACATCGCGCGCGTCAAAGCGCTGCCGCAAGATTATCAGCTTGTTTATAAAGAGATTCAAAAATATCTTTTCAAAGTCGGCCCCGTTGAGCCAAATGAGGGGATGGAGATCCTCTCAGAGATCATCGATCTTTTTGAAGCGGGTGCGGCCTTGGGGCAAAGGGTTCTGGAAGTGACCGGTGGTGACGTTGCGGCTTTTTGCGACGATCTAATCAAGGATTCAAAAACTTACGCAGACCTCTATCAGGAATCGATTGATCAGGAAGTGGACAAAGCCGTGAAAAAGGTTCGGAATCAAACAAAGTAAAAGGATGCTCCCGGTTCAATCGCTGAAAATATTTTTTATAGCCCTTAGGTGAAATTTTCGCTAAAAGAAACCGATGCGTGAAGATCGATTTCTTTTGTTTTATCAGGGCCTTTATGGGGATCACTCCCCTATTTCCTATCGATTTTTCATGTGCTGTAATGCGCTGCTATTCCATTCACTGTTAAAATAAGAACTCAAATTACACGTTCTTAATATAATATTATAAGGAACTATTTCCAAAATTTTAAGGAGCTGT
>CAYRYQ010000060.1:0-11109 GCA_964428505.1 uncultured Eubacteriales bacterium
CAAATGCTGAAAGTGCTTTTCTTGTTTCGGCAATATGGATAAAGTTTCGGGTCTCCACCACGATATGCAGATAACAACCGTTGATATCAGACCCCTCGTTGGCATGCTCATAATGCACACTGATCACATTGCCGCCCAGATCCGCAATGATTCTGGAAACGTCCTTCAGCTGACCCGGCTTATCCATCAATTCGATATCCAGCTTACAGGTGCGTCCGGACATCATCAAGCCTCTCTCAATCACCCGGGAAAGAATCGTTACGTCAATGTTCCCACCCGACAGCAGGCAAGCGACCCGCTTGCCTTTGACTGGGATTTTGTTGAACAGAACCGCCGCCACCGCGCTGGCACCGGCGCCCTCTGTGACCAATTTCTGCTGTTCCATGAGCGCCAGAATGGCGGCAGAAATCTCATCATCAGTTACCGTCACAATTCCATCCACATACTGGTTGCAAAGCTCATAGGTCAACGTTCCCGGCTTTTTGACCGCGATCCCGTCGGCAATGGTACAAACGCCGTCCAGCTCCTCAATCCGCCCGTTTCTGACCGCATTAAACATACAGGGCGCCCCGCAGGCCTGAACTCCATACACTTTAATTTCCGGATTCAAATGTTTCAGTGCGAAAGCAACGCCGGAGATCAGACCGCCGCCGCCAATCGGGACGACCACCGTATCCAAATCCTTGACCTGATCGCACAGCTCCAGCCCGATGGTTCCCTGCCCGGCAATCACATATTCATCATCAAATGGATGAATAAAGGTATAGCCGTTTTCATCCCGCAGCTGCAGTGCTTTGGCATAGGCATCATCATAAACGCCCTTCACCAAAACCACATCGGCTCCATAACTGCGTGTAGCTTCCACCTTGGAGATCGGTGCTCCGTCCGGCAGACAAATCACCGCTTTGATCCCGTTCTTCTGGGCAGAAAGCGCCACGCCCTGCGCATGGTTGCCGGCAGAGCACGCAATTACACCACGGGCCTTTTCCTCCTCGCTGAGCTGAGACATCTTATAATAAGCGCCCCGCACTTTAAAGGAACCGGTAATTTGAAGATTTTCCGTTTTCAGAAATACTTCCGCTTCTGGATTGATATGCGGTGCCGCAATCACATCTGTTTTACGGATAATATCCCGCAGCACATAGCCTGCGTGATAGATTTTATCAAGTGTCAGCATTCTTTTGCCTCTTTTCCTGTTCCCAGCGCGACCAAACGGTCGGTAAACTGCTCTGCCGCCCGGGCAGACCGCCCGCCCTTACGCAAAGCAAAGGCTTCCGCCTGCCGCTCCAGTTCAGCTCGCTCCAGGTGAATATTTTTGACTTCCGCCAACCGGTTCACGATTTTCAGATAAAGTGCCTTATCCGGTTTCGAGAACAGCACTGTCAGACCAAAACGCTCCGACAATGAACCCAGTTCCTGTAAGGTATCGTTTCGGTGCACATCGTCCCCATCCCGTGCCGAAAAATTCTCACGAATCAGATGGCGGCGGTTGCTGGTTGCATAAATCACCGTGTTATCGTTCCGCACAGACACCGATCCTTCCAGAATTGCCTTCAGCGTTCCAAACCCTTCCTCCTGATTATGAAAAGACAGATCATCAATAAACAAGATGAACTTTAAGGGATTGCGGCTGAGTTCCTCCATCACCATCGGCAACGACAGAATTTGCTCCTTGCGCAGCTCAATCAACCGCAATCCATCCGGTGCCAGAAGATTGGTAACCGCCTTAACCGTTGAGGATTTACCTGTACCGGCATCCCCGCAAAGCAAAATGTTGGCAGCCGGCTTGCCGGCCAAAAGTGCCCGGGTATTGTCGACCACCTGACGACGCTCATCCTCATAACCAATCAGATCATCAAGCGTCACCGGATCCGCGCTTTTAACCGGCGTAATTTTTCCATCCGACAGCTGAAACATCCGATTGCGCACATAAATCCCATATCCAAATTGTCGCACCCGCGCCATCCGCTGCTCATAAACCAACGCAAGATCTGTGCTTTCATTTTCAAACAGCGGAAGATATCCTTCCTTCCCGGTGAGTGCGGCAAGCTCCGCCGGAATCAGACGGGTCAATTCTGTGAAAATGTCCAGCTCCTGATCCACGCATCGCTGCAACACCCCGGGAACAGCTTCCCCATGCGCCCGCATCAGAACATAATCATTCTCATCCTCCAGCAACGCGTCCCGGAGATAATCGTTCAGCCGATAGGCTTCCGCAAAGAGCGCCGCAACAAATGCGCTGTATTTTTCCGTGCGTACCGCGACCGTGCCGCCTTCCAACTCCAAAAAGCGGCAAAGCGCTTTCAGTGGCGGTGCCTTTACCACATTGCGGAACACCACCACAGAAGAAAGGGCGGCAGCAACGCGTTTCCAATCCCAAGACATATGATTCCCCACTTTCTTAGAGTGCGGCCAGAATTTTTCCGGTCATTTCGGTGGTAGAGAGCGCCCGCTCCCCATTCTTGGCAAGATCCGCGGTGCGCCACCCGGCGCTCAACACCTGCTCCACTGCCTGTTCAATCGACTGCGCCTCCGTCTCCATCCCAAAGGAATAGCGCAGCATCATTGCCGCCGATAAAATGGTGGCGATCGGGTTGGCCAGATTCTGCCCGGCAATATCCGGCGCCGAACCATGAATCGGCTCAAAAAGCCCGCGGCTTCCGCTGCCCAGCGAGGCAGAGGGCAGCATTCCGATGGAACCGGTAATCTGCGAAGCCTCGTCTGATAAAATGTCGCCAAACATATTGGAAGTGACCACCACATCGAACTGCGCCGGATTTTTCACCAGCTGCATCGCGGCATTGTCCACCAGCATATCCGCACATGCAATATCCGGATATTCTGCCGCCACTTCATGCACCACCTTGCGCCACAGTCGGGAAGTTTCCAGCACATTGGCTTTATCAATGCTGGTGACCTTTTTATTCCGCTTGCGGGCGGTTTCAAAAGCGACACGGGCGATCCGCTCAATTTCCATCGGGCTGTAACACTCCGTATCAAACGCTTCTTTTCCGTGTTTTCCCTGCCGATACCCCCGGTCACCAAAATAAATCCCGCCGGTCAGCTCCCGCACAATCAAAAGATCAAAGCCCTTTTCCACCAGATCCTGCCGCAGTGGGCTCTCGCCCTTCAACGCTTCATACAGCCGTGCCGGACGCAGATTGGTAAAAAGCCCCAACGCGGCACGAATGCCCAGCAGTGCCTTTTCAGGCCGCAGGTGCCCGGGAAGGGTGTCCCATTTGGGTCCGCCCACCGCACCCAGCAGAACACTGTCGCTTTCCAAACACCCCGTAACGGTTTCTTCCGGCAGCGGTGCTCCGGTTTCGTCAATGGCGCATCCACCGATCAGATAAGAAGTAAACTCAAACCGGCAACCAAATTGATGCGCGATTTTTTCCAAAACCGCTACCGCACTCTCTACAATTTCGGGGCCGATGCCGTCTCCCTTTAATAACGCAATTTTATAACTCATTCCAGGTACTCCCCTTCTTTAACGGACCACGCCGCGACGAATGGATTCCACCAGCCCACCATTTGCGATAATCGATTGAATAAACGGAGGAAAAGGCTCCGCTTGAAACGTGGCGCCGGTGGTTTGATCGAGGATGATCCCCCGATCCAGATCTGCTTCCAGCTGGTCTCCGTCCCGAATTGCTTCCGCCGCCTCCGGGCATTCCACAATGGCAAGCCCGATATTGATGGCGTTGCGGTAAAAAATTCTTGCAAAGCTTTTGGCGATAACCAGAGAAATTCCACTTTCTTTAATGGCAATCGGCGCGTGTTCCCTGGAAGATCCGCAGCCGAAATTCCAGCCGGCAACCATAATGTCGCCGGGCTGAACCCGCTCTTGAAAGCTTTTGTCCAGATCCTCCATGCAATGAGAAGCCAGCTCTTTCTTGTCAATCGTGTTTAAATACCGCGCCGGAATAATGACGTCGGTATCCACATTATTACCATATTGAATCGTTTTTCCGCTGAATTTCATCTTTTCAGAGCACCTCCTCAACACCGGCAATCCGGCCGGCAACCGCGCTGGCCGCCGCCACAGCCGGGCTGGCCAGATAGACCTCGGATTCCGGGTCACCCATCCGGCCCACAAAGTTCCGGTTGGTGGTGGCTACCGCACGTTCGCCCTTTGCCAGAATACCCATATGGCCGCCAAGACACGGCCCACAGGTCGGTGTAGACACCACACAGCCGGCTTCAATAAAGATCTTCAGCAACCCGTTCTCCATGGCCTTCAAATAAATATCCTGCGTGGCCGGAATGATAATCGCACGCACATGGGGCGCAATGGTCTTCCCCTTCAGCACCGCCGCGGCTTCTTCCAGATCCCGGTAAAAGCCGTTGGTGCAGGAGCCGATCACCACCTGATCAATCCGCACATCCCCCACCTGATCGATGGTGCGGGTATTTTCCGGCAGATGCGGGAACGCGACCGTTGAGCGGATGGAAGAAAGATCAATCACATATTCTTTTTCATACTCAGCCCCCGGATCCGCCTGATAAACCACCGGGGCCCGGTCGGCATGGGCCTGAACATAGGCAAGTGTTGCGTCATCCACCTCAAAAATCCCGTTTTTCGCCCCCGCCTCTATCGCCATATTGGCCATTGTCAGCCGGTCGTAAACCGAAAGACTTTTAATTCCTTCTCCGCAGAATTCCATCGAGCGGTATAGCGCGCCGTCGACCCCGATCATTCCGATAATATGTAAAATCACATCCTTACCGGATACATAGGGGCTTAGCTGCCCTTTCAACACAAACCGAATTGCACCCGGCACCTTCAGCCAAACCTTCCCGATTGCCATTCCCGCCGCCATATCCGTAGATCCGACGCCGGTGGAAAAGGCCCCCAGTGCCCCATAGGTACACGTGTGAGAATCAGCGCCAATGACCAGATCCCCCGGCACCACCAGCCCTTTTTCCGGAAGCAGCGCGTGCTCAATGCCCATGCGGCCCACATCGTAAAAATGGGTTACTTCCTTATCCATACAGAAGTCCCGGCACATCTTGCATTGAACCGCGGCCTTAATATCTTTGTTTGGAGCGAAATGATCCATTACCATGGTCACCTTATCCCGGTCAAAAACTGCAAAAAAGCCCATCCGCTCAAATTCCCGAATGGCCACCGGCGAGGTAATATCGTTGCCCAGCACCCGATCTAACTGCGCCAGAATCAGCTGACCGGCCTTGACCTCAGGCAAACCGGCATGCGCCGCCAGAATCTTTTGCGTCATTGTCATTGCCATTGTGTTGCTCTCCTCGTTATTTCCTGTTGATGATTGCGCCCTGATCCGCAGAAGAAACCATGGACGCATAGCGTTTCAGATAGTTGATGATCCCCTCTTTTTGTAAAAGGGGCATTTCTTTTTTCCGCTTTTCCAGCTCTTCATCCGACACCTTCAGCGTGATGGTGTGCGCCGGAATATCAATGGCAATCCAGTCGCCCTCTTTCACATAGGCGATTACGCCACCCCTTGCAGCCTCCGGAGAGACATGCCCGATGGACGCGCCGCGGGTAGCGCCGGAAAACCGCCCATCTGTAATCAACGCCACTTCTTTGTCCAGTCCCATCCCGGCAATCGCCGAAGTGGGCGACAGCATTTCCCGCATACCGGGTCCGCCGGAAGGTCCTTCATAACGGATCACGATAACATCGCCGGAGCAAATGCCGCCGGCATAGATCACCTTGATGCATTCTTCCTCGCTGTTGAATACCCGGGCCGGTCCTTCGTGAACCTGCATTTCCGGGGCAACGGCGCTGCGCTTGACCACACAGCCGTCCGGCGCCAGATTTCCTTTAAGCACCGCAATTCCGCCGGTTTCACTGAAGGGGTGGTCAATGGGACGAATGATCGTCTCATCCATATTCCGCACTGTTTCGAGGTTTTCCCCCCATGTCTTGCCGGTGCAGGTCAGGCAGTCGGTGTAAAGAAGGTCCCTTTTTGTCAGTTCCTTCAAGACGGCGTAAACGCCGCCCGCTTCATCCAAGTCCTCCATATAGACATCCCCGGCCGGAGCCAGATGGCAAAGATTCGGCGTTTTAGCGCTGATTTCGTTGGCCATATCCAGATTCCAGGCAATCCCGCATTCGTTGGCGATTGCCGGCAGATGCAGCATGCTGTTGGTGGAGCAGCCCAACGCCATGTCGGCAGTCAGGGCATTATGAAACGCCTTCTCTGTCATAATATCCAGCGGACAGATCTTTTTCTTTACCAGTTCCATCACCTGCATCCCGGCATATTTGGCCATTTCCAGCCGTTTGGAATACACTGCCGGCACGGTACCGTTTCCGCGCAGGCCCATCCCCAGCACTTCGGTGAGGCAATTCATGGAGTTCGCGGTAAACATTCCTGAGCAGGAACCGCAAGTCGGGCAGGCCTTACATTCAAATTCTTCCAATTGCTCTTCCCCGATTTTGCCCGCAACATAAGAGCCTACCGCTTCAAACATACTGGATAAACTGGTTTTTTTGCCCGACACACGACCGGCCAGCATCGGCCCGCCGCTGATAAAGAGGGTTGGAATATTCAGACGCGCCGCGGCCATCAGGAGTCCCGGCACATTCTTATCGCAGTTTGGAATCATGACCAAGCCGTCAAAGCCGTGTGCCAGTACCATCGCCTCGGTGGAATCCGCAATCAGATCCCTCGTCACCAGCGAATATTTCATGCCCTGATGCCCCATGGCGATCCCGTCACAAACGGCAATGGCCGGAAAAACGATCGGGGTCCCCCCCGCCATGGCCACACCCAGTTTGACCGCCTCGGTTATTTTATCCAGATTCATATGGCCGGGCACGATTTCGTTGAAAGAACTCACAATGCCGATCAACGGCCGTCTCGTTTCCTCCGCCGTCAGTCCCAACGCATGGTAAAGAGATCGATGGGGCGCGTTAACGGCCCCATCCACCACGGTATCTTTTATCATAATCGGTTCCCTTCCTCGATCAGTTATTGATCAGCTTATCCTCATCGCTCCAGCTATAGAGCTTACGGATCTCCTTCCCCACTACTTCAGAAGAATGCTCCGAAGCCAGCTTTCTCATGGCATTGAAATGAACCTGGCTGCCCGCATCCGCCATATCCAGCAAAAAGTCCTTGGCAAAGGTGCCGTCCTGGATATCTGAAAGAATTTTTTTCATTGCCTTTTTGGTCTCATCGGTAATGATCTTCGGGCCGGTGATATAATCGCCGTATTCCGCGGTGTTGGAAATGGAATAGCGCATTCCCTCGAACCCGCTCTGATAAATCAGATCCACGATCAGCTTCATTTCGTGAATACACTCAAAATAGGCGTTTCTGGGATCATATCCGGCTTCACACAACGTTTCAAAACCTGCCTGCATCAGCGCGCAGACCCCGCCGCACAGCACTGCCTGTTCCCCAAACAGATCGGTTTCTGTCTCGGTGCGGAACGTGGTTTCTAAAACGCCCGCACGCGCGCCGCCGATTCCCAGCGCATAGGCAAGGCCGATATCCAACGCGTCGCCGGTGGCATCCTGTTCCACTGCCACCAAGCAGGGAACCCCTTTCCCAACCAGATATTCGCTTCTGACCGTATGACCGGGCCCCTTCGGTGCAATCATAATGACGTTCACATTCTTCGGCGGTTTGATACAGCCGAAATGAATATTAAATCCATGTGCAAACGCCAAGGTCTTCCCTTCGGTCATGTAAGGCGCAATGCTTTCTTTATAAAGCTTTGCCTGCTTTTCGTCATTGATCAAAATCATGATAATGTCGGCATTTTTAGCGGCGTCCGCAGCAGTCATGACCTTCAGACCGGCCTTTTCCGCTTTTTCCCAGCTCTTGCTGCCGGTATAAAGCCCCACAATTACATTAACGCCGGAATCATGCAGATTCAGCGCATGTGCATGCCCCTGAGAGCCATAGCCGATAATCGCCACGGTTTTCCCATTCAGCTTGTTCAGATCACAATCCTGCTGATAATAAATTTTAGCGTTAGACATTGTTTTACTCTCCTTTTTATATTTAAAAAAATTATAGAACCCTTATTTATTTAAGATACTGCCGCTTCCGCGTTCCAAAGCGACAATACCGGTACGGCACATTTCAATGATCCCGATCGGTTTCATGACATCGATAAAAGCGTCGATCTTTTCCGAATCTCCCGTCACCTCAATACAAAGCGCTTCCGGGGAATAATCGATGATTTTGGAGCGGAAGATATTGACCGCGTTCATAATGTCATTGCGGTTTTCCCGGTCATTATGCACCTTGATCAGCAGCAGCTCCCTGTTGATGGAATTATCCGGAACCAGCAGCTCCACCTTTTTTACATTATAAATCTTGCGCAGCTGATTGATCATCTGATCGCGGGAATACCCGTCACCGCTCATAGAAATTGTGATTCTGGAATACGCAGGGGATTCTGTCTCCCCGACGGTTAAGGCGTCGATGTTGAATCCTCTTCTGGTAAACATGCTAGTCACCCGGGTCAGAACACCAAATTTATTTTCAACGTAGACAGCGATAATAAATTTACTCATGGGTTATTCTCCTTTCCGGGTAATGATGTCGTCCATCGATCCACCCGGCGGCAGCATCGGCAGCACAAACTCATCCTTATCGATCAGACAGTCGATCAATACCGGGCCGTCGGTATGATAAGCCGTATCAAACGCTTCTTTGAACGCTTCCGGTGCAGATACCCGATACCCTTTTGCACCAAAAGCCTCTGCCAATTTTACAAAATCTGTTTTCCGGTTCAGCGTTGTGTTGGAATAATGTTGATGATAAAACAGGGTCTGCCATTGTCGCACCATTCCCAAAACGCCGTTGTTCATCAACACGATGGTGATCGGAAGCTGATAGGAAACCGCTGTCGCCATTTCATTTAAATTCATGCCAAAGCTGCCGTCGCCGGTGATCAGCACCACCCGCTTCCTGGATCCGACCGCGGCACCGATCGCAGCGCCCAGGCCAAAGCCCATGGTGCCAAGCCCGCCGCTGGAAACAAAGGTTCTGGTTTTGTAAAAACGGCAATACTGCGCCGCCCACATCTGATGCTGCCCCACATCGGTGGCAATCACCGTGTCTGGCGTAATGCTTTCATTGACCGTCTGCAGCAGATTTTTCGGCGTCAGCTCTTTGGAATGTACCTCGCCGGTTATTTCTTCTTCCTGCTTCTGCCGGATAAACGCCATCCATTCCGGGCGCTTTTTGGCGTGCACCCGATTGGCGATCCGCTCAAAAGTATCCTTCACGTCTCCCACAATGCCCACCTGAATGGGAATGTTTTTGTTAATCTCAGAAAAATCAATATCAATATGAATGATTTTGGCATCCGGCGCATATTTGGATTTGTTCCCCGTGGACCGGTCGCTGAAGCGCACCCCGATTGCAATGATCAGATCAGAATGGTGCTGCGCCATAGAGGAGGCATAATGTCCATGCATGCCCTGCATGCCCAAAAAGCGTTTACATTCTGTCGCAACCCCGGAAATTCCCATCAGCGTACAGCCGATCACACCGTCGATTTTCTCGGCAAAATCAGACAACTCATCCGAAATGCCGGCGCCGATGGCCCCGCCGCCGATATAAATATAAGGACGCTGACATTGATCGATCAGCTCGGCAGCCCGAACAATATCGTTCTCCAGCGCTATTCTATTATCAAATTTCGGTGCAACCGGTTTATTTTCAAATTCACAGGTTGCCATTTGGATATCCTTTGGAATATCAATCAACACCGGGCCTGGCCGACCGGAACGGGCAATCCGGTATGCCTCCCTTATAGAATCCGCCAACTGCGTGATGTCGTTCACAAAATAGTTGTGTTTAGTAATGGGCAGCGTGATACCGGTAATGTCAATTTCCTGAAAACTGTCTTTCCCGATCAGACTGCACGGCACATTCCCGGTAATCGCCAGCAGTGGAACGGAATCCAGCATCGCGGTTGCGATTCCAGTGACCAGATTGGTAGCGCCCGGCCCCGAGGTGGCAATCACAACCCCGACCTTTCCGGTGGCCCGGAAATAGCCGTCCGCCGCATGCGCAGCACCTTGTTCGTGCGCCGCAAGATAATGCCGGATCCGGCTGCTGTTTTGATAAAGCTCATCATAAATATGAAGCACCTGCCCACCCGGATACCCGAACACGTCGGTAACGCCAAGCTCGATCAGGGTTTCTATCACGATCTGTGCACCTGTCTTTTTCATCTGTATCATCCCCTCACTTTTTTACTTTTGTTGCCGGAACATCCGGTTCAGTGCGCTGACCAGCGCTTTAACCGAAGAAAAAATAATATCCGAGTCCACGCCCACACCGAAAATCAGCTCTCCCGCATGGTTCTGAATGCTGACATAGGAGGCCGCTCTTGCAAAGGAATTCACCTCCAGCGCATGCTCGCTGTAAGAATCGAAAAAATAACATTCGCCGATAACCTGTTTAATCGCATTGCCGGTTGCATCAAGACGTCCGTTCCCGATTCCGGTCACCGTTCTTTCCTCTCCCTTATATTTTACACGAATCTTGGCAGAAAAGCGATCCTTTTCTGGTTTAAAATGTACTTCATTCACCATCAGAGGGTCTTCCACGTTCACATAATCCTGCAAAAAGATCTGATAGACCTCCTGCGGCTGCAGCTCTTTATGCGCTTTATCCGAAACATCCTTAACATGATAGCTGAAGGATTCCCTCATTTTAGGCGGCAAATTAAAGGAGAACTGCGTCTCCATCAAATAGCCGATTCCGCCCTTTCCAGATTGGGAATTAATGCGGATCACATCGGTTTCGTAGACGCGCCCCACATCATGGGGATCCAGCGGCAGATACGGAACGGTCCAATGAGCCGGATCCTTTTCCTCCCGCCACTTCATTCCTTTTGCGATCGCATCCTGGTGTGATCCGCTGAATGCGGCAAAAACCAGCTGGCCGCTATAGGGCTGCCGCTCATATACATGCATTCTGGTCACCTGCTCATAAAGCGCGGTAATCTCCGGCAGATTGGAAAAATCCAGCTGCGGATCTACTCCTTGAGCATACATATTCATTGCCAAGGTGATAATATCTACATTCCCGGTACGCTCCCCGTTTCCAAACAAGGTTCCTTCAATCCGGTCTGCGCCGGCTAAAAGACCCA
>CAYRYQ010000061.1:0-10485 GCA_964428505.1 uncultured Eubacteriales bacterium
CAAGGAGCTGATTTGGGAATATTATTTCTTCGCGGAAGGGGAAGGCAACATCAACAGCCCCCGCGGGCAGGAACTGGTCCGGCTGCTGAAGGAAAATTGCAGCAACCTGAAAGTGATCGGCTCCTTTGAAAAAGAACAGCTGTTGGATCGCTGACAGAAAGGAACAAAAAAATGGTCATTCAAATGGAACTGGGCGCGGATAGCTATCCCATTCATCTGGAACGCGGTCTGCTGCAGAAAGCGGATACGGTTTTTCAGCTGAAACGCAAGGCGTTGATCGTAACCGACAGCGGGGTGCCGCGGCAGTACGCGGATAGATTGGCGGCACGGTGTGCGCAACCGTTTGTGGAGGTATTCCCGCAAGGGGAGCAAAGCAAGAACATGGAAACCTACCGGAAGATTCTTTCCCGGCTGGTGGCCGAGGGCTTTTCCCGCGCCGACTGTGTGGTGGCGGTGGGCGGCGGCGTGACCGGGGATATGGCCGGATTTGCGGCTGCCACCTATATGCGGGGGATTGATTTCTATAATGTGCCAACCACCCTGCTTTCGCAGGTGGATTCCTCCATTGGCGGCAAGGTTGCCATCGACTTTGAAGGATATAAGAACATTGTGGGGGCGTTCTATCAGCCGAAGGCGGTGCTGATTGATCCCACGGTGCTGAGCACCTTGCCCCGGCGGCAGATCGCCAACGGATTGGCCGAAGCGATTAAAATGGCGGCGACCAGTGATCCGGCGCTTTTCTCTTTGCTGGAAAATGGTTGCATTGAGGATCATCTGGATGAAATGATTGCACAATCTCTAAGGATCAAAAAGCAGGTAGTCGAGCAAGACACCAAGGAAACGGGCCTGCGCCGGGTACTCAATTTCGGGCACACGGTGGGGCACGCGATTGAGAGCACCTGCGGCCTTACGGGGCTTTACCACGGCGAATGTGTGGGGCTCGGAATGTTGGTGATGTGTGCGCCGGCAGTGCGGGAACGTCTGGTGCGGGTTCTGAAAAAGGCAGGGCTGCCGACCTCCTATCCATTGGACCGGGAGCAGGTGATCGCGGCCATGGCCATGGACAAAAAAGTGGCCGGAGAGCAGATCACCGTGGCGTATTTACCTGAAATCGGGCGGTATCAGCTGGAGACAGTTCCCTTTCAGACCTTAAAAATGCGCATGGAGGAGGTGCTCTGAAATGAAAAATACCTTTGGCAACCAGATCAGCGTGACCCTTTTTGGAGAAAGCCACGGCACCGGCATCGGCGTGGTATTGGATGGGCTGGCGCCCGGCATGGCGGTGGATGAGGCGCTGATCCGGCATCAGCTCTTTCTGCGCCGCCCTTCCGGCGCGATTTCTACGGCGCGGCAGGAGCCTGATCCCTTTGTGATTGAAAGCGGGGTTTTTGAAGGGCACACCACCGGAACCCCCCTTTGCATGGTGATTCCAAACAGTAATCCGCATTCCAAAGATTACGCGCAGACCCGCAGCAAGGCCCGGCCGGGCCATGCGGATTATACTGCCTATATAAAATATCATGGCTTCGAGGATTACCGGGGCGGCGGCCATTTCAGCGGCCGGATCACCGCCGGGCTGGTGGCGGCAGGCGCGATTGTGCTGCCGGCCTTGGAGAGAAAAGGGATCCGGATCGGCACCCACTTGCTTCGTTGCGCCGGCATTGATGACCGGCGGTTTTCTGATTTGTCGGAGGATCTGAAGGTGTTAAACGAGAAAAAATTTCCGGCCCTTTCCTTAGAATCGGAGGAGGAAATGATCCGTGCGATCGAGACGGCGGCAAAAGACGGCGACAGTGTGGGCGGTATTCTGGAAACGGCGGTAACAGGACTGCCCGCCGGATTGGGAGAGCCCTGGTTCGACAGCATAGAGAGTCAGCTTGCCCACGGAATTTTTAGTATCCCGGGCGTAAAAGGCGTCTCGTTTGGCGATGGGTTCTGTTTTGCCGACCAGCGCGGCAGCGAAGCAAACGATCCGTTTTGCTATCAGGAGGGAAGGGTACAAACGGCCAAAAACAGCAACGGTGGGATCAACGGCGGGATCACCAACGGGATGCCGCTTCTGATGGAAACGGTGGTCAAGCCCACACCCTCTATTTATAAAGAGCAGGATACCATCAATTTTATGCGGCAGGAAAATACTAAATTGCAGATCAAAGGCCGGCATGACCCTTGTATTGTCCATCGGGCAAGAGTGGTGGTAGACAGCGTGTGCGCGCTGGTGGCGGCGGATCTTTTGACCGGCCGGTTTGGGACCGATTATTTAGGAGGGGAAATCAGATGAAATATGGCGTGATTGGCGAAAAGTTGGGGCATAGCTTCTCCAAAGAGATCCATGAGCAGCTGGCGAACTATCAATATGAGATTCATGAGATCGCGCCGGAGGCGGTGGACGCATTTATGAAGCAGCATGATTTCGCCGCCATCAATGTGACGATCCCTTATAAGCAGACGGTGATTCCTTATCTGGACTGGATCAGCGACCAGGCAAAAAGCATCGGCGCGGTAAACACCATTGTGAACCGGGATGGGAAGCTTTATGGGTATAATACTGATTATTTCGGCATGCGGGCGCTGATTTTGCGCACCGGTCTTTCCCTGCTTGGAAAGAAAGTGCTGATCTTAGGCGCCGGCGGCACCGCCCATACCGCGCAGGCGGTAGCGCGGGATCTGGGCGCAAAAGCGGTGTGGATGGTTTCTTTGTTTGAAGGGGAAGGAATTACCTATCAGCAGGCCTACGAGGAGCATGCGGATACCGAGATCCTGATCAACACCACCCCTTGCGGGATGTATCCAAAGATTGAGGGGATGGTGATTGATCCCGATCGGTTTCTTCGTTTGGAAGGGCTGATCGATGCGGTGTATAACCCTTTGCGTACACGGCTGGTTTCCCGGGTGATCCGGCGGGGCTTGCCGGCCGCGGGCGGGCTTTATATGCTGGTGGCGCAGGCGGCATTTGCGGTGGAATATTTTCTGGGTTGTAAGGTGGACCCGGCGGAGATCGAGCGGGTGTTTGGCGCGCTGGCTGCGAAAAAAGAAAATATTGTGCTGACCGGGATGCCAGGCTCCGGCAAAACAACCGTTGGCAAGCGTTTGGCGGCGCAGCTGGGACGTTCCTTTTTCGACACGGATCAGCTGATTAAAGAGGATACGGGAAAAAGCCCGGCGGAGCTGATTCTTGAAAATGGCGAAGAAGTATTTCGGGAAATTGAGTGTCGGGTGATCCGGGAGCGTGTTGCCCCGCTGACCGGCAGCGTGATTGCCACCGGCGGGGGCGCTGTTCTGCGCGATGAGAATATCGAATATCTGAAGCTGAACGGTCGGTTATATTTTTTGGATCGCCCGCTGGAAGAGATAACCGCGCTGGAAAACCGGCCGTTATCCGGCAGCAAAGAGCTGTTGAAGCAGCGCTATGTCGAGCGGTATGAGCGCTATCGGGAGACCGCCGATCGGGTGTTGTCCCCGGCCTGTGTGATCGAGGAACTCTGCAAAGAGATCAGCGAGGATCTGAAATGATGAAAATTTTGGTACTGAACGGACCGAATCTGAATATGCTCGGCATCCGGGAACCGGAGATTTATGGCAGGGAAACCTATCGGAGCCTGCTGGAAAGGATCCGGGCTTATGCGGGAAAACGGAATGTTGAAATTTCCTTCTTTCAGTCGAACCATGAAGGGGATCTTGTGGATGCGATTCAAGGGGCCTATGAGAAGATGGACGGACTGGTGATCAATCCGGGCGCCTACACGCATACCAGCGTGGCGCTGCTGGACGCGGTAAAAGCCGTGGGCCTTCCGACGGTAGAAGTGCATATTTCCAAGCTGGAAAGCCGGGAAGCTTTCCGGCAGATCAGCTATATCCGGGCCGCCTGTCAAAAAACCATCAGCGGACATGGAACCGACGGGTATCTGGAGGCCATTGATTTTCTGCTGGAGGGGCGTGCGTTATGACGGTGACGATCCGGCCCGGGAAAGCCCGGGGCACGCTTTATGCGCCCCCTTCCAAAAGCATGGCACACCGCTATCTGATTGCGGCGGCATTGGCGGAAGGGCAAAGCCAGATTCAGGGCGTTGCCTATTCTGAAGATGTTTTGGCGACCCTTGACTGTCTTAAAGCCTTGGGCGTGCCGGTCGCCTGTCGGGGAGATACGGTGTCGGTGACAGGCGGCAGACTTTTAAGCCCGAAAGAGCCGCTTCGCTGCCGGGAAAGCGGCAGCACCCTGCGGTTTTTTCTGCCGCTTTGCCTACTTAGCGGAAGAGAGGTACGGCTGGAAGGCAGTGCCCGTCTGATGGAGCGACCCATGGAAATTTACCGTCGCTTATCCGAGCAAAATGGTTTTCTATACCGGCAGGACGGAGAAGGGGTGACGGTAGCCGGTCGGCTGGAAGCCGGCGCCTATGCGGTTCCGGGCGATGTGAGCAGCCAGTTTATCACCGGCTTGCTGTTTGCGCTGACGAAGCTGCCGGGGCAGAGCACCCTTTCCCTTACCGGAGAGGTGGAGAGCCGTTCCTATCTCGATCTGACGCTTTCAGCACTGCGGGCGTTTGGCTTTTCTGCCGGCTGGCTGAATGAGAAGACCTTGGCGGTCACCGGCGGGATGCCGGGGCATTCTCTGAACGGCTTTGTGGAAGGAGATTACTCCAATGCTGCTTTTTTTGACGCACTCAACGGTCTTGGCGGCGCAGTGCAGCTTGAAAATCTGCAGCCAGACAGCCTGCAGGGAGACCGGGTTTATCAAAGCTATTTTGACGCGCTTGGGCGGGGCTGTGCTGCCCTGTCTGTTGCCGATTGCCCGGATCTCGGGCCGGTTTTAATGGCGGTGGCGGCGGCGAAGCATGGCTGCCGTCTCTTACATACAAGGCGGCTGAAGATGAAAGAAAGCGACCGGGGTGCGGCAATGGCCGAGGAGCTGAAAAAATTTCAGGTTCCGGTCTGCTTGTCGGAGGACGAGATCACGGTGACGGGCGGGGCGCTTCATCCGCCCGAAGCGGATTTGGAGGGCCATAATGATCATCGGATTGTAATGGCGCTGACGGTTTTGTGTACCGAGACCGGGGGCAGGATTCGGGGCGCGCAGGCCGTGGCAAAAAGCATGCCGGATTTCTTTTTCAGGCTGCGGTGTTTGGGGGTGGAGGTTCTTGAAGATGAAAATGAATAGGAACATGAATGTTTTGATCGTGGGACTGGGTCTTTTAGGCGGCAGCTACGCCATGGCCCTGAAAAAGAATGGTTACCGGGTGGAGGCGATCACAAGATCCCTGTCATCGGTGGATTACGCCATGGCCCATGATCTGATCGACCGCGGATCCAATGTTGTGGAACCGGAGATGGTGCGCCGGGCGGATCTGGTGGTGTTTGCGCTTTATCCCGGTGTGTTTGTGGAGTGGATCCGGATGCATCAGCAGCTTTTTTGCCCGGGAACTGTTCTGACCGACGTGACTGGGGTCAAGGGGAGCATTGTGGATGAAATTCAGGGGATCCTGCGGCCGGATGTGGAGTTTATTGCCGCGCACCCTATGGCGGGCAAAGAGGTTTACGGGGTGGAAAACAGCGACGACCGGATTTTTCAGGGCGCAAACTATATTGTGGTGCCCACTGAGAAAAATTCAGAGGAAGCCATTGCGCTCTGCGAGGATTTAGGCCGGGTGTTGGGCTTCCGCTCTGTTTCCCGCCTGAAGCCAAAAGCCCATGATGAGATGATCGCCTATCTTTCTCAGCTGACCCACTGTATTGCCGTGACGCTGATGTGCTGCCATGATAACAAAAATCTGGAGGTGTATACGGGGGATTCTTTTCGGGATCTCACCCGGATTGCCAAAATCAACGATCAGATGTGGAGTGAGCTGTTTATTCGAAATAAAGAGGCGCTGCTGGAACAGATGGATTTGTTTATCAAAAAATTTCAGCAGCTGCGTGACGATCTGGCCTTTGAAAATGTTGACGACATGCGGGAAATGATGCGCCAATCCACCGAGCGGCGCAAGCGCTTTGACCGCCTATGAAAAGGAGATAATGAACATGAACATGACCTTTATCCGAAAGCTGCCGATTCCGCAGGAGATCAAGCGGCAATATCCCATTACCGAAGCGCTGGAAAAAGTGAAGGCACAGCGGGATCTGGAAATTCAGAAAATCTTCCGTGGGGGAAGCGATCGGTTTCTGCTGATTATCGGGCCCTGTTCCGCGGATAACCGGGAAGCGGTGCTGGACTATATTTCCCGCCTGCGCCGCATGGAGGACCGGGTGAAAGACAAAATCCTGATTATCCCCCGGATTTACACCAATAAGCCAAGGACCACCGGCGACGGCTATAAGGGCATGCTGCACCAGCCGGATCCCAATGAGAAGCCGGATATGCTGAAAGGAATCGTGGCAATCCGGGATGTGCATATGCGCGCTCTGGCGGATTATCAGTTCAGCTGCGCGGACGAGATGCTGTACCCGGATAATCACCGTTACCTTTCGGATTTGTTGGGTTATGTGGCGGTGGGTGCCCGGTCGGTGGAAAATCAGCAGCACCGGCTTACGGCCAGCGGGCTGGATATTCCGGCGGGGATGAAAAACCCCACCGGCGGCGATCTTTCCATTATGATGAATTCCATTACGGCTGCCCAGCACCCCCACACCTTCATTTACCGGGGCTGGGAGGTGGAAAGCGAAGGAAACCCTTACGCCCATGCGATTTTAAGGGGCTATGTGGATTCCAGCGGCCGATCGCTGCCCAACTATCATTACGAAGATATTATTCAGCTTTGCGCCCTCTATGAAAAAGCAAAGCTTCTAAACCCGGCGGTGATCATTGATACCAACCATGCCAACTCCGGGAAAAAATATCTGGAGCAGGTGCGTATTGCGAAGGACGTATTGCACAGCTGCCGCCAGAACCGCGATATCCGCAGGATCGTGAAAGGGCTGATGATCGAGAGTTATATAGAAGACGGCTGTCAGAAAGTCGGGGAATACACCTACGGAAAATCCATTACAGACCCCTGCTTGGGCTGGGAAAAAACGGAGCGGCTGATTTTGGATATTGCCGATTCCTTAACATGAAAAGCGGCTGCCTGAAAAGGCAGCCGTTTTGATTTGAATGAAGAATGAGCAGGCCTGTAAGCCGAGTTCTGTCGAGAACAGTCATCTGTCTAGATCCCCTGTTGCCAGAGGCTTCAAGCCACGCTTTCAAGGCTCATAACGGGCGGGCCGCCCTGGCCTCTATCGGTGTTGCATCGGATAGGGTTTACAGACCCCCTATGTCACCATAAGGGGTGGTGAGCTCTTACCTCGCCTTTCCATCCTTACCGGACAAAAGGCCCGGCGGTTTCTTTCTGTTGCACTTTCCCTAGGGTCACCCCCGGTGGGCGTTACCCACTATCCCGGCCCGAGATGCTCGGACTTTCCTCCGTAACGCAAAAACGCGTTACGGCAACTGTTCAGCCTGCTCATGCATGAATCACTATATCACAAAAGTAAAAAAAAGTAAATATGTATTGCTAATTTCTTTATAAAATTATATAATACAAATGTATGTAAAAATGGAATCTTTTGCTGCTGCATGGAGGAAAATTGCGAATGAATCATATGGATCGGTTTAAAAAAGACATTGCCGGGAAAACCATTGGTGTAGTGGGGATCGGAGTATCCAACACGCCGATCATTACCATGCTGGCAGAGCTTGGCGTGCGGGTCCTGGCCTTTGACAAGCGGCCGGAGGAGCAGCTGGGCGATCCGGGAAAAACGCTGAGGAAATGGAAGGTCAAAATGTTTTGCGGACCGGATTATATGGAGCATTTGGCAGGGGACTGGATCATTAAAACACCGGGAATGCGCTATGATCATCCCGCGTTGGAAAAGGCCCGCCGCAAGGGAAGCCTGATTACCAGCGAAATGGAGCTGTTCTTTGAATACTGCCCGTGTGAAATGATCGGAGTCACCGGTTCAGACGGGAAAACCACGACGACCAGCCTGATTTACGAAATGCTGCGTAAAACGGGACGGCGGGTTCATCTGGGAGGCAATATCGGCTTCCCTCTTTTTTGCCGGCTGCCGGAGATCGGCTTAGAGGATCTGGTGGTGGCGGAACTATCCAGCTTTCAGCTGCAGCCCTTGCGAAAAAGCCCCCATATCAGCGTGGTGACCAATGTGACGCCGAATCATCTCGATATGCATAAAGATATGGCGGAATATATTGAGGCGAAAAGCAATATTTTCCGTTTTCAGACCGCAAAGGATCTTTTGGTTTTGAATCAGGACAACGTGGTGACGAAAGGGTTCGCAGAGGAAGCGGTCGGCGCGGTGCGGATGTTCTCCTTTTCGGCGGATCCCGGCGTGCCCGGCGCTTTCTATCGGGATCACGCCGTTTATCTTCGCCGCCCGGACGGTTCTTGCGAGAAGGTGCTGGACCGGAGTGAGCTAAAACTCCGGGGCGATCATAATGTGCAGAATTTTATGGCAGCCATGCTGGCGGCAGAAGATTTTTGCACACCGGAAATGATGCGGGAGGTGGCCAGAAGCTTTGGCGGAGTGCGCCACAGAATGGAATTTGTGGGTGAAGTGGGGGGCGTTCGGTTCTATAACGATTCGATCGGGTCTTCTCCCACCCGTACCATTGCGACCTTGATGAGTTTTGATCAGAAGGTGCGCCTGATTGCGGGCGGTTACGATAAAAAAATACCGTTTGACGCTTTGGGCGATGTGGTGCCAAAGAAGGTGGAGAAGCTTTACCTGTGTGGCGTTACCGCGGAAAAAATCCGTGCAGCCGTCAGAAAAACAGATCCAGCCTTTCCGATGGAGACCTATCAGGACTTAAGAACCGCGGTGGAGACCGCCTATCGGGAATCCGCCCCGGGAGAAATTGTGTTGCTCTCCCCGGCCTGCGCCAGTTTCGATCAGTTTAAAAATTTCGAGGAACGAGGCGACTATTTCGTTTCAGTTGTAAAGGGACTTTCATGAAGAATCTTCAGAATTATCTATTTGAATTATGCGGGGAGTACGTGCCATCGGGATTTGAAAGGGACGCTGCTGTTGCGCTGGAGCTGATGGCGCCGCTGGTAGACGAGTGTCGTCGGGATCCGGCCGGCAATGTGATCGGGGTTCGCAAGGCGGCGGTACCCGACGCCAAAAAATTGCTGCTGGATGCCCATCAGGACGAAATCGGCCTGATGGTAACGGGAATTGATGACCAAGGGTTTCTGCACTTTTCCAATCTGGCCGGTTTTTCTTCTGTATGTTTGCCTGCATCAATGGTAACGGTAAAGGGGCGTCGGCCACTGCCCGGGGTGGTGGCAACATTGCCGCCCCATCTTTTGACAGAGGAAGAGCAAAAAAAGCCGCTCCCGATGAATAAAACGGTGATTGATATCGGCTACACGGCCCAAAGAGCCCGGGAGTTGGTACAGGTCGGGGATCCGATCGTTCTGAGGCAGAGCTGCGTAAACATGCTGGGAACCCGGGTAACCGGAAAATCTTTGGATGACCGGGCGGGAATTGCTGTGTTGCTGGATGTACTGAACAATCTCAAAAAAATGCCGCTGCCGGTAGAGCTATACACGGTGTTTTCCGCCGGAGAGGAATTCAGCGGCTTTGGCGCCCGGGCAGCGGCAGAAGCAATCGGGCCGGATGAGGCGTTGGTCGTGGATGTGACCCATGGGGAATCTCCTGCCACGCCGAAGGGGAAGGCTTTCCCGCTGGGCAGCGGCGCCGCCATTGGGATCTCGCCCATTTTAAGTGATCGGGTGACCGGGCAGCTGCTGGGGTTGGCAAAAGCCTATCAGATTCCTTATACAAAAGAAGTGATGAGCGGACGAACCCATACCAACAGCGATCAGATTGTTACCAGCCGGAACGGCGTATCGGTGGGGATGGTTTCCATTCCCCTGCGCTATATGCACAGTGGATGCGAAACGGCAGATCTTAGGGATCTTGCCGCCTGTTCGCAGCTGATCATGCGGTATATCAATCAGGGAGGGTCCAAACAATATGAATAAAGAGCTTAGTTATCTGACCTCTCTGTTTGGCGCCTCGGGCAGTGAAGGCGATGTGCGTCAGGCAATCCTCAATGAGATCCGGGACGACTGCGACCGGGTAGAGGTGGATCGGCTGGGAAACATTATCGCCTTCAAGCGGGGAGCGGCCGAAGCGCCTTTTACGCTGATGCTTTCGGCGCATATGGATGAAGTGGGGCTGATGGTCACCGGGATCACGGAGGAAGGATACCTGCGGTTTGATGCCGTGGGTGGATTGGATCCGCGTATTTTGCCCGGCAAGCATGTGGTGATCGGACGGCATAAGCTGCATGGCGTGATCGGGGTGCCCGCTCCGCACTTTTACCGGGATAAAGACGATGAAAAAGTGCCCGGTATGGACGATCTGTTGATCGATATTGGCGCATCCGGCCGCAAAGAGGCTGAAGACAGCGTGCAGATCGGCGATATGGTGGGCTTTGAGAGCGATTATCAGGAGTTTGGAGAAGGCTTTGTGCGCGCCAAGGCGCTG
>CAYRYQ010000062.1:0-10425 GCA_964428505.1 uncultured Eubacteriales bacterium
GATCCTTTGCACCAACACCACTTGATCAGGGCAAATCTAAAGAAACGAAGTATCCGTCAGCGTAACTTTAGTTTTGTTGATTTCTTTGTGGTTCTATCTTTAAGCAATCAGATAAAAATGACTGCCTCTTGTTCGTATTAACCGATTAGCGGCATTAATATGAACAACCAGATTCTCAGCTATGGCGAATGAGTTTATTATGATTATACCTCCACCAACTATGGGGAAGCGGATCTGATGGCCTGCCGCCCCGGCCAAAAAGATTCCGAACAGGTTTTGATGAAAGACGCCCATATTTTCGCCTTAAAGGAAGGCTACTTATTCGCCCAAACCGGTACTCAATACTGGGCGAAAAACTTAGCAGAAAACGAAGATTGGGTACTGATTGCCGAACTCGGCGAAAAGCAATGGTACACTGGGATCGCAGCGCTAAAGAATCAATTTCTCCTTTTTTCCGTAGAAGGGGAACCCTCTTCCCCGCTCCATTGTGACACCTGGGATCCGCACACCGGCACACCTTTCAGCCAACCGCTGCAAACTTCTGTTCTGCAACCGTTGCAACAGGAATCAACCATCTACTACTACAATGATCAAACAGACGCTTCCGTATCTCTTTGCCGCATGGATCTTTCCACCATGAAAGAGGAGCGCTTGGCGGTGACTGTTGCTCCCAACGTAAAGCTGCTGGTTGTTGCGGGGAATTCCCTGCTGTATTCCGTGCTTGTGGAAGACTGGTGCCATATTTATACCTGCCCCCTTGCCAGCGGGACACACACAGATCTTTTCACTTTACCAAAGGGAAGCACCGGCGGCGAGGTGAATTTTGCCTTCCACGATGGCATTGCCTATGGCCTGCAACAGACCGATGGCATCCAAACCCTTTGGAAATATGATGTCCGGGCCGGAACGCTCCTCTCCAACGAACCCTTCGCAGGAGAATGGATTTTTGGGGATGAGAAAGGCTTTTACTATACGGAAGGGGAGACCTTTTTTGCCATTAAAGATGAGAAAGCCGTTCAAATTCCAATCAAAGAATTAAAAAACGCCAATTTTTACCGCGTTGCCGGAACCGACCAGGGCGTAGGGGTGCAAGGCGGACACTCCATTTTCACCGCTTCCTGGGTGGACGGAACGATCGTACGGGATTGGTTTTAATCCTTCAACAGGCGCATTGCCCAACAAAAAGCGGCTCTCTTTTTAGTTGCAGTTCTATCAAGCAACAAAAAGAGAGCCGCTTTTTCCCCAATAAGATTGCAAAAAATGCGGCGTTATCAGGAAACACTCCTTTAAAATTCTTCTTTCAGCTGCCGTTCAAACAGCTGATTCAGCGTTTCTTTAGGATCGGCGTGTGCATAAAGGATCAAGGATACCGCCTGGCAGATCGGCAGCTCCACCCCATATTCTTTGCTCAGCCGTATCAACGCTTCCACCGTATAGTATCCTTCTGCCAGCTGCGTATATTCCTTACCGGTCACAAAGGCTTCCCCGAAGGCACGGTTATGGCTGTAAAGAGAAAAAACCGTGGCCTCATAATCGCCCAGATGACAAAGACCATAGGCCGACAGCGGATTGCCGCCCATGGCCTCGATCAATCGGGAAATCTCCCGGGTGCCCCGGGACATCAGCGCCCCCTTTAGGGTGCTGCGCTCCAGTCCGTCTAAAAAGCCGGCCGCGATCCCGATCACATTTTTGGCCGCGGCGCCAATCTCGTTTCCCACCAGATCACGGCCGTAATAAAACCGGATCAATGGGCTGGAAAAAGCGCGTACCAAACGCTCTTTGGTGGGAGCGTCGCTGCTGTCAATCACCATGCAGTTCGGAATCCCCCGATAAAACTCCTGCACATGCCCCGGTCCCAACCACACGGCCACCCGATTGCTGGGATCCAGATTATCGGTGACCACCTGACTCAGCCGCCGGCCGGTGGCGATTTCGATCCCTTTCATACAAAGAACCAAACTCTGCTCCTTTGGCTCCAGCGGCTTCAATTCCTCCATCAGACCCTGCAGCTGCTGGGAGGGGATCGAGATCACCCAAACCTCCCCAGCGGCACAGGCTTCTTTCAGATCCGACGATAACACCACCGAGTCGGGAAGTGTCAGCAAGCCGTTGGACCGCGTTGTTACAAACGCCTGAAAATGTGCGGACTGCTCCCGCCCGTAAAGGGTTACCTGATGGCCGATCTGATCCAGATACCAAGCGATCAGCGAACCCCAGCGGCCGCAGCCGATGACCGTTACCCGCAGAGCGGCAGGCTGATTGCTCCATTCGCCCAGCGCCTTTAAATTGGTTCCGAACGCCGTTAAATCCATTTTATTGTCCTCCGTTCTTCCTCAGTATATACCCTCCGGAAGGAAAAAATTCAAAGCCCTTCGCGCCTTCCTTTTCCATTCCTTCATGAAAACTGAAGATGATAGAGGCCCGCGTAAATCCCGTCTCGCTCCAGCAATTGCTGATGCGTGCCCTCTTCCGCAACCCCTTCGTCGGTCAGCACCAGAATCCGTTCCGCACCCCGGATGGTGGAAAGGCGGTGGGCAATCACAAAGGTCGTGCGGTTTGCGGCCAGTTTTTCCAAGCTTTCCTGCACCACCCGCTCACTTTCATTGTCGAGCGCACTGGTCGCCTCATCAAAAATCAGGATCGGGGGATTTTTCAAAAAGACCCGCGCAATAGAAAGCCGCTGCTTTTGCCCACCGGAAAGCTTGATACCCCGCTGGCCGATATCTGTTTCATATCCTTGTGGCAGCGCCATAATAAACTCATGGGCATTGGCCTTTCTGGCCGCCTCAATGACCTCTGCTTCCGAAGCGCCCGGCCGACCGTATCGGATATTCTCCATAACGGAGCCGGCAAACAGGTAAACCTCCTGCTGCACCATCCCGATTTGTTCCCTGAGACCATGAACGCGATAACGGCGGATATCGGTGCCGTCGATCAGGATGGCCCCGGCAGTTACCTCATAAAAGCGGGGAATCAGATTGCAAAGCGTGCTTTTCCCAGCGCCGCTTTCCCCCACTAACGCCACATATTCACCGGCTCTCACCGTAAGATTAACGTGGGAAAGCACGGTTTTTTCATGGTCCGGATAATGAAACGACACGCCCCGAAAACAAACTGTTCCCCGGAAACGGGGCGGATCTTGCGCATCCGGCGTATCTGCAATTTCCACCGGCACCTCCATCATTTCACGAAAACGGCTGAACGCTGTGGCACCGTTTTGAAACTGCTCGGTAAAATTGATCAGCTTGCGCACCGGCTCGGTGAAATTGTTGATATAGAGTAGAAAAGTAATCAGATCCGTCACACTCAGGCTCCCCCGGGAAAGAAACACGCCCCCCACCACCAGCACCGCCACGGTGATAAAGGTGGTAAACGCGCCCAGCCCCGCATGGAACACGCCCATATTGTGGTAGGCGTTGCGCTTACTTTCTAAAATCCGGCCATTATTGGCGCGGAATTTGCGAATTTCTTCCCCCTCGTTGGCAAAGGACTTTACCACGCGAATCCCGGAAAGAGTGTCCTCCATCCCGGCGTTGAATTCCGCAAGACGCACCCGGTTCTGCTTAAATGCCATGCGCATCCGCCCGTTGCACCAACCCGCGTAAAGAATCATCAGCGGCAGAATGAGCAGGGCCACCAGCGCCAGCTTCCAGCTCACCATCATCATAATCATCATGGACCCGCCCAGCTTGATGATGGAAATGATCAAATCTTCCGGACCATGGTGGGCCAGCTCCGCGATATCAAACAGATCGTTGCCGATCCGGCTCATCAGCTGCCCCACCTTCTCATTATCATAGAAGCTGAAGGAAAGGTCCTGATAATGCAAAAACAGATCATCCCGCATGGTATACTCCATTTTTGCGCCCATCACATGGCCGTAGTAAGCCGTGAAATAATTGCAGTAAGCTTCAATCGCCACCAATACCGCCATGGCTGCCGCCATCATCAAAATGCCTTTCAATGCCGCGGCAGGCGGAAGGAGCGCGTAATCGCCTGTAATTTTGCGCACCATCAGTGGAATCACCAGCGCAACCACGGCGCTGAGAACCGCAAAAAACATGTCTGCCCAAAATAGCTTCCGGTGTGGTTTATAATAACGAAGAAATTCTTTGATCATACTTTTAGTTCCTTGATCCGTTCCCGGTAATCCGGCAATATCCTTTCAATTTCCCGATAAAAAGCGGGGCCGTGGTTATGCTGCTTTAAGTGCGCCAGCTCGTGCACCACCACATAATCGATTTCCCGCCCGCTCCGCTCCATTAAAAAGAGGGAGAAACAAATTCCCCCTTTTGTGCTGCAGCTGCCATAGCGACAGCGTGCACCGGTAATTTTCAGGCTTTTCGGAGCCACCCCCATCCGCGGCGCAAAAAAAGCCACTCTCCCGGGCAGAGCCGCCATGGCCTTTGCACGCAGCGCCTCTATTTCCTCCGGGGGGTACGCCTTTTGCGGGCGGAAAGCGGCGAGCTGCTTTTCCAGCCAGGCCTGATGATCCGCCACAAACTGTTCAATCAGCCGCTCCGGGCAATGCCGGGGTGCCCGCACCACCGCCTCTCCCTGACGGTTGACACCAAGTGATAAAGTTTTCCGATCGGTCTTTATAATCAACATGCTTTCATTTTATCACGAATCCTTGCAAGGCGCAACCCCTCATGCTATAATAATCCAAAGGAAGTGAAGCCATGGATTTTATACCTTATTATGAAGAAGCCGGTACGGGAGACGCGCTGATTCTGCTGCACGGAAACGGAGAAGACCACACCTATTTTACGCATCAGATTGCTTTCTTTTCAAAGAAGTATCGGGTCATCGCCCTGGATACCCGCGGCCACGGCAATTCCTTGCGGGGCGCCGGCCCGTTTACCCTATCGCGGTTTGCCGATGATCTGAAGGCTTTTATGGACGCGCGAGGCTTGAAAAATGCCATTCTTTTAGGATTCAGCGACGGCGGAAATATTGCGCTCCTGTTTGCCCTTCGTTATCCGGCGCGCGTTCGGAGCCTGATTATCAGCGGCGCGAATCTTGATCCGAAAGGCATTTGCTTCGCTGCCCAGCTTCCGGTGGCACTGGGTTATGCGGCCGCATGGATCGCCGCTTTATTTACCCCGAAAGCAAGACCCAAAAAAGAAATGCTGGGGCTGATGGTTTGGGAGCCTCATATTGATCCAAAACAGCTGCGTTTAATCCGCCAGCCGGTTTTGGTGCTTGCCGGAACCCGGGATCTGGTTCGTATCGGGCACACCCGATTGATTGCCCGCTCTCTGCCCAACAGCAACCTGGTCCTTATTCCGGGCAACCATTTTGTGGCGCGTGAGAACCCTGTAAAATTCAATGATGCTGTGGCGCAGTTTTTGGAAAAAAGATTTCCTCCTGTTTAATTGATCTGTATTTTTTATTGCATTGATTATGACGCAACGCCCGAGCGCCGCCCTGCTATTTGCGGGGCGGCGCTCCTTTATTTTGTTTCTCTTCTTCGGATGTGGAAGGATATAACCCCCCTCTTTTATAAAGAGACCGCAGCTCTTTTTCTCTGCCGCTCGCTTTCCAGTAGCTTTTAAACACCTGCTTGATTCTTGGTCTTCTGTATTTCAGTGTCCGCGCCCCGCGCACGATCCAGAATAACGGAAGCAATGCCGGCGCCTGTTTTAAAATCGGGTATTTTCTTTGCATCGGTTCCAATGGGGAAAAAACAGTCCGCATCAAACCCGCAACCGGAGACGATATTTTTCGCTTTCTCAAAGCGGATGCCGTTCCATTGACAATGGTGCCGTAAGCGCCGCTGGAAAAAACATACCGCTCCATTTCCGGATCCCAGTCTACCGCGCTGTCCTGCCCAAACCAGTGTTCCGCCAACGCGTGTGTCTGCGCCTCAAAGGTCTCCAATTGAAAGCGTTCCAGCCACTTTTGAATATATTCTTCATTCATCTGCTTCCGATAACGCTGATCATAAAGATAATAATCCAGAAAAGAGCGTACCCCGGTTCCGCCCAGATCATAATGCTTCACCATATGCATCAGCAGATAAAGATAGGTATCCTCTATGGATAGCCGATACCCATGCTGTTTTCCCGGGATCCGCTCGGCCCGCTCCCACGCGGCATTGAGATAAGCGCTCCACGGCGCATCCGCCTGCGCCAACGCCCGGTGCAGCTCCACATTCAAAAGCGGCTTCTTTTGATACACGTCGTGGTTGCCGCCCACATGGCGCGGCGTATAGCCCAGCATTTTCAGCAAAGAGCCGGCCCGCTCCATCTGCTCCGGTTTCATTAATAGATCCAGATCTGCCATCGTGCGCATTTCCGGCCGCGGATAAAGGGCTTGCATTGCCGGGCCCTTCACCGGTAAATAATCTATTCCGTTTTGCTCAAAAACAGCCAGAATTTCTTCCAAACCAAGCCACTGCACAGCCGCCCAAGCCAGCGCCTTCCGATGTGCTTTCTGAAATAGCGCCCGCGCCTGCGGCGGGATCGTGCCCGGCATCTGATCCGCTCCCAGTCCGTCGCAAGCCATATTCGCCAGCTTATGAAAGGCAGCGAAACGGTAAAGAGCTTCCCAATCCAGACCCTCCGGCGGCTGCGGCGGGGGTGCCCCTTTTAACACCGCACGAATGAGCGCGATAAAATAATGGCCGCTTTCAAACCGATTGTTCATGAGAAGTCTCCTCTTTTGACACGATAACACCATTGTTCCTATAAATTTCTCGGTTACGAACCCTTTTTCCGTTTTTCCCGGCAGACTATCCGTCAGACTCATCCGTTGATCCGGCAACTGCCGCTCTGCCGGCTCGTCCAGCGCGGAGGTAACTGCACCCAGCATCAGAATCGGAACACCCATCAGCACATAAAATAAAAAAGAGAGCGTCATTGCGGCTTCGCCTGATTTGCGGTCCATCATACCGTTTTTTGATTATGCATCCCGGTTTGCTTTTCCCTTTTTTAATATGCGCGCTCCAACACTTTTGAAACACAGCAAAAAACGCCGCGCCGGAAAAGCCTTCACCCAAAACCAGCTGTAAAGCCGGTAGTTCCATTGGCAGCAGGAGTAATAATGTTCTTTTCGCCAGAAGCCCCGCACAAGACCAAGGATCTGCTCCGGCTGCACTTGATATTCCAAGTTTGTTTGATGATCTCCGGCCATGCCATAACTGCCGTCCGGAAAAATGCGCAGTACGCGGTGCAACACATATTTTCCGTCGGCGCGCCGGTACAGCGGCAAATCTGTCACCCGCAGCGCCCCTTTTGGCGGCGCGCCCAGCACGACCCGGTCTCGACCCGGCCGAAGCAGCGGCAGCATGCTGGTTCCGGACACGACCAAAATCACTTCCCCTCCATTGAGGAGCTGATCGGTAATCAGCGGCGAGAGATTTTTAAAAGTTACCCGCTTATTCAATCAGATCCGCCATCCTTAACTTTTGCAGGAATGCCTCCAGATCCGCTTTCGCCTTTTTTTCATCCACTTCATATTCTGCGAGCAGCGCGTCCAACAAGGCTTGCTCTTCTGTTTTCTTTTCCATGTTTTTCCAAAGAAACGCCCCCACACGGTTCAGGGTAATTACTCCGGAAAAATCCAGCGCCGCCCTTCCGGTGGGAACCGCCACGAAAGTATCCGCCATCTGACGGAGCAAATAGCCATCCTTTATTTTCATTTGATTTCCCCATTCTTTTGGAAAATTGTCTGATAAACCAGGTCCACCGCTTCGCTGCTGATCGTACAATGCAGCCGGTAGACCGGTGTTGTTTTCAATAGCGCATCTATTAGGCTCATGAGGCGCGCCATCCGCGCCGGATTCTGGTTTTCTCTCATACTCTGCCACAACAGCAGTTGAATGGATTCCTTGACGGAAAGCATTTCTATTTTATTATACGATGCCTGCTTTAAAAAAACAATGGCATTAAGGGGTGCTTTTTGATTACGATTCAGATCGGTTTTCCCGCTCCACGGGGTGCCATAAACAAAAAAACCGTCATCGGCCCGACGAATCGCAGGTTTATCATCGTTTAAAATTACCGCCTGATCCATGAATACCTGCTGCCAAAGGCCGGCGTGGGTGGACTTTCCTGTTCCGCAGGGCCCAGAAAATAAAATCGCCTGATTTCCTATTTTTACTGCGGATGCATGCAGACAAAATCCGTCAAAATCGAGCAGATCCCGATAGAATTGCATGCCGCTTTCTATATAATATAACCGCCCTGTTGAAAAATACGGGTGTTTTTCCTGCAGTTGAATCAACCGGTCCTTTGGTATTCTGATTTTTATTTGCGGCTCTTCTATGTCATCCAGTTCATAAGTCTTTGCCTGAGTATGCAGCGGCTCTTCCTCACAACGCATCTCTGTGATTAAATCCGCTATTTTATATAACGCCATGGTTCCTCCCATCCGAATAAAACGGAACGGGGCAGGCAGTTGTTGCTGCCTGCCCCGTTCCATAATGCTTACGTATCCGCACCATCCATTCCGCTTTCGCAGAACTCTTCCGTTTCAAAAACGGTTATCTCCATTTCTGGTGTTTCATACTCGTTCTTCATTGTTCTTACACCTCCCCTTACATGGTTCCGGATACAATATTGCTGCTGTAAACAGTCACAATATTTCCATTTGCGTCTTTATAAATCAGGTAAGCTCTCGCGTACCAGGTTTCACCGTCCTGTACATCTATTTTGCGGATATAGAACTGATCGGTAGAATCGTTTTTAATTCTGCCACGCAGTACACCCGCTGTGTCCACGGTTATTTCTGTCGGAGCCGTATCAGATTCCAGAAGCAGAATGCCGCTTTCCACTAAGGTGAAGCCATCCTGTACCACCCGATTGGCAACAAACATGATCTTTTTCGCAACGGGGTCTACTTGCACCTGATCCGAGATGGTGATAAACGGTGCCACAACAAGATCAGCGCCATCATCCACAAAAACAGCTGTCAATGTGGTGTTGTTCATCAGCATATAGAAGGAGAATGTTGTTTCAGTGCTGATTCGCACCCCATCCTGCTCCCAATGGCTGAATTTCTTCCCATCGGGTGTTGAGCCGAGAACCACGGTCACCCTGGTATCATACAAAAAGATTCCACTGGTTCCGCCATTTAAAACGGTTCCACCTACCACTGTTACCTGAAACAGATCCGGCAGCCGCTCATATTTGGCTGTAACGACCATATCACCAGCAACGTTGTCAAGCGTTTTATCCCAACCAATAAAAGTATAGCCGGGAAGAGACGGATTGGAAGGAGGCGCTACAGCGGTATTTTTCTGCACATAACCGGTCTGCAGAATTCTTCCGTTTTTGTCTTTAAAGGTTACCATGAATTCCTGCGTTAAATCTGTTGGAATCCGGATGAAGACCGCGGTATAGGAAATATCCATCCCCATATCAATGAAGTAAGTCGCACTGCTGCTGACCACACTTCCCATCACATCGCTCTTCCAATAAGCAAATTGATACCCTTCCTGCGGAACCGCCGTCAAGGTAATGATCTTACCCCGTGCGAACGTATTATTGTAGCTCCCTGTTACTGCCCCTGCTCCATTGATCTGCACTGAACCGCCTGTACCAATGTTCAAAGAGAGAGAACCCGTAGGCATCAGTACAAACTTAGCCGTCAGCGTTATATCACCGGCCACCGTAACGCTGTAATTCGGCAAGGAAGAGACTTTCGTTGCACCATCATACCAGCCGTCAAAGTTATAACCCTCTGCGGGAACGGCCCCTAAGGTCACGGTTTTCCCATACGCATAAACACCGCCACCGGTCACCGATCCATTTGCCTCCGCAGAAACATTCACATCCATGAAGCCATCGAGAACGGAAACCGTGCCAGTCCCGCTGCCCACTGCAATAGCAGCCTGCTGCTCATTGGAAGAATCAACCACCGTTGCAGTAATGCTGGAATCTCCCAATGCAGCCGCATCCAGAACGGTAAAGGTCAGATAGGCCATATTCCCGTCAACCGTCACGTTACTTTCATTGGCCAGTGAAATCTGGAACGGGTTGTCGTTGATCGTGCTTTCATCCACACCAACAAAAGCCCCGAATAAGCCTGTTCCTTCTGTACTCTTCAGTTTTAATACAGATGCGTCGTAGGAAACTTCAATTGTGAGACCCGCAATCCCCGGATTGTTCAACAGAGAAACGGGAACAACAATATCCGTGCCGGTACGCCCCTGCACAGAACCAACAGACAATACCGGATCAGGTACAAAGGTTCCCTCGATCAAGGTGTCCTCTGCAAAGACCGCAGTCCTCAGATCGCCCACATAATTCCAAGTGGCGGAATTAACAAAGGTGTCGTTGATTCCGATCAGTGTTCCGGCGTCATCCGTATAAAAGACAGTCGTAACCGTGTCAGACGCGTCTTTAATGTTTGCGGATACAAACGTCACCTTCGCCGGAAGCGTAACGCCCTCTTCGGCAAAGACCGGGTTGGTCTCGC
>CAYRYQ010000063.1:0-10317 GCA_964428505.1 uncultured Eubacteriales bacterium
TCCAAAGAATTGTATGACCGTTTTTGTCGAGGTATTGTTCACAAGCGACATATTCACCGTAATAGGAATCAAGGCTGAGAACTCTAACTGTATCGTAGACTTTTCCTAACATACAGATATTATATCTTCCTACGATATCACATAACTGATCTGTGTTCTGCGCACTGATTTCACCACTTGTTTCAGTGATCTTTTTCTTGACGGTAAAATTTGTTTCTTTTCCGCAATTATTTTCTCCATAGCCCCATTCAGCGACAAAATCATCACCATCAAGAAAAGTCATATACTTTCGTACACCGTCTTTAACATAATTTTCAGCGAGTATACGACAATGCGTATCGGTTAGCTGCGCAATATAGTAATGGTCTGCATCGTCTTTTCCGTTTCCAAAATGATTATGGCGATATTCCTTGATTTCGACCCCTTCTACTCCGTGAACCATAGCTTTTCCGATAACACTCATTTCACCCCATTCAGAGCACTTTTTAGTGTCATTTTCAAAAATACCCCAACAAAGTTTTTCACCAATTTTAGGGACGATAAACAATCCCCAAAGTTCTTCCCACTTTACAGAAAATGGCTCTTTATCAGACTGTTCAATCTTGTATTCAGGCATAAATTCAGGTAGTTTTTTCATAATATAATCTCCTTTCGGCTTTGGCGGATACGGATATTTCTCTTTGAAATTCTGCTTTGCAGTATGCAGACGGCTTTTAACTGTTCCAATAGGAATTCCGAGTTTTTCTGCAATTTCAGATTGTTGTAAATTACGAAAGAAAAACAGAAACAATATTTCCTTGTCTTTGTCGGCAAGAAAGCTCAAGGTCTCGCGTACATAGTTTGTTTCCGTAATCCCCATATGTCCGTAGCCAAGCGCTGACTCGCAAACTTCCTCAATCGGAATTTCCATTTGCTTTGCCCGTCTGCGGTAAAAATCGTTACACTTGTGACGTGCAATCCCAATGATCCACGCTCTAAAGGTTGATTGATCCTTCAAGGTCTCAAATTTTGCATTTGCCGCCATATACACTTCCTGTAAGACATCATCCGCATCAAATTTTGACGGCAACTTGAAGTTTACAAAACGCTCAATAGCTCCTCTACACTCACAAAGCAGCTCTTCAAATTCATTCATATCGTCACCTCCTTGTTTCGTTATTGAAACCGGTTACATTTATATAGTCGTGAAACTAAGCCCAAAGGTTCATTTTGTAATACTATATTTTGATTCTGTACCTGCACACACCAAACCCGGTATTGCGTATCAATACATCTTCCGGTATTGTGCCAAGCCATTTGCGGCTAAAAGAGGTCGTGCCGAAATAGGCATCAAAATTGGTCACCGGCAGTACAACCCAGTCGGAATCCTCCGGCTTGTTAGCAAAATAGTATTGCACAAGCGTTGGTAGTATCGATTCCGGCACACCTTTTGGCGTGGCAGCGGACAGCTTTTGCAATAGTTCCGGAGATAAAGGTATTTCATTATTTTTTAATTTTCCTTGTTCTAGCGCATTGGATAAAACATCATCAATCCGAAGTACCCAAGCACCTTTGGTATTGGCTGAAAACAGCGGCACCTGGAATTGCATGACCTTCTTTCGCCAAGCGGCATCAAACCCAATGTACAATCGTTCGCAGTTGGCAACAGCACTTTTCATAACCTTATCCGAGTTCTGCTGGACAAAGGCCACGATTTCTTGTACATGGCGGCAAAACCAGCCGTTGCCGTTTTCATCCACAAGCTCAGGGAACTCCTTGCTCAACTCTCTGTAATCCGTTTGACTTTGCCCTTCCTTTTTCGGAGGGGCTTTTTTTGCGTCCGGAATACTGCACCAAGCACAAAGCGCACGGCGGGCAAGGTCAATCTGCGGTTCTGTGCCAGTCTGCCACATATAACCCCGTGCAATGATTGTCAGCACACGGGACAGACCTTCAAACTTCATCAGCATATCATAAGTGAACCTGCCGAGATAGGTACTGTCATATTTGTTTTCGGCACAGTAATTAACACCGCCGGTGTACGCTTCAAATTCTTCGATTTCATTCAGCATAGGGCCCTCTTTTCTATATGCCGCCCAAATAAGCGGGGCGGCATATATCTACTCAATTATTCTTTGCTTTTTGGCGGATAATTTCTGCTGATACTATAAATATCCGGATGACCAGCAGAGGAAGCTAAATACAATCCGGCAAGTACAGAAAATAGTACATAGGATTGAACTCCGAATGTATAACGCCCGTTTATATCACATTCACAGAAATTTAGCTTTAACAACTTAAAAAGAGCAAGTTGAACATCATCCGCAGAAAGGCCACATGTCTTGGCAATTTCATCTTCATTTAGAAATTCAACAAATTCAAGAGCACGAATTACTTTAACGATATTTTCATCGCTCAGTAATTCACACAAGCGCTTAATGGTATCATAATCAGTATTTTGAATTTCACGGAGCATCTCTTTGCCGGAAATAGCAAGCGCATATCCTCTGGTATTGTTGATTCTGATTCCGTCATTTGACATTTGTGCTGATCCTTTATGATCGCTTGAAACACGGGAGCATGCCTGTACAGCTTCGAAAGCAGCTTTACATTCTCCGGCCTCTTTTGCGTATACAGCGAGATTCTCCATACAGCTTTCTTTTTTTATGCTTGACGGAACTTCAAGCAAAGCATCGGACGTAACACCAAGTATCTCGCAAAGCTGTGGTAATAGCATAATATCGGGCATGCTTTCGCCTTTTTCCCATTTTGAGACAGCTTGACTTGATACACCAAGCTTTGCGCCTAACTGCTCCTGCGTGAGCGAACGCGCTTTTCTGAATTCACATATTTTTTCTGAAATTGGTTTATTCATGATTGTAATCCTTTCGAATAATAAATTAAATTATGAAAGCTTTCATGGTTACAGTATATACTGCGTTTGAGTTGATAACAATGAACCATACATTGAAGGTTGTTCAACCAATAGTTTCATTGTTTTACCTTAGTGTATTTCGTTCCACGATGTCAAGCAGCACCTCAAATGCAAAGCTTCGTTTGCCAAGTGCAACGGCACATTTCAACGCTTCATCTAAATTCAAATGAAAATTGATATACTGCCTGCACCGTTTAGCAATCAGCTCCTTATAGTCTTTTCCGCCGTTTTCATAACCGGTCATCATATATTTGAGCGTGGCGCTGTCACCCTGGCGGTGAAGTGCATATTTACGGGATTCTTCCGCTTTGTACATATCGTCAAGATCACAGAGAATATCACCGAGTACACGACACCCGCCGAAACGGAAATCGGAAAACAGTTCCGTGTATTTTTCATCTGTATTATACGGGAGCACCGTAAATAGAAAATCCTCCCGCTGTTTCTGATTCATCAGATGCCACTTTTGCACGGTCAGATCACGCCGGTATCTTGCCACATACTCCACCGGACAGCTTTCCAGCACACCGTAAAGCTCATCGGACGTAAAAAGGTTTTCCTGTCCGCGCGCATACAGAATCCGTTCAATGTCGCTGCGGCGAGTCATGCTTTTGCGCTCGATCCGGCTGATGCGGATACGCTTCAGCACTTCTTCATAGTTCTCAATGAGCGTTCGCATATAGTCCACATTCTCCGGCGACAAATCGTCCTGCCAACCGGGCATTGTCGCAAACGCAAACAGTTCGGAATCCTTTGCCGGTTTTACCTTGATTTTCGGCGTATGCTTTTCCAACATCTTTGCAAGATACGGCAGCTTTTCTACATTGGAACTGACGGAATCCCAATCCACACCGTCAAAGAACTTATCCAATTCTTCTTTCTTTGTCGGTTCATACCACTCTCTGTTATCATCATCACCGACAATCGCCTTATATTTTAGGAACGGACTGCGGCTGACCGGCTTGTGATTCAGATAGTCGGACAAATCCGGCTTGATTCCGCTTTTCACGAAATCGATTTCAAGCCCGGTGAGAATTTCAAGCATTTCTGTGTCTTCACGCAAACGCTCCCGTTCCTCATTGGAGGAATTTTCATTGTAGGCAACGATGCTGCGGTCAAATGCCGCATTGCAAATCTGCCCAATCCGGGTGGAAAAGGTACTGCGGACGGTTTCAAAGCGTGCCTGCCAATCGTTTGCGTCACGAATGAGCGGCGTGGCCGATGGAATCTTCAAAAGCGGAATGTTGCTGCGGTAGTTGAACGGATCGTAATCATTGTCACGGTAATTCCGGGCAATACAGGCGTTCAGCAGCGGATCGGAGATGGTCTTGATCATATCGCCGTCAAAGTCCGCACCGCCCAGGCGTTCCGGAATCAGCGTGCGGGAATCCACCATAATGGCATAGTTTAGTTGGGAAAGGTATTTCTGCCGCAGCGGACCGATGAAATCCGGCGGCAAAACGGCAGCTTCTTCATTGCGAGCAATATGCGGATTGCGCAGCAGGGTATAACGGTCATTTTTGGGATATACGGCTCCCGGCGCATAGGCGGTTGTGCTGTTATAGCATTCATTTTCAAGTCTTACGACAACGCCCATATATTGATCGTCTGTATCGGAAACGGTTTTGACAAGCATTTTTATAAACCGCATCAAGTCACCTGACAGATAGCGGTTATCTCCGGAAATGAGCAGCCGTCCGAGTGCGTATTGCTTCAAAAGTATTTGCGCCCGGCTGTTAAGCTCCTTTGTGTAAATCGGTTCGGTGATAAACAGCGGATTTCTCGCAAGGATTTTCGCAAGGGTTTTGTCTCGCTTTGAAGCATCTTCTTTTTTTGCTGCATCGGTAAAATGCTGAATCCGCTTGTCCGAATCGGCGGTGAGATTGTAATAAGCGGTTTCGGTTGCTTTTGTGATCCAATGGCGGCTGTCTACCTCGGGACTGCACTCCCAGCCAAGTGGCAAATCCACCGGACGAAATTCATCGGCTTTCAGCGCAGCGGTTGTCAGAAACTGATAGTTCAGCTCCGTGTATTCTTCCGCATCTGCCTGCCCGAAGCCGGAGATGTACAGCGCATGGCGATATCTTTTGCAGCGGTCAAGATATTCCGCAAAGGACAGGCCATTTTCCGTCATCCAGCCGCAGCCCTTGAACATACTCTTTGTGAGAATCAGGTCGATTTCGTTGATTGGGTGGCGCTCGCCCCAGATATCCACGATATATGGCACATCAAGCTCAGCAAACATTGCCTTGAAATCCACCTCGTGCACCACGCCCTTGATATATGGCATACGAATCTGAAAAGAATGATGAATGTGCATGTCACAGTAAGCGGTGTCTATCTGCTCGGCAAGCTCTGCTGAAACAAGCCCCTCGCCGTCAAACTCGGTGACTTTAATATCGGCGGTTTCCGAAACTTTGCTGTATTTCCGCTCGGCGTTGTCGCTGCCGTCATCTTTTACGGTAATAATATTCGCTTCGTATACGGGTGTTACGGGATTGTCGACCACCACAATGCGCTTGTCACTCCATATGGATAGATCTTTAAAGCGAAATCCATCTGTCAGCATCAATCCATTGTAGGCATACAACTTGCTTAATTGGCACAAGCCGATATTCATATCAAGTATGATACGCTTGCGGACAGGCTCATAAAAATCCTCCCGGATAAAGGACAGTCGTGAATTCCGGCTCATGCTGCCGGAACGTTCAAAGGCCACATAGCGATATGCACTTTTTCCGAAATCAAGCGTAATCCCATCCGGACGGAACATCGCTTCTGCTTGTTTTTGCCGGTCAATATACTTTTTCTGTACGGCTTTGCGGCCAAAGATACCGGAGAAATCTACATAGAAAAGAATGTCCGCCAGATCCGGAATTGTTTCCACGCCAAGCAGTAGCTTAAAATCGTCGCCGTGCAGGACACACATGGTCTGAAAGAAAAGTGCGCAGTCATCCTGCGTCTGCGGCGCAGAATAAGAAATGCACTTTTTTGTGGCATCTTCGTAAAGCCTGAAATGATAGCTACCATCGTCCGTCTCTTTTGCATTCCGCAAAATTGCCAGTGCTGACAACTCTCTGATACTATACTTTATCCGCATACCGTTCACCGTCCTTTATTGGTAACAGTATAACACGAAAATATGGATAATACAAAATAAGAATACTACTCCCACACTTAAGTGCTGGGAGCAGATAATTTTATATAGGAAGGAGAAAAAACATGGTACTCAGAATCAAAGAATCACAGATTGACCGGGTAAATTCGCTTGTGAAAAGGCTCTGCTGCAACTGTGATGAAGACAATTGCTTGCTGTTGGACGATGGTGAAAAACACCCCTGCATACAGCTTTTATCGGTATCGGGAGTTTATTGCAAATATTTCAAAGAAGCCGTATTACCTTCTGATAAAAAGCTGTATACCCAAATCGTTCGGTACAATAAATCAAAAGAAAGGAAGACGTAAAAAATGAAAAATTATAATGAAACCAAAATAATCGGTATTGACCACGGTTACGGCAACATCAAGACAGCAAATTGCTGCTTTGGCACAGGAATAATCACCTTAGACAAGGAACCAGTATTCAAGGAAAATCTGCTTGTCTGGAACGATAAGTATTATCTGATTGGAGAAGGTCACAAGGAGTTTTCGGCAGATAAGATGCTGGACGAGGACTACTATGTACTGACACTTGCCGCTATCGCACGGGAGCTGAATATCTGCAAGATATATTCGGCTGATGTGTTTATTGCCGCAGGGCTGCCGCTGACCTGGGTGAGTGAACAAAAGGATGACTTTAAGAAGTATTTGCTCAAGAACGATACAGTAGATTACACCTTTAAGGGCAAGGATTATCACATTAATATTATCGGCGTAGATGTCTACCCACAGGGCTTTGCTGCAATTATCAATAATCTCGGTGACTTCACAGGTGTGAATATGCTCTGTGATATCGGCAACGGCACTATGAATGTGATGTATGTCAACGACAAAAAGCCAGATCCGCGAAGATGCTATACCGAGAAATTTGGCACTCATCAGTGTATGCTCGAAATTAAGGAACAGCTTATGCGTGTTCATCACACAGAACCGCCGGAGACAACCATTACCCGTGTGCTTCGTTTCGGCACAGCAGATATTGACGAAGGTTATCTCAAGACAATTCGTGACACCGCAACAGAATATGTGAATAGTATTTTCCGCAGACTCCGGGAACACGGTTATGACCCGAAGCTGATGAAGCTATATTTAGTCGGCGGCGGTGGCTGCCTAATTCGCAACTTCGGCAGTTATGATGAAGGTCGGGTAACCATTAATGATGACATCTGTGCCACAGCAAAGGGCTATGAGAGAATGCTTGAAATGAAACTGCTCCGAAGCGGTGGTAAATTATGAAACCGAAGCGTATCAGTATCCGCTTCAACACGGAAAATGAAGCAGACCGGAAAGCTTGGGAATTCCTGCAAGGTATAAAGGATTCCAAAAACAAAGCGGTAATTGCAGCAATCAATTCCTATTTTGAGCCGGTCAATTCCTCCGTTGCGGATATTGTGCGGCAAACCATCCGGGAATGTTTTCAGAATGTTTCAGTGATACAGCCGTTACTAACAGAACAACCGCCCACGCTTACGGAAGATGAAAATGTGCTGTTGGATTCCCTTGACGACTTTCTCGGCGGCTGACGGCATCACTGTGATGCCACTTTCAGACGAAAAAAAGCATGGTGGCATCAAAGCGATGCCGCTGTAACAACGAAAAAGCACAGACAAAAAGGAGTAAACCGACGATGGTAAAGAGAACGAATGAGGCATACCGAGAATGGCATTTATTTTCTGAAAATGGTATGTCTCATACTGTAACAAGCAGGGAACTTGTACGGCAAGTTCCGGCTCAGAATCAGCAGTGCTGCCGATTCGCTCTTTGAGGGACTTCGTCCCCCAATCCCCCTAACAGAAAGAAGGTTTTATATGAATAGGAATTCCAAAGAAAAACTGGAGCGGATTGAACTCCGGGTAACACCGCAGGAGAAAAAGAAGATTGAACAGCTTGCTAAGAAATGCTGCTTGTCACTTTCCGAATATATACGCAAAAGGGCGCTCGGTTACGCACCAAGAACGGTGCTGCCGGGCGTCTTTTATGATTTCAGCAGAAAGCTGGGCGAACTTCTGAATGCGGAGCTTTCGCCGGAAACGGAAAAAGCGGCTTTGCGGTTGTTTGATGAAATATACTCAGAACTGCTTACACCGGGCAAACAGCGGTCAACCGAAATTGCAAAAGAAATGGAAGGTGATGTGGAGTGGCCACCACCGGATTCTGGCCTGTAAAAGGTGCACTTAAGAATGTAATTGAATATGCCCGCAACCCGAATAAAACCACCGACAATAAGTATCTGGATGATGATCTTGCCAGAACGCTGACATATGCTGAAAACGATGATAAGACCGACAAAAAGATGTATGTATCCGCAATCAACTGTCCAAAGCAAAGAGCGTATGAAAGTATGATGACGACCAAACGTCGATTTGGAAAGCTCGGCGGTAATGTGGCATATCACGGATTTCAAAGCTTTGCATCCGGTGAGGTTACGCCAGAGGAAGCTCATGAGATCGGAATGGAGACTGCCCGTCGCATGTGGGGCAATGATTATGAGATCGTAATTACCACTCATTTAAACACCGATAATATTCATAACCACATCGTCGTAAACTCCGTTTCCTTCAAAGCCGGACGGAAGTTTGAAAACCACATTTCCGATCATCACCGACTCAGGGAAATATCTGACGCTATCTGCCGGAGACGTGGGAAATCCATATTGGAGCATTCCAACTTCTACGGCGGAAACAAAAAAGAATATTGGATTCATAAAAACGACGGCATGACACGCCGGGATATTTTGAAAGCCGATATTGAGGAAGTATTAAGGTATTCCCGAAAGTACGACGACATGATTTATCGCCTAAAGGCATTAGGTTATCAACTTGACCGTACAGACGAACGCTATCAGCACTTGACCGTCAAGGCAAAGGACTGGAAGCGACCGATCCGGCTGGACAGTATCGGCTATACCCGAAAAATCATCGAGGCACGCTTTGATGAGCATTACGAGAATTTATATTTCTTTCAGATTCAGAATGCACACCCGCAGTACAAGCCGAAAGAATATCCGCTTTTGAAACTGGAACGGGAGTTAGACTTCAAAATTATACATTCTCACGATACCGTAGTTGTGCTGATGGATCTTGTATTTTATCTCATCTTGCAGCTGCTGAAGCTTGCCAAAGACGATACCGCCCGTGAGCAGCGGCGACAGCCGCTTTCTCCATCAATTAGAATGGAACTCACAAAGCTTGACCAGATACAGAACGAATATCTGCTCCTCGCCGATAATCACATCCATTCGGCTGAGGAGCTTTCTGTATTTATGGGAGGTGTTTCCGATCAAATTCACACCTTGGAACGGGAACGGCAGCATTACCGCAATCAGATACGCCGGTGCAAATCTCCCGAAACAGAAGCTGAATTAAAAGAGAAATGTAAGGAACTGTCTGCAAAAATGGAGCCTTTACGAAAACAGATTCGCACAGCAAACAGTATCGCAGAGCGTTACCCCAAATTACAGGAATTACTAAAAACTGAGCGAGAAATGGAAATTACCGCTCGAAACAAAGAAAGAGATAAAGGTCATACAAGATAAAACAGTTAACGAATATTCACGGTTTGATATTGACAAACGTTAACAATCGTTATATAATGTTAACGAGATAAAAGAAGGTCGACATTCATTTATCTAAAAAATAATAAGAATTGAGGTGTATTTATGTTTATTGAAGAAAGACATCAAGAAATTTTAGATTATTTATCGGAGAACGGTAGTATTTCAAACTCCGACATTCAAGAAAAATACGGGATTAGTTATGATTCAGCAAAACGAGATTTAAGGATATTGGAAGAAAAGGGACTACTAAAAAGGACTCACGGCGGAGCAATACCTCTCAGGCAAATCGGTAGCGGCGGTGAATGTCATGACATGTCAGCTAAAGAAAGAGTTATAAGTGTTAAAGACAACTATCTTGCTATTGCACAAAAAGCTATTTCTTTAATCGAAAATAAAGATGTTGTTTACCTTCCTCCAGCAAGTGTTGGCTATTTAATGGTACAAAACATTCCTAATGATTTAGAGTGTACAATTGTTACAAATTCAATTTCTATAGCTGATGAATTACGTAAATATGAAAAAATAACTACTATTGTTACTGGCGGTGAAATGAGTAAAAACGGAAATTTTTATGATCCATTCACCTTAGAAACATTAAACAGGTTTAAATTTGACAAGTGTTTTATCACTTCTGCTGCTATATCCGCAGAGTTTGGTTTATCAATTCAAAAGACAAGGAATGTCGGGT
>CAYRYQ010000064.1:0-9527 GCA_964428505.1 uncultured Eubacteriales bacterium
CTACGCAGAAAAAACAAACCCACCTGTTGCGTATATTGATACGGTAAGGCAGCTATAGCAAAAAATAAATTTTATACGGCAAAACGCCGCATTTTTTCTGCGCTGCTGAATCTATTTTTATAAAACAATTTCTCTTTTTGTTTAAATTGATTTTTCTCTGGCGATTTTTTGCGGTACGGGATTTTTTTGACAGTCTGAGCGCGCTTCGGCGCGCGTTATGAACGGGTCATGAGCGCATATAAATAGGCCTCCACGGAGGGCACGGGGTGCGAAATCCGCGCAAGGGCCTCCGGGTCGCCGTCTTCGATCACCGCGCTGTCAAAGCGGGTGAGCATCGGCAGATCATTGCGGTTGTCGCCAATGGTGTGGCAGCAGTGTGGTGGAATTTGAAAGCGGGCAGCTGCCGCCGCAACCCCCGCGCCCTTATCCGCCGCGGCGTGGGTAACGTCTACCGACCGGCCGTTTTGGTGGGCAGCCAGCTGAGGAAACCGCCGCTGCACTTCCGCCGCGAATCGGGCCGCCGGATCCGCGCTTTTCTCAAAGCGGACGCTGATTTGCAAAATACCGCTCAGCTGGGAAAGGGTTTCCCGGCTCAGCGTGGTTTCTGCCGGGCATTCAGGTCGATAATAACGCATGATTCCATCCGCCGGGCAGGTAAACACCGTGGCGTTTTCAAAATCCAGCGCCAGCTGAAACAGCGGCTCGATGGCGGGTTCGGGAAACGCCGTGGCAAAGAGCAGGCGGCCTTCGGCGTTATAGGCTGCCGCACCGTTGCAGATAATCAGAAAATCCAAAAGAGAGGACATCTGCTCCATCATCGTCTTTGTATCCTGCTGCTGCCGCCCGCTGCAAATGCCGAATAAATTGCCTTGCTGCCGCCATGCGGCAATGGCTTGCCGGGTTTCCTCCGGAATGATGTGGTGCCGGTAGAGGGTGCCGTCGAAATCGCTGGCCAGCAGCTGTTTTGGTTTCATTTCAGAGATCATTGCGGGTAAGATCCTCCAGACTCTCCCGCCGGACTGCAAGCGTGCTTTCATCATCCTTCAGCAAAACAACCGGCAAGCGGGGAATGCGATTATAATTGGAGGCCATCGAGTAATTATAAGCGCCGGTGGTCAGCACGGCCAGGGTGTCGCCCCGGGTTACCGAAGAGGGCAGCGACACATTGTCCTGCAGGATATCGCCGCTCTCGCAGCAGCGTCCGACCACAGAGCAAAGGAAATCGCAAGGTTCCTTCATTTTGTTGGCCAGCACAACGGTGTAGGGCGCGCCGTAAAGGGCAAACCGTGGGTTATCCGTCATGCCGCCGTCTACAGAAACATAATTTTTATAGCCGGGAATCTTTTTGATGGTTCCGACCGTGTAGAGGGTCAACCCCGCGTCTGCCACGATGCTGCGGCCCGGCTCCAGCCGGATGGCTGGAACCGGGATCTCCAGACGGGCGCAGATTTTTTGGATCTGCGCTGCCACGTCCCGGATGTTGGCGCCGATATCCAAAGTAGGGTCGCTTTCCCGGTATCGCACGCCGTAGCCGCCGCCTAAATCCAGCTCTTTGGCCAGATAGCCGTATTTTTGCGCCATTTCCGCGATAAATTGCAGCATGATCTCAGAAGAGCGCAGGAAAACTTCGGAATCAAATACCTGCGAACCCACATGGCAGTGAAAGCCCATCAGCTCGATCTGCGGCAAAGAGAGCGCATAGCGGGTAATGCTTTCCGCCTGCCCGGTTTCAATGGCGGAGCCGAATTTGGAATCCACCTTCCCGGTGGAAATGGCTTCATAGGTATGGGGATCAATTCCCGGCGTCAGGCGCAGCAGCACCTTCTGGCGCAGTCCCCGCTCCCCGGCAATCCGATTGACGGCGGTCAGCTCTTCTTCGTTGTCGGCCACAAAATAGCCCACCTGGTTGTCCAAGGCGTAGGCAATATCCTCATCCGTTTTATTGTTGCTGTGGAAATAAGCCTTGTCCATTGGGAAACCGGCGGAAGCCGCCGTATAGATTTCTCCGGCAGACACCACGTCAACACCGAGCCCTTCCTCATGAACAATGCGGTAAATCGCTTTGAAGGAAGCCGCCTTGCTGGCATAGAGCACCAGCGCCTCCGGGCCAAAGGCGGCCTCCATCGCGCGGCGGTAGATCCGGCAATTGGCACGGATCCGGTTCTCGTCTATTAAATAAAGGGGCGATCCGTACCGCTGCAGAAGCGTTGTGGTGTCTTGCCCGGCAAACAGCAGCTGTCCGCCTTCAGAAACAGTGAGATTGGTGCAGATCATGCGGACCCTCCTTTGGCTTGAATTCTTCGTAAATGGCCTGCAGTGCGTTCAGATAATCTTTAGCGGCGATGCCAACAATGATATTCAGCTCACTGGAGCCCTGATCGATCATCTGAACATTGATCCGGGCTTTTGCCAGTGCGGCAAACAGCCGCGCCGCAACTCCCGGAGACCGGATCATGCCACGGCCCACGACAGCGATCATGGCAAGATCATCATGGATGCGGAGCGTGTCTGGCCGGACGGTGCGCTTCAAATCGGCCAAAACCGCATCCCGCTGGGGGTTCAGCTCTGCGGTGTTCACCACAATCGAGATGGTGTCAATTCCGGTGGGCAGGTGTTCAAAGTTGATTCCGCGCCGCTCCAGCGTTTCCAGCACACGGCGGCCATAGCCCAGCTCGGAATTCATGTGGTCTTTTTCAATAAAAAGAACAGAGAAGCCGGTTTTTCCCGCGATGCCGGTCACAGTTCTGCCGGCGGCGCTGCCCTCGGTATGCGGAACGATCATGGTGCCGGGATCCTCCGGCCGGTTGGTGTTGCGGATATTGATGGGGATCTCTGCTTGGCGCACCGGGAAGATGGAGTCTTCATGCAGCACCGAGGCCCCCATATAGGAAAGTTCCCGGAGCTCCCGGTAGGTGATCGTGTCGATCGGGGCCGGATTGTCGATGCAGCGGGGGTCTGCCATCAGCAGTCCCGAAACGTCGGTCCAGTTTTCATAGAGATCCGCTTCCACCGCTTCCGCCACGATGGAGCCGGAGATATCGGAACCCCCTCTGGAGAAAGTCTTGATGGTACCGTCCGGCAGCGATCCGTAAAAGCCGGGGACCACGGCGCGGGGCAAAAGGCCGGTGCGGTTATGGAGAACCGTGCGGGTACGTTCATTGTCCAGCTTTCCGTCTTTGGTAAAGAAAATACATTCCGCCGCGTCCAGAAAGGGGATTTTTAAGAACGCCGCCATAATCAACCCGTTAAAGTATTCCCCGCGGCTGGCCACATAGTCCCGGGTAGCACCGTCTGAAACGGCGGTGTGCACCGCCTGCAGCTCTTCGTCGATGGAGAGGGAAAGCCCGAGCTCCCGGATGATTTCCCGGTAACGGGCGGCAACGCGTGCAAAGGGTTCTTCAAAGGAGTTCCGTTCGGCTGCCAGCGCATGGCAATGCAGCAGCAGGTCGGTGATCTTTTCATCATCGGCGAAGCGTTTTCCCGGCGCGGATACCACCACATAGCGCCGGGTGGGATCCGTTTCAATGATTGCGGCGGCCTTGCGAATCTGCTTCGCATCGGCAAGAGAGCTGCCGCCAAACTTTACAACTTTAATCATGGGTTCTCCTTATAATGTAATCATATCCTGCATCTGGTAAAGTCCGGCAGGCCTTGTGACCAGAAATGCCGCTGCGGTAATCGCGCCTTCGGCAAACAGAGCGCGGCTATGTGCTTCATGTCTCAGTGTGATCGTTTCCGTGTCTGTGCCGATCAGCACCTCATGGGTTCCCACAATATTGCCCATGCGGACGGCATGAATGCCGATTTCTTCCGGGGTGCGCTTTCCCTGGCCGCTGCGGCCCAGAAGAAAGCAAGCTTTTTTACGCACTTCCCGGATCGCGTTCGCAATCAGCAAAGCGGTGCCGCTGGGCGCGTCCAGCTTTCGGTTATGATGAATTTCCACAATTTCGATATCAGCATCCGGATAAACGGCGGCGGTCTTTTTTGCCAGCTCTGCCAAAAGAGCAATACCGACAGACATATTGGCCGACAGAAAGATCGGAATTTCTTTCGCTGCCTGCTCAATCAGGCCGCGCTCCCGTTCAGTTTGGCCGGTGGTGGCCAATACCAGCGGAAGCCGGCGTGTGACAGCAAAATCCAGTAAATTTTTTGTGGCACTATGGTGCGAAAAGTCAATGATGCAGCTGGCGCCTGCCGGAACCTGCTCCAAGGTCTGATAGCAGGGAAATCCGCTGTCGTTTCCGCCAAGATCCACTCCGGCATGGAGGGCGGAAGCGTGATATCCGCCTTCCGCGCGCTTTGCGACCTCCGCACCCATACGGCCGGATACGCCATGTACGATGATCCTTAAAACGTCTTCCATCTTCTGTTACACTTGAATCCCTTCCGCCCGCATCAGTCGGAGCAGCTGCTCTTCGTGGGGCTTTTCCATCGGCGTCAGTGGCAGGCGCAGATGATTTTCTCCGTATCCCATGGCCGCCAGTGCCGCTTTGACCGGGATGGGATTCACCTCGCAGAAAAGGGCGTTGATCAGCGGCAGCAGCCTCAGCTGCAGATCTGCGCTGCCCGTTACATCGCCCCGGAAAAACCGGTCACACATTTCCACCGTTTCTTTCGGCATAATGTTGGAGAGCACTGAAATCACGCCGATTCCTCCCAGCGCCATGATCGGCACAATCTGGTCGTCATTCCCGGAGTAGATATCCATCTTGCCCTGCACCAGCGCTGCGGTATGCGCGATTTGCGCAATGTTTCCGCTGGCCTCCTTGATGGCGGCAATCCGGGGATGCTCCGCCAGCTTCTGGCAGGTCTCCGGTTGAATGTTGCAGCCGGTGCGGGAAGGTACATTATAGAGGATCAGCGGTTTGGCGCTGGCGTCCGCGATGGCGGAATAGGACTGCACTAGCCCGTTTTGCGTTGCTTTATTATAATAAGGGGTGACCACCAGCAGTGCGTCTGCACCGGCGGAACAAGCGAATTTGGTCAATTCCACGGCATAAGAAGTGTCGTTGGAGCCGGTGCCGGCGATGACCGGCACCCGGCCATCCACCCGGCGGATGGTAAATTCCAGCATCTCCCGATGCTCCCTGTCGCTTAAGGTCGCGCTCTCCCCGGTTGTTCCAGCTGCCACAATCCCGTTCACGCCGTTTTCAATCTGAAAATCGATCAGCTTGCCGTAGTGTTCATAATCGATACCCGCGGCGGTCAGAGGCGTGGCGATCGCGGTGGCAACCCCTTTAAAAATAGGATGAGACATGGTCTATTCCTCCTTAAAATAAAAAAAGATAGTCGCAAAGCAACTATCATACTACACCGTCTTTTTGACAGAAAAAAGATTCTGTCAAAATATAGTAAGATAGCTCTCCGCATTTCTGCGACAGCAACAGAACTCTTATTTTCTGCTGCCAGACCAATTCTACGCCGCGAATTGTCTTCGGCACTCACCCCTTTTTTCCGGTTTCGCTTTGGCAAGAGCGTCTTAAACCGGGGTACTGATGATGCAGTGCACCTCTATCGTTAACATTACATTATCATATCGGCTTAAAATTGTCAATAGCAAATATCGATTTCGTTTGAGCGCCTAATGTTCCCGGCTTTTTTGGCTCATTTTTAAGCGCTTTGCCTATGAATGGCCTTTCATGCGGGAAAACAGCGCACGGTTATGCTGTACCGCCGGGTGATTGGGCTTGGATCGGGCGGCCAGTTCATTATAGTAGGAGGCTTTATTCGGAAGATTGAGCCGGCTGTAGCAAACGCACAGCTGAATGCAGGGAATAAAATGATAGCAGTCGGGAGAATAAAACCCGCCGCGCCGGTCGTCTCTTCTGCAGGTTAGCGCCAGATTGTACCAGAAGATCGCCTGCTCATACTGGGCACGGTCCAGAAAATGCTGTCCGATATCGCAGCAGACTTCCGCACGCGGAAGATCAAACGAAAAACTTTGCAGCAGGCTCAGAAGGGCGAGTTCTTCCTGGTTTAAATGATAGTAACAATAGGCGCAGTGACGGCAGGCATCGATTTTATCCTCCATCCAGCCATCGCTTCCGGCCAGAAAGGTTTCAAAAATATCGGCCGCGGCTTCATAGCGCCGATGGTAATACAGTTCCCGGCCGTAGTAGTATTGCTGGCGCGGATCCAGCGTTTTTCCTTCTGTCAGCTGGCGTTGGTAGATCCACAAATTGCGATCCGGATCCTGAGGGTGGATCTTCCGGTGAGAGATGGCGCAAGGCGCATAATAAATGGGAGGAATCGGGTCGATTGCTTCGTGAACCGCGCCTTTCCAGACCATCCCGGCACCGTTTTTGATCAGGCGTTCCCGATAGTAGGAGAAGGTGACATTGCCGGCTTCATCGAATCCGGTGTGATAGGGCATCATCACCACGGAAACGGCAGAATCCAGGGTTTCTTTCAACGTTCGGAACAGAGCGCGGTCCTGTTTTTCCAGTATGTCATCGGCATCTAACCACATGCAGTAGTCTTTCGTGGCGAAGGAGAATGCGAAATTGCGAGCGGCGGCAAAATCGTCGATCCAGTTGAAATCATATAATTTATTGGTAAAAGACCAGGCAATTTCTTTGGTGCGGTCGGTGGAGCCGGTATCCACAATGATGATTTCATCCACCAGATCCGCAATGGTCTGAAGTCCGCGCGCAAGAACATCCTCCTCGTTTTTTACAATCATACATAAGCTGATAGTAATCAAGAAGAGGGCCCCTTTTCAGTTAAAATATAGAAGACAGACGGGCAGAAAAGAACAGGCGCAACGATATTTCTTGATCCCGTCCGATCAGGTTCATCTGCCCCATGGTATGTGAAAAAAGGAGGATTTGTTCCGTTTGGGGATTTTGGGATATTTCCGCCCAGGAACCGTTGGCTTTTTGAACGCAAAAAAAGACGCTCCGCTAATGCTCGGGCGTCTTCCCTTTGTTCCCCGCTTCCAACTGCTCGGTCAGTGTGGCCAGACGGGTGATGGTTTCCTCATTCAGAAAATGTTCGATTTTTTCCACCTGCTCCAGTTCATTTTCTGTTTGATTCAGCAGACAAAGAAACCGGTGCAGCACCTGATGGCGATATAAAAGGTAGGCCCCGTACTGCGCTCCCTTTTCGCTAAGGGTGATGCTGCCGTATTTGGGGAAAAAGAGATAGCCTGCCACCTTTAAATTCTGCACCATCTTGGAGGCGGAGGAGGGTTTGACATGCAGCGCGTTGGACAGCTCCCGGATGTGCACTTCTTTTTTGTCTGAAAGTCGGCAGATCATTTCCAGATAATCTTCCATTGCAGTGGTGAGCGCTGCGGTATTTTGCTGCTGATATCCTTTTAAGGTATAAAAACCGGATTCCTTTTGGATCAATAGAATCGCTCCCTTCACTAAAAGATTGGAACGCGCTGCCGAACTGCGTAATAAGATAACATAAGGAAAAAAAGTTTCCTTATCCTAATTATATACAAAGGCAGGTTCAGATTATGAATCATATGCATAGCTTGCGGGAGATGATGCCCGGTGAGCGGGCGCGGGTGAGGAGTCTAATGTCGGAAGACAGCATGCGCCGACGTTTAATGGATCTTGGACTGATTGAAAATACAGAGATAGAATGCCTGGGAAGAAGCCCTTTGGGGGATCCTTCCGCTTATTTGATTCGTGGTGCGGTGATCGCGATCCGCGCTGCCGACTGTGCGCAGATTCTTGTGGATTCATGAAGCGAAAGGAAGGAGATATGACAATGGGGTTGACGAAACAATCGACGGGTCTTCGGACGCAGAAAGATGGCCGGATGATTAAAAAACAGCAAGAGCGGGACTTTGTGGTTGCGCTGGCAGGCAATCCCAATGTCGGAAAAAGCACGGTTTTCAATCATCTGACCGGTATGCGGCAACACACCGGGAACTGGCCGGGCAAGACCGTTAGCAATGCACAAGGGCGCTGCGCCACCCGGGATCATACCTATGTTCTGGTTGATCTCCCGGGTACATATTCATTGATGGCGCACTCTGCAGAAGAAGAGGTTGCACGCAATTTTCTCTGTTTTGGTAGAGCGGATGTGGTGGTGGTGGTGTGTGATGCCACCTGTTTGGAACGGAATCTCAATCTGGTGCTGCAGACCATGGAATTGGCGCCACGGGTGCTGGTGTGTGTAAATCTGATGGATGAGGCAAAACGCAAACAGATTTTTCTGAATCTTCCGGCGTTATCCCAGCAGCTTGGCGTGCCGGTGGTGGGAACATCAGCGCATAAAAAGAAAAGCTTAAACGCGTTGAGCGCGGCATTGGACCGGTTGGTGGAAACGCCGGTTCCGCCGCAGGCCAGAACGGTGCGGTATGATCCGTTTGTTGAGCAGGCGGTTGCCCTGCTGATCCCTCCGCTTCGGCGGTTAATAAAGGAGACCCGTTTGCCGCTACGCTGGCTGTCTTTGCGTTTGCTGGAAGAGGATCCGCGGTTACTGAGCGAGATTCAGGCGGATCTGGGGCAGGCGCTTTTGACAGATCCGGCCGTTTCCAAAGCAAAAGAAGAAGCAACAGCGCTTCTTTTGGATGCGGGAATTGATCAGGCAAGGCTAAAAGCGCTGATTGTCAGCCGGCTGGTATCGCGCGCAGAGGCGATCTCCCGAGAGGTGGCGGAGTATCGTGCGGATCCAAGGAAATCCCGGGACCGGATGATCGACCGGATCCTGACCAGTCGTCTTTTTGGATACCCGCTGATGATCGGGTTGCTGGCCGTGATTTTCTGGCTGACCATCAATGGGGCCAATTATCCATCCGCCCTGCTGGCCGGAGGGCTTTTTTGGGTGCAGGACCGTCTGCAGGACTTTTTTTTGTGGATCCATGCGCCGGTATGGCTGTATCAGATGCTGGTGCTGGGGGTTTACCGGGTGTTGGCCTGGGTCGTTTCGGTCATGTTGCCGCCGATGGCAATATTTTTCCCCCTTTTCACGTTGCTGGAGGATGCGGGGTATCTGCCGCGGGTGGCTTACAATCTGGATCGGCCGTTTCAGCGTTGCTCTGCCTGCGGAAAGCAGGCGCTGACCATGTGTATGGGGTTCGGCTGCAATGCCGCCGGGGTCATCGGCTGCAGAATTATTGATTCGCCCCGGGAACGCCTGATTGCGATGCTGACCAATAATCTGGTGCCCTGCAACGGACGGTTCCCAATTTTAATCGCGGTGATCATGATGTTTTTTGTGGGTACACAGGGTGGCTTTATCAGCTCATTGAGTGCTTCCTTACTGCTGACCGGATTGATTTTGCTGGGGGTGCTGATGACCTTCCTTGTTTCCAAGCTGCTCTCGGTCACCCTGTTAAAGGGGGTTCCCTCTTCCTTTACGCTGGAGCTGCCTCCCTATAGGAAACCGCAGATCGGAAAGGTTCTGATCCATTCCGTTCTGGACCGCACACTCTTTGTGCTGGGGCGGGCAGCCGCGGTGGCGGCACCGGCCGGGCTCGTACTATGGCTGATGGCCAATCTTTCTTTTGGCGGGCAGAGCCTTCTGGCTGCCGCCGCCCATTTTTTGGATCCCTTTGCGCAACTGCT
>CAYRYQ010000065.1:0-9365 GCA_964428505.1 uncultured Eubacteriales bacterium
ATTCAGATCTCATATTCTGAATAAGAAGTCCACCAAGCGTAAGAGAGGGCTGCGCAAAGAAGCCTATGCGGATGTAACCAACGTTGCCGGGCTGAAAAAGCTGATTCCTTACAAATAATTGATAAAAAGACGGAGGCTGAAATAGAATGGCTAGAATTAAAGGTGCGGTAACCACCCGCAAAAGAAGAAAAAAGATTTTAAAACTCGCGAAGGGCTATTACGGTGCAAAGAGCAAGCAATTCAGAACCGCGAATCAGGCGGTAATGCGCTCTTTGACCAACGCATACATCGGCAGAAAACAAAAGAAGAGAGATTTTCGTTCGCTTTGGATTACCCGTATTTCTGCGGCTTGCAAAATGAACGACATCAACTATTCAAAGTTTATGTACGGTCTGAAGCTGGCCAAGATTAATCTGAACAGAAAAATGTTGGCTGAAATTGCCGTTTCCGATGCAGAGGCTTTTACCGTTTTGGTAAATACCGCTAAGAAACAGCTGGAAAAATAATTGAAACGGAGCGGATTTTCCGCTCCGTTTTTTATGTGTTGGCTTGCAACCTGAATGTATTTCGGTTTTAGGCCCCGGCAGGTTTTTCCTGAAAACTATTGCTTTTTATCAAAAATGTATTATAATATTACCCACGTGAGCATTGCATTATATATATGTAGGATTTCGGAAATTTCATTTACCCCCATTTTGCCGGGAGGCTTTTTGTTGTTATTTTTTCTGTATATTTGCATTTTTTATAAACTGCCTGGCAAAAATATGCAACTCAGTAAGGAAGAACCGATACGTTTATGGAGCAGATCACCAGCCTTAAAAATGAATATATCAAACAGCTTTGCCGGCTCAAAACGGTTAGCGGCCGCCGGGAGCAGGAAGCCTTTATGATCGAGGGGCAAAAGCTTTGCGAAGAAGCAATCTCCAGTGGGCAAACAATTGAACGGTGCTTATTCACACAATCGGTAAGCAAACTGCCGCTTCTTTCTTCGCTTCCCTCTGATCAGCTTTTGCTGATCTCCGATACGGTGGCTTCCAAGCTCAGCAGTTTAGAAACAGCACCCGGCATTTTTATGGTATTAAAGCCAAAAGAAATTTCGCCTCCGTCAGATGCACCATTTATTTTAGCGCTGGATCATCTGGCGGATCCTGCCAATCTCGGCGCAATTCTGCGTTCAGCGGAAGCCTTTGGAGCCAGGATGCTTTTCTGCAGTGAGGGCTGTGTGGATCTGTATTCCCCTAAAGTGCTGCGCGGCGCCATGGGAAGTGTTTTCCGCGTGCCGGTTCTGCGGGGCGATCTTATCTCCTTTATCAACCTCAAAAAAGAAGAAGGCTACCGGATACTCGGCGCAGGTTTAAACCGTCATTTCACGCAATTGCCAGACCTCTCTTTTCAAGAGCCAACGGTGATGGTGATCGGCAATGAGTCCAATGGCATTTCCGTCCCCGTTATGTCGCTCTGCCACGGCGGGGTTTTTATTCCAATGCGTGGCAATAACGAATCGCTGAACGCTGCGGTTGCAGCGTCCATTCTGTTGTGGGAGCAATCAAAATGGAGATAAATAACGCGATCCTTTGGATTTTTATTAAAGAAGCGCTGCATTTTAATAATAAAAAGGTGCTGCGCGCGATAGACTATTTTGGCTCGGCAAAAGCTCTTTATCAGGCGGAAGATTTCATGCGTTGTTCCTTCCTCAGCAAGGAAGAAATCAAAAATCTTTCCAGAAAAAAGCTCTCCCTCGCCTGGGAAATCTATGGTGACTGTGTGGAAAATCATATCAGGGTCCTGACTCTGGACGATGATGATTACCCAAAGTTGCTGCGGCAGATCGACAATCCCCCTTCCCCGCTTTTTTATAGAGGGAATTTGCCGCAGTGCCTCTCCCGTCCCCCTTTCACCATTGTGGGAACCCGATCCTGTAATGGATACGGGGAACAAATGACAAATGAAATTGCTGCCGCGCTTTCCTATTGCGGCTTTACCATTGTTTGCGGTGTGGCGGATGGAATCGATTTCTTTGCCTGCAAAGCAGCGCTGCAGGCAGATAGCGGGCCGATTGCCGTTCTTCCTTTTGGCCTTTTGTCCAACACCGGCCCCAAAACCCGCCTTTTTCATGATATCAGCATCCATGGCGCGCTGGTCAGTGAGGTATTTCCCCGCAACAGCTCCCATCGCTTTTCCTATCATGAGCGCAACCGTATCTTAAGCGGTTTGTCCTATGGCACCCTGGTGGTGCAGGCCCCCAAGCGCAGTGGCGCACTGATGACGGCCAATTATGCTTATGAACAAAACCGCGAGGTTTTTGCGGTGATGGCTAACGCCGCGCCGGAAACAGAAGGTTCCAACCAACTAATCAAGGACGGCTGCCAGCCGATTACGGATTTTACTGATATTTTGCAAGTTTATCTTCCAAAATTCGGCGACCGGCTGACTCCCTTACAATCCGATTCCGAGTCCGTTATATCCCTTCAGGAGGATCAAGCGGCGCAGAAGCTGCAGCAATTCAAGAAAAAGCATCTGAAGGAGCTGACCGACCCGGAGCGGTCTGTTTTTGGAATTTTAGGGCTGGAGGAATGCTCCGCCGAGCATTTAATTGAGCAAACCGGTCTTCCGGTTCAGGAGGTTCTGCAGTGTCTGACGGCCTTGGAGTTCCGCGGTCTTGCAGTATCCTGCCCGGGCAGCAAATTTAAAGTTATCCTATAAGAGAGGTTCTTTATGTCAAATTTATTCATTGTTGAATCCCCAAGCAAAGCGAAAACCATCGAAAAATACCTGGGTAAAAAATTCAAGGTGTTGGCATCCATGGGCCACATCCGCGACCTGCCGAAAAGTGAATTCGGTATTGATGTGGAGCATGACTTCGTCCCGAAATATATTACGATCCGGGGCAAAAGCGAATTAATCCGTTCTTTGAAAAAGGAAGCCAAAAAAGCGGATACCATTTATCTGGCCACCGACCCGGACCGGGAGGGAGAAGCCATTTCCTGGCACCTTGCCAATCTTTTGGACTTAGGGCCGGAACGCTGTAAGCGCGTGGTTTTCAACGAGGTAACCAAAGGAGCGCTGCAGGAGGCAGTTAATCACCCCACCGAGATCAACATGAACCTGGTGGATGCCCAGCAGGCACGCCGGGTGCTGGATCGCATTGTGGGCTATAAATTAAGCCCCTTTTTATGGCATAAAGTAAAAAAAGGGCTTTCCGCCGGCCGGGTTCAATCCGTGGCAACTGCGATGATTGTGGACCGGGAGGAGGAGATCACGGCCTTCCAACCCGAAGAATACTGGAACATTACGGCGATATTTGCGCCCGATTCCGGCGGCGGAAAGATCGAAGCGAAGTTTTACGGAACGCCAAAAGGCTCGCTGGAGATTCATAATGAAACCGAGGCAACTGCGATTTATGACGCCATTCAAAACGGAGCTTTTTCTGTCACCAACTTAAAGCGGGCCGAAAAGAAAAAGTCCCCGGCGCCGCCGTTTATCACCTCAACCCTGCAGCAGGAAGCCTTCCGGCGTCATAATTTCCCAGCCAAGCGTACAATGAAGACGGCCCAGGAGCTTTATGAAGGGGTCAACATCAATGGTTTTGGCCTGGTGGGTTTGATCACCTACATGAGAACCGACTCCTTAAGAATCTCTGATGAAGCCGCCGCAGCGGCCAAGCAGCACATTGTGGACAATTACGGTGTGGCCTATTATCCGGCATCCCGGCGCTATTTTAAAACCAAGAAAAGCGCCCAGGACGCCCATGAAGCCATTCGCCCCACCAATATAGCCATTACTCCGGAGCTTGCGAAGCAGACTTGCTCTCCGGATCAGTTTCGCATTTATAAACTGATTTACGACCGCTTTCTGGCCAGCCAGATGGCGGAAGCCGTTTACGATACGCTGGCGCTGGAGCTCTCCGATGGTCAGTATATTTTTAAAGCCGGCTGTCAGGTATTAAAATTCAAAGGCTTCACCGCCGCCTATCAGGAAAGCGATGATAAAGAAAAAAATCAGCGCAAGCTTTATGCGGTCAATGAGGGGGATCCCCTGACTCTGGAAGAATTGAACAAAGAGCAGAATTTCACACAGCCTCCTGCCCGCTATACCGAAGCAACCCTGATCAAAGCGCTGGAAGAAAACGAAATTGGGCGACCTTCCACCTTCGGTCTCATTGTGCCCACCATCCTGGCCCGTGAATATGTGGAGCGGGACGGAAAGACTTTAAAGCCCACCACCTTAGGGATTGTGACCACCAAACTGATGAAGGACTATTTTTCCTCCATTGTGGACTACGACTTCACCGCACAGCTGGAAACCGAGCTGGATAAAGTGGAAGAAGGCAGTGAACACTGGCAAACCGTGGTGGAACGATTTTACAACGCTTTCAACAAAAACTTAGCAGAAGCGGAGCAGCAATTAAGCGAGCGGGTGAAAATACCAGACGAAGTCACCGAAGAAATCTGCCCCAATTGCGGGCGAAATCTGGTTGTTAAAAGCGGCCGGTACGGCAAATTTTTAGCTTGCCCCGGTTATCCCGAATGCCGGTTCACCAAGACCATTGTCATTGATACAAAAGTCCCCTGCCCTAAATGTGGCGGGAAAATATTAAAAAAGAAATCCAAAAACGGCAAAATTTATTATGGCTGTGAACACAACCCAACCTGTGATTTTATGACCTGGGATGAGCCGCTGACCCAAACATGCGACAAATGCGGCGCTCCTCTCTTTAAAAGAACCGGCCGGGGCCGCGGTATTTATTGCTCAAATCCGAACTGCGGAAATAAGAAGCCTGAAACCGGCAAGGAGCAAGGCAAGGAGCAAGGCAAGGAGCAAGACAATGAATGAGACCGTCGTCATTGTCGGCGCCGGGCTGGCCGGCTGTGAAGCGGCATATCAACTGGCAAAACGGGATATTCCGGTTCTCCTTTACGAAATGAAGCCCCATAAAAGAACCCCCGCCCATCACCATTCTGATTTTGCAGAACTGGTTTGTTCCAATTCCCTGCGGGGCGCCTCTCTCACCAATGCAGTCGGCCTTTTAAAAGAGGAAATGCGACGGTTGGATTCCTTGATCCTGCAGGCAGCCGACGCAACCCAAATTCCGGCGGGTGGTGCGCTGGCCGTGGATCGCGAAGCCTTTTCCGCTTATATTACCGCGGCCATCCGCAATCATCCGCTGATCACGGTTTGCGAAGAAGAAGTCACCGAAATTCCGAACGCCCCTCATGTAATTATCGCGACGGGCCCTTTAACCGCCGAAGCCCTCTCCCAGGCCATTGGAAAAACATTGGGACAAGATTATCTTTCCTTCTTTGACGCAGCCGCGCCGATCGTCACCTATGAAAGCATTGATCGCAACAAGGCCTTCTTTGCTTCCCGCTATAACAAGGGAACGCCGGACTACATCAACTGTCCCATGACCAAAGAGGAATATCTGGCTTTTTATGAAGCGCTACGGTCTGCGGAATGTGCACCGCTGCATGATTTTGATCATCAGGTTTTCGAAGGCTGCATGCCTATTGAGGAAATGGCCCGGCGGGGCGAAGATACCATGCGTTACGGCCCTTTAAAACCGGTTGGATTGGTAGACGACCGTACCGGTGCACGCTCCTACGGCGTGGTTCAGCTGCGCAAGGACAACGCGACCGGTACTCTGTATAATATTGTTGGTTTTCAGACGCATTTGAAATTTCCCGAGCAAAAGCGGGTATTTTCAATGATTCCGGGTTTAGAGCAGGCGGAATTTGTCCGTTACGGTGTCATGCACCGCAACACCTACCTAAACGCCCCCGCCCTGTTGACGTCTGACTATCGGGTTCGTCAGCGGGATCATCTTTATTTTGCGGGCCAGATCACCGGTGTGGAAGGTTATGTGGAATCGGCCTCATCCGGACTGATGGCAGGGCTTTCTTTGGCTGCAAAAATCAAAGGAATTCCCTTCCCTGAATTTGGAGATCAAACGGCCATCGGAGCGCTTGGCCGCTATATCAGCCAGGGCAGCGCAGAAAATTTTCAGCCGATGAATATCAATTTTGGTCTCATCGCTCCGCTGGACGCCCGTATTCGCTGCAAGGCAGACCGCTATATGGCCGTTTCTCAGCGCAGCTTAAACCACGTGGATGCCATTATTCGGCAATCCCCATTATGGAAAGGAACACAGACATGAGAATTATTGTTGACGCACATGGCGGCGATCATGCGCCTTTGGAAATCATCAAGGGCTGCCTTCTTGCCGTCAAGGAAATAAAAGATCTTGCGATTCTGCTGGTTGGTCGAAAAAACGAACTCATGGCGGTGATGACCCAGAACGGCCTGCCAACTGATTGTTTTGAGCTTGTGGACGCACCGGATATCCTGACCATGGAAGACGCGCCCACAGCCATTTTAAAAGAAAAGCAATACAGCTCTATGGCAGTGGCCTTTCGTCTGTTGAAAGAGGATAAAGCCGATGCCTTTGTCAGCGCAGGAAACAGCGGCGCTGTTCTGGTGGGGGCCACCATGCTGATCAAAAGAATCCGCGGCATCAAGCGGGCGGCTCTGGGGGCGGTGATGCCCTCTTTGAACGGCCCCTATATTCTGCTGGATTGCGGGGCCAATGTGGAGTGTAAACCGGAATATCTGGAGCAGTTCGGGCTGATGGGCAGTTTGTATATGCAGTCCTGCCTGCAGATTCCGACGCCTCGGGTTGCCCTTTTAAACAACGGTGCGGAAGCGCATAAAGGAACCGAATTGCAGCAAGCGGCTTTCCAGCTGTTGAAAGAAAACAAGGCCATTCATTTTACCGGCAATATCGAAGGGCGTGATATTCCGTTGGGTGGGTGCGATGTTGTGGTTGCCGACGGCTTTTCGGGCAATATTGCCCTGAAGATATCGGAAGGCTGGGGGAAAATGTTTTCTGCCTCTCTGAAGGAAATGCTTACCAAGAACTGGAAATCCAAGCTGGGTGCTCTGCTGATTTTGGATCAGATTCGTGCCTACCGAAAAAAAATGGACTATAAAGAATATGGCGGCGCGCCCCTTCTGGGGGTCACTAAGCCCGTGATCAAGGCACACGGTTCCTCCGATGCCTTGGCTTTTAAAAGCGCTATCCGTCAGGCTTGCGTCTTTGCGGACAGCGGGATGATCCGCACGATCGAAAAAGACTTGGGTAAAGAATAAAATCCTTGACATTTTTTTAGAAAATGGGTACTATATTATTTGTGTAAAATCAACAACGAACCGAAAGGATTATTGCAATGTTTGAAAAGGTGAAAGCAATTATTATGGAGCAGCTCGGCATTTCCGACGAGGATATGATTACCATGGATACTACCTTGGAAGAACTGGGCGCGGATTCTTTGGATCTGGTTGAGGTCATTATGGCCATCGAGGATGAATTTGATGTTCAGATCAAAGACGAAGACCTGGAGAAACTGAAGAGCGTTTCCGACCTGATCGATTATATCAGCAAATAAAATGCCGGATATTCAAGATCTTCAAAATAAAATGAAGTACACCTTCCGCAATGAAAAGCTGCTGATTCACGCGCTTTCTCACTCCAGCTATTCCAACGAGCATCGGCACGAAGTGCCCGGTTCCAACGAGCGGCTGGAGTTTCTGGGGGATTCGGTACTGGGTCTGATCACAGCAGAATACCTGTTTACCCACTATCGGCACCTGCCGGAAGGAAACTTAACAAAAATAAGGGCTCTTCTGGTCTGCGAAAATTCGCTATTTGAATTTGCCAAAGAGTTGGATTTAGGCTGCTATCTGCTGTTGGGACACGGAGAAGAGCGTGCCAACAGCCGTCAGCGGCCGTCCATCGTATCTGATGCATTCGAAGCGGTTTTAGCGGCTGTTTTTCTGGACGGAGGATTGGAAAGTGCAAAAAAATATGTGCTGCCCTTCCTTATAAATGGTGCCGCGAAAATCAACGATCATGCCCATGACTTTGATTATAAAACCACCTTGCAGGAAATTGCGCAGCAAAACCCGGGTGAGTTAATCCACTATGAGCTGATTTCTGCCACCGGCCCGGACCATGCAAAAGTTTTTGAAGTTCATTGCTTTCTCAACAGCAATCTGCTGGGGAAAGGAACGGGAAAGAGCAAAAAGGAAGCCGAACAGATAGCGGCAAGACAGGCTTTGGAACTGTTGGGTGAAAACGAGCAGGAATGAAACATCAAAACCTTTCGATTTTTATCCCGTTTTCCGGTTGCAAGCACCGCTGCTCCTTTTGCGATCAACAACAAATCACCGGGCAGCAGCAGGCGCCAAGCCCGGATCAGGTGCAAAAGATCATACAGAACTGTGTCGCCCTGCCCTCCCATCGTGCAGAGTCGGCGCAGATCGCTTTTTTTGGGGGGTCCTTTACCTGTTTGCCCCGGGCGCAGATGATCGCCTATCTTGAAGCCGCCCTTCCTTTTGTTGAGCAAGGCTGTTTTACCGGCATTCGCCTTTCTACCCGTCCCGACGGGATCGATCGGGAAACGCTGGCTCTTTTAAAGCACTATTCGGTCACGCATATTGAGCTGGGAGCACAAAGTATGAGCGAAACGGTTTTAAGTCGGGCCAATCGGGGGCATACCCCAGCGGATACCGAAAACGCCGCCGCCATAATCCGGGAAGAGGGATTTTCATTGGGGCTTCAAATGCTTTTGGGTCTGCCGGGAGACTCTTTTGAGACCGCCTTTCAAAGCGCACAAAAGCTGGCGGCGCTCAGCCCCGCTGAAATGCGCCTTTATCCGGTGGTTGTATTCCCGCATACCGCGCTGTACCAGTCTTTCTTAGCCGGCACCTTCCGGCCGCTTTGCGTGGAAGAAGCATTGGAATGGACCGTGCCGATCGCCCTTTTTCTGCAGGAACGGGGCATTCGTCTCTTAAAAGTTGGGCTTCATCAGGCGCCGGGCGCGGTTGCCGGCGCTTATCATCCTGCATTTGGGGAACTGGTGCGCACCGGCATGATCAATCACCGTTTGCGCGCAATGCTTCCACCGGCACCCGCAGCGATTGAAATCCCAGTCTTACCTCAAGAGCTTTCGGCTGCTTTGGGTCAAAAACGCCAAAATCTTTTCTATTGGACCCGTCTTGGATATCGCCTGACCTTTCGCGCGGACCCTTGCGCCCCTTCATTGTTGCAATAAAAATGCTGACAAAACGATTTTCTGTCGTTTGTCAGCATTTTTCCATTTATTGCAGCAGGGCCAGCAGATATTTCAACACCAGATTCACCGTTTTTTCCCGAATTGCATCCCGGGAAGTTAAATAATTGAGATCCAGCCGTTCCGCTTCACAGATCTCGCCGAAAGAAACTGCGAAATAGACCAGCCCCACCGGTTTTTCCTCCGATCCACCGCCGGGGCCCGCAATGCCGGTGATGCCAACGCCAATATCACTTT
>CAYRYQ010000066.1:0-9348 GCA_964428505.1 uncultured Eubacteriales bacterium
TAGCGGCCGGGGCAGCGGCAAGCCCTTTGACTGGTCGCTGCTACGGGGCTTTTCGCGCCCTTATATGCTGGCGGGCGGGTTGACGCCCGATAATCTGCCCGGGGCGCTGCGTGCGCTCCACCCCGCGGGGGTGGATCTGAGCTCGGGAATTGAAACCGATGGAAAAAAAGATCCCGAAAAAATGCTGGCGGCGGTGCGCGCGGTGCGGGAAAACAAAGAATGAAGGAGGAAACGGAGATGTCCAAAGGAAGATTTGGGGTTCACGGAGGGCAATATATTCCCGAAACGCTGATGAACGCAGTGCTGGAATTGGAGCAGGCTTATCTGCATTATAAAGACGATCCCGTCTTTCAGGCGGCGCTGGGGGATTTGCTGAAAAACTACGCGGGGCGGCCCTCTATGCTTTATTTTGCAGAAAAAATGACCCGGGAGCTGGGCGGAGCGAAAATTTACCTGAAGCGGGAGGATCTGAACCATACCGGCGCGCATAAGATCAACAACGTGCTGGGGCAGGCGCTGCTGGCACAGAAAATGGGCAAAACCCGCCTGATCGCCGAAACCGGGGCAGGGCAGCATGGGGTGGCCACCGCGACCGCGGCGGCGCTGATGGGCATGGAATGTGAAATTTTCATGGGCGAGGAGGATGTGCGGCGGCAGGCGCTGAATGTTTATAAAATGCGGCTGCTGGGCGCTTCGGTGCATCCGGTGACTTCCGGCACCGCCACCCTGAAAGACGCGGTCAGCGAAACCATGCGGGAATGGACCAAACGCATCGGTGATACCCATTATGTGCTGGGCTCTGTGATGGGTCCGCATCCGTTCCCTACCATGGTGCGGGATTTTCAGGCGGTGATCTCCAAAGAGATCAAGGCGCAGCTTTTGGAAAAGGAGGGAAGGCTGCCGGACGCGGTGCTGGCCTGCGTGGGCGGCGGATCCAATGCGATCGGCGCGTTTTACCATTTTATCGATGATCCTTCGGTGCGGCTGATCGGCTGCGAGGCGGCGGGCCGCGGGGCAGACACCTTTGAAACGGCGGCCACCATCACCACCGGGCGGCTGGGCATCTTCCACGGAATGAAATCTTATTTTTGCCAGGACGCATACGGGCAGATCGCGCCGGTTTATTCCATTTCGGCGGGATTGGATTATCCCGGCGTGGGGCCGGAGCATGCCTATCTGCATGATTGTGGCCGGGCAGAATATGTGGCGGTGACCGATGATGAGGCGATCGATGCTTTTGAATATCTTTCCCGCACCGAGGGAATCATTCCCGCGGTGGAGAGCGCCCACGCGGTGGCTTACGCCAGAAAGCTGGCGCCTACCATGCGTAAAGAGCAGATTCTGGCGGTCAATCTTTCCGGCCGGGGGGATAAAGACTGCGCCGCGGTGGCGCGCTACAGAGGGGAGGATTTATCCGAATGAGCAAGATTCAAAAAGCATTTGACCATGGAAAGGCGTTTATTGCCTTTGTGACCTGCGGCGATCCGGATCTCATGACTACCGCCGCGCTGCTGCCCGCCATGGCGGAAGCAGGGGCGGATCTGATTGAGCTGGGCATTCCATTTTCTGATCCCACCGCGGAGGGACCGGTGATTCAGGGCGCGAATCTGCGGGCGCTGACGGCCGGTACCACCACAGACCGGATTTTTGAAATGGTGGAAACGGTGCGGCCGCAGGTGCCGGTGCCAATGGTATTTATGACCTATGCAAACGTGGTGTTTTCTTACGGCATCGACCGGTTTTTGGACCGGGCCGCCGCCATTGGAATGGACGGTCTGATTCTGCCGGATGTTCCTTATGAGGAAAAAGCGGAGTTTGCCGGTGCCTGCAAGGCGCGGGGGCTGGACTTTATTTCGCTGATTGCCCCCACCTCAGGAGAGCGGATTCAATTGATTGCCGGGGAGGCCGAGGGCTTTGTGTATTGCGTTTCCTCCTTAGGGGTGACCGGCACAAGGCAGGAAATCAAAACGGATATCGAGCAGATGGTAGCGCTGGTGCGTAAGGCAACTAAAATGCCGGCCGCGATCGGCTTTGGCATTTCCACGCCGGAGCAGGCGGCCGCTATGGCGGCCAAGGCCGACGGGGTGATTGTGGGCAGCGCGATCGTGCGGTTGGTGGAGCGGTTCGGCCAGTCGGCGCCGGAGCAGGTGGCGGCCTATATCCGCGCGATGAAGAGTGCCATGCGTTAAGAAATGATTTATTTGGACGCGGCTATTGACGGAGCATTGGAAATATGATATGATCAGCCTAAAAATAGAGGATGTTTACAGGGTTTCCTCTTTTGAAAGGGGCCGTTATGACAGCGATTGAAACCAAAAATCTGTGTAAGCGTTACGGCAGCAAAACTGTGGTTGATCATTTGAATCTTTCGATTGAGGAAGGAACGTTGTTTGCTCTTCTGGGGGTGAACGGTGCGGGAAAATCCACCACCATCAAGCTGCTTTCGTGCCTTGTGCGTCCTTCAGAAGGGACGGCAAATGTACGGGGGCTGGATGTGCAGACCCAAAGGGAAAAGGTCAAGCAGCAGATCAATGTATCTCCGCAGGAAACCGCGATTGCGCCCAATCTTTCTGTGCGGGAAAATTTAGCCCTGATCGCCGGTATTTACGGCAGCCGTAAAGAGGAAGCCCAGCAAAGAGCCGAAGAGATGATCCGGGAATTTTCCCTGGAGTTGATTGCAAAGGATAAAGCGCGCACCCTTTCCGGCGGCTGGCAGCGGCGGCTGAGTATTGCGATGGCACTGATTACATTTCCCAGGGTGTTGTTTCTGGATGAGCCGACGCTGGGGTTGGATGTGCTGGCACGGCGGGAGCTATGGCAGTTGATCCGGCAATTAAAGGGAAAAGTGACGATTATTTTAACGACCCATTATCTGGAGGAAGCGGCAGCGTTGGCAGATCAGATCGGCGTGATGGCCGGCGGGCGGCTGAAGGCGGTGGGAACCGCGGAACAGCTGATTGCGCAAACCAACACCCAGAATTTTGAAGACGCCTTTATCTCTTTGGCGTTGGAGGGAGGGCAACCGGTATGAAAATGATGGCGCTTGCCGCGCGCAACGGAAAAGAAATTGTGCGGGATCGGCTGAATCTCGCGTTCGGGATCGGTTTTTCCGTCATTCTGTTGCTGTTGCTCTCTGCGATTCAGCGGAATGTTCCGGTGGAACTATTTTCCATCGGGCAGCTTTCTCCCGGCGTCGCGGTGTTCGGACTTTCCTTCATCTCTCTTTTCTCCGCGGTTTTGCTCGCAAAAGACCGCAGCAACTCTTTTATGCTGCGGCTTTATACCTCGCCGCTCCGTGCCAGAGATTTTATTTTGGCCTACACGCTGCCGCTGCTGCCGATTGCGCTCTCACAGATTGCAGTTTGCTTCATGGTTTCCTTCTTTTTGGGTCTGCCGGTCAGCTTTCGGGTGCTGGCAGCTATTGGCGTTATGATCCCGGCCGCGCTGTTATTTATTGCGTTGGGCCTTCTTTGCGGCAGCCTTTTTAATGAAAAGCAGGTGGGAGGCCTGTGCGGTGCACTGCTGACCAATCTGTGCGGATGGCTGTCTGGCACGTGGTTTGATCTGAAAATGGTGGGCGGCACATTCGAAAAAGTGGCGGAGATCTTTCCGTTTGTGCATGCGGTGCGGGCAGCCCGGGCCGCGATCGCCGGAGACTGGCAGGCCATTTTTCCGGATTTTTGGTGGGTGATGGGTTACGCGGCAGCCTTTCTGGCCGTTTCTGTCTTTGTGTTTCAGCAAAAAATCAACGGGGATCATTAACCGGTTTTTCTTTAAAAATATGCGCGCAGGAAGATCCGGCTCAATCAAGAATAGGAGTCAAAAGCTTAGCCAAACGGCTGAGCTTTTTTATTTTTGCGCGTTTGGCATATTGATTTCATATACTTAAATGAACGATTGAAGCAGAAGAATAGGAGGGAGATGAATGCTGCTGACCGATGACGAACTGGGCGTGTCCGGGTCGGCTTTGAGTTCGGATCTGCACTGTTACCGCATGATGGGAAAAAGGGAACAAAGTGATTTGCAGCAGCTGGCGGGTACGGTCATATATCTGATGGTAAAAAAGGGGAAAAGCGGCTGGTACTATCTGGATGCATTACGCGGGCATCGACTATATGGCTGGATGAAGCAAGGCACCTATTGGCAAGAAAAGTCCATTTTGATCCGAAATATCCGATCGTATTACTGAAATAAACAGATAAGGAGGGCAGATTGAAAGCCAATGGCGGATGAAAATAACATAAACCAGGCAGCGCCACCCCCGGCAACGCCGAATGAACCGTTGGAAAACCTTGAGAATTTACCGATGCTGCAGGATGATCATTTGGAGATTATCGTCAAATACCACGGGGATTTAACCCCGATTGCAAATGATCTTGGGGCGGAAGTGGAACCCCTTTATCAAAGCTATGCAATTATTACGATCCGCCGCGATTTGGTCCCGCGATTGTATACGTATTCGCAGATTGAACATATGGAATTGCCAAAAAAACTTTATTTTGAAGATGATCATAATATGGTATCCACCTGTATCCAGTCGGTAAACCGCAGCGGCAGCTATAACCTGACCGGAAAAGGTGTTATTGCCGCGATTATTGATACCGGAATTGATTATACCCATAAGGACTTTCAAAATGCAGATTCAACCAGCCGCATCTTGTATCTTTGGGATCAGACCGCAGCGGGAACGCCTCCCGCCGGATTCCACAGCGGGGCGGAATTCAATAATCTGCAAATCAATCTGGCAATCAACAGTGTGGCTCCGCAAAAAATGGTTCCCAGCTTTGATTCCAACGGGCATGGGACTGCGGTGGCAGGCGTGATGGCCGGCAATGGGCGGGAAAGCAACGGTGCCAATATGGGGGTGGCGCCCGAGGCGGATCTGGTCATTGTCAAGATCGGCACCAAAGGGTATGAATCCTTTGCCAGAACCACGGAACTGATGCGGGCGATCAGATATGTGATCGATAAGGCAAAGCTTTTGAATAAGCCGATTTCAATTAATATCAGTTTTGGAACAAACAACGGATCTCACCGGGGAGACTCTCTGTTTGAAACGTATATTACCGATATCGCCTCCGAGTGGAAAACGGTGATTGTGATCCCAACCGGGAACGAAGGGGCAGCCGGGCATCATTATAATGGGCGGGTTCAGACCAACCAGACCTTGGAGGTAGAATATTTCACCGCTCCCGGCATTGAAAGCTATTACATGACTCTTTGGAAAAATTTTGTGGATGATTTCGGTGTTGAGATCATCTTTCCCGATGGAATGTCTTCCGGTGTGGTCCGCATTGAGAGCCAGGTCAAAACGGTGCGTCAGGCAAATCTGACGCTGACCATCATTTATGGGCAGCCCAACCGTTATTCCTACGGGCAGGAAATTTTTTTTAATTTTCAATCAGAGAGAGGATCGATTCTACCGGGGATTTGGAAGCTGAGAGTTCTTGCGGGAACGATTGTGGATGGTGAATTTAATGTCTGGCTTCCAACGCTGGAAGAGGTCACCGATGAGACTGCCTTTTCCACCCCCGCTGTCAACAATACCCTCACGCTGCCGTCCACTGCGGCCAAGGTGGTTACGGTGGCGGGTTATAATGATCGCGTTGGAAATATCGCTGAATTTTCCGGGCGGGGAAATGCCAACACGGTGTTGCCAAACCCGGACGTGGCGGCGCCGGCAGTGGACATTATCTCCACTAAATCCGGCGGAGGGTATGACACTTATACCGGCACCAGCATTGCTTCTCCCTTCGTGGCGGGAGCGACTGTGTTGATGATGCAGTGGGGGATCGTGCAAAAAAATGATCCGTTTCTTTATGGGGAGCGGATCAAAGCCTTTTTGCGCCTGGGCGCATCGCGGAAGCAGGGAGTGCTTTATCCCAATCCGTCCTTTGGCTATGGCACGCTCTGCTTAAGCAAGAGCATGGACTTTCTGACACGTTATCAATTGGGAGGAGATCGTTTGTGGCTGCAAATTTAGATGAGAGCACGTTGCCGTTGGATCAGTTTGTAAAACTTCCTACCACGGTAGCCTTCAATGTTTATAATACCGACCGTTTTAAATTATTTGCGAAAAACCGGCCATATCTAAAATTAGGTACGGAGCTGGCCAGCGGCTATATTGTGGTCTATACCGACAAAAGCAATATTCAGATGCTGTTTGAGGAGCTGGGCCATGATTTCTTTGGCTTTTTTCCGGTCATTCTATCTCCTTTGGACAGCAAAACCAATGCAGACAGCGGGATTTCCCAGATCCTGAATCAACCCTATCTGAATTTATCGGGCCGCGGAGTTATTATCGGCTTTGTGGATACCGGAATCGATTATACCAAGGATGCCTTTAAATTCGAAGACGGCTCCACCAAGATTATCAGCATCTGGGATCAGACGATCGACGGAGAGCGGCCGAATTATTTATATTACGGTTCTGTCTATACAAGAGAGCAGATTGATCTCGCGTTAAAATCGCCGAATCCGCATAGTATTGTGCCTACGATCGATGAGGACGGGCACGGCACCTTTTTGGCGTCGGTGGCGGCCAGCAACGAGAAAGGCGACCTGATCGGCGCGGCTCCCGCTGCCAGCATTATTTCCGTGAAGCTGCGGCGTGCCAGTGAATATTATATCGATAAGTATTTGCTGCCGAAGGAAAACCCAAATCTTTTTGAATCCACCGATTATCTTTTGGGCATGAAATACATCTTTGACCGGTCGGAAGAGCTGAATATGCCGGTGGTGATCTGCATCGGAATGGGCTCCAACATGAGCGGGCACGACGGCAATTCCTTCATGGAGGATTACATTAACTTTGCATCGAAACGTTCGGGTTATACCGTGGCGGCGGCGGCAGGCAACGAGAGCAATGCCCGCCACCATACACAAGGAACGATTCCCAGAACCGGTTCTACCGACACGGTCAGCATTAAGGTGGAGCGGTCCAACACCTCGTTTATGCTGACGGTTTTTGGCCCGGCTCATGATAAAATATCCGCCAGCGTGACCTCTCCCTCGGGGGAGGTGGTGGCGCGGCTTCCCTTTAAGGTGGGGTTTCAGTACAGTGAAAAGCTGATTTTTGAAAATTCAGTAATTACCATAGAATATTATAAGGACGTCAATAACATCATCCTGCTGAAATTTCAGGACGCGACGGAAGGGATTTGGGAGGTGACCCTGTTCGGAGACGCGATTATCACCGGGGAATACTTTTGCTGGCTTCCGATCACCGGCCAGGTGAGTCCGTATGTGGAGCTTCTGAAGCCGGTTCCAGACTATACCATTGTGTATCCGGGCACCTCGGTGCAGGCCATCACCTGCGGTGCGTATAATAACAACGACAACAGCCTTTATGTTTCTTCCTCCTGGGGACCTACGCGGGTACCAAGGTTAGCGCCGGAATTAGCGGCGCCCGGTGTCGGTGTGAACGGAATTTATCCGACCGGGCCCGGAACCATGACCGGCACCAGTGTGTCAGCCGCAGTTACTGCCGGAGCGGTGGCTATTTTACTGGAGTGGGGAATTGTGGACGGCAATGCCCCCTCCATGGATGGGGATCTGATCAGCACCCTTTTGACCAGCGGATGCAAAAGAGAAGAAAACATGATCTTCCCCAATAATAAATGGGGATATGGAAAACTGGACTTATATGGGACCTTTTCGGTGATCAAGGAGTCTACAATTAACTATACTTTGTCATAAGGAGTGATGATCATGGAGCAAAACAATAATATAGCACAGGGAAACACCGCCGGTGGGTTCGGTTTGCTGAGACTGCATATTTTTCTGGATAGTTTTGGAACGCCAGCAGCCAATGCGCAGGTGAAGATTACAGATTCTTATAAAAATGTGGTGTTGGAGGAAGGGGTTACCGACGCAAACGGCCAGATTCCGCCCGTATCATTACCTTCGCCGCCTCTGGAATATTCCATGAACAGCTTTATGCCCCGCCCTTTCAATGAATATGACGTCAACATCGTGGTGCCGGACCGATATGCGGCCCTAATACGCAATGTGCAGATTTACCCGAATACCACCGCTATTCAAAATGCGATCATGACGCCGATTTTTGATTATGTGGATATTCCCTATCCGGTTCTTTGGGGAACGTTTCCGCCTAAAATTCCGGAATCCCCGATTAAAAAGCTTCCGTTTCCGGAAAACCTGGTGGTATTGCCGCAGCCGGTGATTCCCGGCGATGTAGTGGTGCATGACGGTCGCCCGGACGATGCGGCGGCACCGAACCATACCGTTCCCTATAAGGACTATATTAAAAATGTAGTCAGCAGTGAAATCTATGCCAGCTGGCCGGTTGAAGCGCTGAAGGCCAATATTTTGGCGATTCAGTCCTTTACGTTAAACCGGGTTTTTACAGAATGGTATCGTGGAAAAGGGTTTAACTTTACCATCACCAATTCAACAGCCTATGATCAGGCGTTTTCCTATGGGCGCAATATCTTCAGAGAGGTATCGGATGTGGTGGATGAAGTGTTTGCAACGTATATCACCAAGCCGGACATCCGGCAGCCGCTTCTGACCCAGTATTCGGACGGTCGACGGGTGCGGCGGGACGGATGGCTCAGCCAGTGGGGATCCAAGGAGCTGGCGGATCAAGGCTATACGGCTATTCAGATTCTGAAAAATTATTATGGAAATGACGTGATGCTGATGGAGGCGGAAAAAGTGGAGGGGGTGCCGCAGTCTTTTCCCGGCGTTACCCTGAAGATCGGCTCTAAGGGAGATGCGGTGCGCACGATTCAGAATCAGCTGAACGCCATCTCCAACAATTATCCGCTGATCCCAAAATTGGTGGAGGATGGCGAGTATGGAGACGCGACCGCAGCGTCTGTGAAAACCTTTCAGCAGATTTTCGGGCTTCCCGAGACCGGGGAGGTGGATTTCGCCACCTGGTATAAAATTTCAGATATTTATGTGGCGGTGAAAAAGCTGGCCCAGAATAGCTAAAAAGAAACGCAGGAACCTCGCTGTTTGCAGGTTCCTGCGTTTCTTTGAAGACCTTTTTAAAGATGCAGCGCTGGACGAAAGTGGCGCAGCCAATCGTTTAGCTGCAGCAGGTAGGCAATCATTTGGGGCGCGGCCATCAGCTGCCCGAACCAGGGGCGGCCATAGGCGGAAGGCTGGCTCATAAACTGCTCTGCTTTTTTGGCGTCGACCAGGCAGTGAATCGGGGAGGCCGTATCTGCCAGAATGGCCCGGAAACGCTCTTTCAGCAGCAGCTCATAGCGAGGATTATAGGTTTTGGGATACGGGCTTTTTTTGCGCAGCAGCAGTTCTTCCGGCAGAAGGTCTTTGCAGGCATCCCGCAGCAGGGCTTTTTCTACCCCGTTTTGA
>CAYRYQ010000067.1:0-9315 GCA_964428505.1 uncultured Eubacteriales bacterium
AGTGTACAAAACGGACGGCAGTACGTGATTGGGCTTGACACCCTGTTCAAAAAAATCAAATCCTACCGTCTTGATTATATTTTTTCTGTCGAGGAGAGCAAAGCGGCGGATTACGAAACCGCACAGACGCTGTTTGAATCGATCAGACCGCATTTATGGGGCGTTTCCATGGGAGACGGGAAAAATGTGGAACATGTCGAATTTACTTTGCATATTGACGAAAACGAAGAATACATTTATCGCCGCCTGCTGCGTGAAAAGCGTATCGGAACAGTAGAACGCATAAATAAAAATACCGCATGGTTCTCGGCGGATGTTTATGATACATGGGAAATGATTCCGTGGATTCGTACTTTTATTTGCCGAATTACAGAGCTTGATTTTTCAAACCGAACGGTTGAAAACCAATTTAAACGGGACGTGGAAGAAATGTATCTCCTCTATGGGATCGGAGGTAAGGAGTAATGCTGTTTCATGAGATATACGGCTGCTATTATCAGACGGTTGCAAAAATTCTCTCCTTAGCCATATCAGGTGAAGTGACTGAAAAAAGTATGAAGGAGATCATCGACAACAATGCCTTCTCCGAAAGCTTTTTGGAAATCATTCCGGCACTGGAAAACGGGCAATGGTCGTTGCTACTTTCCGATTTTACAACACCGATCAGGCATGTTCCAACGATGCCTCTAACAACTTTGCAACTCCGATGGTTGAAGGCAATTTCACTGGATAAAAGGATGAAGCTTTTTCAAGCTGATTGGAATTTTTTAAAGGATGTTGAGCCGCTGTTTGTGCCGTCAGATTATATTGCTTATGACCAATACGACGACGGCGATCCGTATGAGGATGAAAACTATATTCAGGTATTTCGTACTATCGTTAAGGCAATCAAAGAGCATCAAAAAATCAAAGGAGAATACACCGGTGCCAAGGGAACGCATAGACGAATTACGTGTGATCCGGTAAAGCTGGAATATTCCGAAAAGGATGATAAATTTCGTGTGAACATTGCCTCGTGCCGTTTTTCAACAATGTTAAATGTTGTAGGAATAGAGAGTTGTGAAATAATCGGAGAAGCGCGCTTTGCGGTACTACCAAAGGACAGACATTCCGAAGCATATTTTCTCTGTGAGCTCTTAGATGAGCGGAATGCTTTGGAGCGGTTTCTCCTGCACTTTGCACACTTCAAAAAAGAGGCATGGCAAACCGGTATCAATCAGTATCAGATTAAAATTTATTATGATGCGGACGATGAGACCGAATTGTTGATCCGAATACTTTCTTTTGGACCTTTTGTTAAGGTTTTAGAACCGGAGTATTTCGTAAATTTAATTAAAGAGCGCCTTCAAATGCAGAAAAGTTGCGGACTCAAATGAGAGTTCGCAACTTTTTTTCCGTGATAAAGGAAAATATTTCCAATATACTGTATTTGCAAGGTAGCTTTCGGCTCAGTGTTTTTTTCACAGCGGTGCACGAGGATATTCCGACGTGTATGCTTTAAGCTTTGCTTGCTCTTTGGCAGTCGCTTATGCGACGGGGTTCAAATCCCCTGTTTATCGCAGGTTTGAGTCCTGCCCGAGCGTAAACTCGGCCAAGTGGTTTTGGTAATGCCGGAAAAGGCAAACAAAAGAATGTGCTTTCAGCACAGCTTCAATTTCTTTGCAGCCATCCCGCCGAATAATGATTTGGTGCACAACACTAATCATCACTAAGCAATATAGTTTCTGCCTTGTCGGTGAAAGGATACCGTATTTTAGAAGAAGAAGCCAAAGCATCCGCTTCCGTTTTTTCTGAAAAGTTCTTAATTTCATCGCCGCAGATTTTATATGGGTGGCTGCAAAAAGCAAATTAAACTATGGAGGATTTACATATGAAAACAATTATTAACGAGAATCAGAGAGGCCTGCTCTTCAAGAACGGAAAATTTGTAAAAATGCTGTCTTCGGGCAAATACCGCACCTTTGGAGATAAAACCATCGAACTACAGGAGCTTGACAAGGCTCTCGACTCACAAAGCGCTTCTCTTGATATATTGATGAAAGATAAGGCTATTGCAAGAGAAACCGTTTGTGTAGAGGTAGGAGACCGCCAGCTTGCGTTTCATTTTATTGACGGAAAATTCAGTGAAGCGCTCCGCCACGGCAAATACGCTTATTTTAATACGTATAATAAGCACGAATTTACATTGACTGATATTTCATCACCCGAGGTTTCAGATGAGATTCCCGAGTACATATTTGCCAAGATACCAACCTATCTTTACACAAAAGTGGAGGTAGCAGAGTATCAGAAAGCACGGCTGTATTTTAATCAGAAATTCATTCGTCTTTTGGATGCGGGAACGTACTATTTCTGGAAAACAGATATCAAGGTTGATGTCGGTTTTGCTGATATCAGGCTTACCAAAATGGATATCACCGGTCAGGAGATTTTGACACAGGATAAGGTCTCGGTGCGTGTCAACTTTGTATGTAATTATCGCATTACTGACTTTATCAAGGTCAAAACCGAAATAGACAATTATGAGGAACAAATTTATGTCGCTGCCCAGTTGGCGTTACGTGACTTTATCGGCAAATACCGTATTGATGAAATACTGGAAAATAAAGAGCAAATGTCACAGTATGTTTTTGATCGGTTGAAAGCAAGAGAAACGGATTTCTATGTAGAGTTCATCGATGCAGGCGTTAAGGACATCATTCTTCCGGGTGAAATTCGAGACATTATGAATACAGTACTTATTGCTGAAAAACGTGCGCAGGCAAATGTCATCACCCGCCGGGAGGAAGTTGCCTCTACCCGTTCCCTTTTGAACACAGCAAAGCTGATGGACGAAAACAAGACCCTTTATAAGCTGAAAGAGCTGGAATACGTCGAGCGTATTTGCGAAAATGTCGGTAATATCAACGTAAATGGCAGCGGTGATATCCTTTCGCAGTTGACCACTGTGTTGCGTGGAAATGCCATAAATGAATAGTAGGAGATGATCTGAATGATTGAAATAACCGGCGCATATAACACCGCCAAAATATACACAGACATTGTTGAAGAAAATGCAGCGGAGCAGATCAAGCAGTTATGCGACCAGAAATTTGTAAACGGCTGCAAAATACGCATTATGCCGGATGTTCATGCGGGAGCTGGCTGCGTGATCGGCTTTACTGCCGATTTAGGCGAGATGATTATCCCCAATATTGTTGGCGTAGATATCGGGTGCGGCATGCTGACGGTGGAATTGGGAAAAGCTGATATTGATTTTTCCGTCTTAGATGGTGTTATCCGCGCATTTGTCCCAAGTGGTAAAAATGTTCATGAAGGCAGGATGACCAGATATCCGGAATTACAGCAGCTTTACTGTTACCGCAATCTGAAAAAGACACGTTGGATTGAGCGCAGCCTCGGAACACTCGGCGGAGGAAATCATTTTATCGAAATTGATGTGGATGATGGAAATAACAAATATCTTGTTATTCACACCGGAAGCCGTAATCTGGGTAAACAGGTAGCAGAGCTTTATCAGCAAATGGCATATGACATTTGCCGTGGGGCCGACCAGCTTTTTGAAAAAAAAAATAGTCTTATTGAAGAATACAAAGCCGCCGAAAGACGCAGCGAAATTCAAGCAGCTATCAAAGAAATGAAGGCAACCTTTAAGGCAAAAGAAACCGATATACCGAAAGAACTTTGCTACCTTACCGGCGAATACCGTGAAATGTATCTTCATGATATGAAAATCTGTCAGGAGTTCGCAACAAGAAACAGAATAGAAATCGCAAATAGTATTCTAAGCGGAATTTTCGGTAAAGCTCTTGATATGTTTACTCATTTTGAGACGATTCATAATTATATCGATCATGACAGCAATATCGTAAGAAAAGGTGCTGTTTCTGCAAAGGCAGGCGAAAAGTTGCTGATTCCAATCAATATGCGTGACGGAAGCATTATCTGTGTCGGCAAAGGAAATGACGACTGGAACTGTTCTGCGCCGCACGGCGCCGGAAGGCTTTACAGCAGAAAGGGTGCCAAGGAGAACTTCACCGTCGAAGAATTCCAAAAATCCATGGAAGGCATTTTCAGCACATCTATCAACGAATCGACCCTTGATGAAAGCCCCATGGCCTATAAGAGCATGAATGACATTATAAACAACATTTCTCCCACTGCGGATATTATTAAAATCATCAAGCCGGTGTACAATTTCAAAGCAGGTGAATAATGGTTCCATACTATCGCCGGATATGACGGAAGCTCTCCTATACCCATTCCTGCAAAACAGCGGTTACTTTATATTTGACTGGTATACTGGCTTCATAATCATAATTTAACGTCCAGCGCCCAATTTGGATGATTACTACAATGGGTTGGAATGCTTACAGTAAATTGTACAACTGTTTTTGGACAGGGTACTTTTTACTGTAAGCATTCTTTTATTTCAAGTGCTGAATAAAATTCTGCTTCCAATTGGTCTGGCGTCTTATAATCGAGCGTCTGGTGTGAACGGTCTTCATTAGATGAAGTAACTGGGCACCCGCTCTTTTTAAATATTTGATGTACTTTATAGTTATTTGGATTTAAAGATATTTTAATATATAGCCGGATAAAATATTGCTAAAAAATCCGCTCATTTCCTGAAATATAATCAATTTGATATTGACATTATTCTTTCTTTTCTGTATAATGATTTTATTAAAAACTCCGCTCATTTTTACTTTATCATCTTAATTAGCAGAGGTGAATGAATGCTACCATATGATAAAATAAAAAAAATATTTGAAAATCACGGCGATGTGATGCGCACCGCTGAACTTCGTGCGTCCAAAATATATTACGCAGACATTCAAAAGCTTCTTGCCGAGAGCATTATTGAACAAGTTAGCCGGGGATATTATCACCTTATGGACAATGAAAACATGAGTGAGGTAAAGATCATTAACCGCATGTTTCCGGAGGCTATTCTTTGCATGAATACTGCCCTTTTTCATTATGGATATTCCGACCGTACCCCTGCCCAGTGGCATTTGGCGGTGGATAAAGATATCAGCAAATCCCGTTTTAAAATTGAATACCCTTTTGTTAAGCCCTACTACTGGGAAGCGGCTCTTCTTGATATCGGCCTGACTAAAGGTGAAATTGATGAGAATTCAGTCCATATTTACGATAAGGAACGTACGATCTGTGACTGTCTTAAATACTCCACTAAAATGGACAAGGAAATCTTCAACAAAGCGATTCAAAACTATGTGAAAGACCCGGCAAAAAATATACCGAACCTGATGCAATATGCAAAGCAACTGCGGGTTGAAAAGAAAGTAAAAGATTTGATTGGAGTGTGGCTGTAATGCCGGATATCAGTGCATCTGTATTAGCAAAGCTGCGTAACAAAGCAAAAGCTTCCGGAATTAGTTATCAACAATGCTTGCAGCTTTTCTTCCAAGAGGAGTTTTTACGCCGGCTGTCAAAATCTAAGTATGTGGACAATCTTGTACTAAAGGGTGGTTTGTTCATATACACACTGACCAATTTTGAGAGCCGGGCTACCATAGATGTGGATTTTCTGCTCCAACAACTGCCTAATTCTGTGGACGATGTAAAAGCTGTGATTAATGAAATTATCAGTATTCATACTGGAAATGATTATATCGAAATGACGGCGAATGATTTTGAGGAAATCTCACCCCAGCGCAAATATAAGGGCATCAGCACGCAAATTATCGGTAAAATCAAAAATGTTCGTGTTCCGTTTAATATAGACATCGGCGTTGGTGATATCATTGTACCGAAGTCTGAAAAACGAAAATTCAACACGCGACTACCCGATTTTGAAGTGCCGGAAATTTCGACCTATTCACTTGAAAGTACAATTGCCGAAAAGTTCGACGCGATCCTGCAACGTTTTGAGCTGACCGGCCGCATGAAAGATTTTTATGATATTTACTATCTTTCAAAAACCTTTGACTTTGATGGGTTAAAATTGCAAACAGCAATCAGTGAAACGCTTCAAAACCGTGGAACAATTTATGAAAAAGATAGTTTTGAACGGATAATACAACTTCCCCGTGACCCCGATATGCAAACCAAGTGGAAGTATTTCTTGAAGACTATCAAGAATGAGGCCTTGGATTTTGATATTGTGATTAGTGGTATAAAAGTTTTTCTTCAACCAGTCTATGAAGCCATTGTAATGGCAGCAGAATGGTTGAAAAAATGGGAATGTAAAGATGAAAAATGGAGCTAACTATTAATCTTATATTTTAATGTATGAACGGAGGGCTGGAACATGAAAACTTATGAAACAGAACGCTTGGTGCTGAGATCATTTAACGAGAATGATCTTGATGATGTATATGATTACATTGGAAACGCAGAGAATGTGAAGTATCTGCTGACTGCACCACAAAGCAAGCAACAATGTTTAGATTTTATTCGCAATGCAGCAGAAAAATATAAAGATGAACCTTGCAGTGCGTATCATTTTGCTGTGGTTTTGAAAGAAACCAATCGGGTTATCGGTACAGGTAGTCTTTCTGTTTTTGATTCTAATCAAGGCGGATTCAACTGGGTTATCCATCGTGATTTTCAACATCTTGGCTATGGTACTGAACTGGGTAAATTTCTGTTGAAGCTTTCCTTTGAAGTGTTAAAGCTGAGACGTGTTGTTACATGTTGCGACACCAAAAACGAACCATCCTACCGCCTTATGGAGAAGATAGGAATGCGTAGAGAGGGCTGCTTTATTGGCGCGAGGTCTGCATCAACAAAAAGCCCGGACATACATGGTGATGAATATACATATGGATTGTTGAGAGATGAATATTTGAATATAATATCATGAGCAAAGATGAACTGTCCCCCTGTTTTCCAAACGCATTTAGCCGGTCAACCTGTGATTCCCTGATTCTGAGCACCATGGCTTTTCTCCTCTCCCTATAAAATTAATACTGCTCCCGACACTAAAGTGTGGGAGCAGTATTAATTTATTGAATTATCCATGATTATTTTGTATACTTCAATAAATAAGGACGGTGAATGATATGCAGGTGCAGTATATCATCAGAAAGTTGTCAGTGCTGGCAATTCGGAATGCAAAAGAAACGGACGATGGCGGCTATGTTTTTTGGTTCTCTGAGAATGCAACAAAAAAGTGTATTTCTCATCCTGCACCGCGGACGCAGGATGACTGCACGCTGTTCTGCAAGCAGAAGCCATGTTCCGTCCAGAACCCTTCTGCTTTCCGGTTTGATAAAAAACAAGCGGAGTATTTCTTCCCTCACGCCATCCGAAAAAATCATCTGGGACAGAATTAACGGAAGATTCGCCCATACCGATGAAAAAGGTACATTAATACCAGATATTCTTGTCTTCGAAGGCGATGCAAAGGAGGTGACAATATAGATAATTTTGAAAAACTGCTTTTGCATAACCGATTATATTCTTGTAAGACTCTGAAGGGGCTCACGCACAAAGCGGAGCCCCTTCTTTCAATCGTGAGCGGCACTTCCCCTCATTTCAAGCTTGCAGTGCCTTTTTTATAGAATGCTTTAGCCGCCGCGTCAATTGACTGGTTTTCAAACATCTGCCCGATAATTGAGAATACCCATAGACGCACGTAGGCGCAGCTTCGCAAAAGTCTTTTTGGATGGCCATTTAGAATCGGCGGAGCCGTTCAGCAGATTCTCGGAAGTCCTTCTCCGAAAAGCTCCATCACAATCCGCGTTCCGCCCAAGGGAGTATTTAGCAATACCGTTCCGGGTTCCCCCTCCACAACCGAGCCGATGAGGGCCGCATTTTGCCCATAACGGCTGCTCTTCATGATTTGAAGCGCCTTTTCCGCATCCTGGCAGCCCACCACTGCAACCATTTTTCCTTCATTTCCCATAGTCAGCGGATCAAGCCCCAGAAGATCACAAAAGCCGCGCACCTCACCGGATACAGGAAGCTGACCTTCCTCCAGCATAAAGCAGCAATGAGAAGAAGCCGCAAATTCGTTCAACACCGTTGCCAGACCCCCTCGCGTTACATCACGCATCGCCTTCACTTCAATCCCATTCTCGATCAGGGCGGAGGTGATGCCGTTAAGCGGCGCGCAATCGCTTGCAATCGTGTTGGAAATATTCATCCGCGCGCTTAAGATCGCGGCGTGGTGGTCGCCAAGATTCCCGGATAGCAATACCACATCCCCTTTTTGGCAATTGGATGCGCTTACTGTTCCGGTGCCGGGCAGAAAACCAACCCCCGATGTATTGATGCATAAGCCGCCGCAGCCTTGAACAACCTTGGTATCTCCGGCAACAATGGAAACACTCGCCTCCTTTGCCGCATCCGCCATGGAGCGCACGATTTTTTCCAATACTTCGGTTTCAAGCCCTTCTTCCAGAATAAAGCCAGCCGTCAGATAGCGCGGGACCGCACCGCTCATAGACAGATCATTCACTGTGCCGCAGACCGCGAGACGCCCGATATCCCCGCCTCTAAAAAACAGCGGGGTGACCACAAAGCTGTCGGTCGTGATCGCGATATAGGCCGCGCCGGGCACCACAGCCGAATCTTCCATTCTGGATAAAACAGGGTTCGCAAAATACTTTGCGAAGGTGCCGTTGATCAGCTCGGCGGTAGCTTTTCCGCCGCTCCCGTGTGCCATCGTAATTTTCATTATCTTTTCCTCTTGTTCACATAATATTGATAGCAGCTTCCCTCGGCAGATACCATACAGGCTCCCTGCTGCGCATACGGCGTGCAGCTTTTGCCGAATAAAGGACACTTTGTGGGTGCTATCAGTCCGGTCAGCACCTGCGCACAGCGGCAATCGGGATTCCGCACCTGGTCAAAGGTCAGGTGGTCGCTGCCCGCGTCAAAGCTTTCAAATTCCGGACGCAGCTTGATCCCAGAGCCCTTGATCACGCCCATGCCGCGCCAGGCGACATCGCAAGGCATGAAATACCGATGCACCGCCCTCTGCGCCGCTTCGTTGCCTTTCGCCGTCACAACCGACGGATACAGATTCATCACCCGCCCCTGACCGCGACACTTAACCAGTGCAAAAATGGCCGCGAGCAGCTGCTCTCCGTGAAATCCCGCCACCGCAAACGGGATCCGGTATTGCGCAGCCAAAGCCTTATAACAATCGCTGCCCGTGATCACGCTAACATGACCCGGGGCAATAAAACCGTCAACACCCCCCTGCTTATCACACACCCATCGAATCACCGGGGGCATGGTTTTCAGAGCGGTCAGCAGCTTGATATTGGAGATACTGTTCCGGATCGCCTCTTCCAGCAGCATTGCGTATACCGGCGTTGTTGTTTCAAATCCAGCCGC
>CAYRYQ010000068.1:0-9171 GCA_964428505.1 uncultured Eubacteriales bacterium
AAAGAAGACGGAAAGCTTTTGAGTGCGGGCGGCCGGGTGCTGGGTGTCACGGCGGTGGAGGATACGCTGCAGCAAGCGGTGAAAGCTGCTTATCAAAAGGTGTGCCGGGTGCATTTTGAAGGAGCGTTTTACCGCCGGGATATCGGCCAAAGGGCGCTTATGGCCGGAAAGGAGAGTGAGGGGTAAATGGTAGATCGGATTTATGTGGAAAAAAGAGAGCCGCTTGCCAATGAGGCGCGGGAGCTGCTGCGGGAAGTGCGGCAGGTTTTGCAGATTTCTTCTTTGGAAAAGGTGCGTTTGCTGAACCGATACGACGTGGAGGGTTTGGATGCTGCGCTGTTTCAGTATGCGGTGAAGACGGTTTTTTCTGAGCCTCAGCTGGACCTGACCTATGAAGCGTTGCCGGCGGACAATGCCAAGGTTTTTGCGGTAGAATATCTGCCGGGGCAGTTTGATCAGCGCGCCGATTCTGCCGCTCAGTGTATTCAGATCTTATCACAGGGGGAGCGCCCGTTGGTGCGCACCGCCAAAATATATTTGCTTTATGGCGCGATCAGCGAAGAAGAGCTGATCGCGATCAAAAAAAATGTGATTAACCCGGTGGAGGCCAGAGAGGCCTCTCTGGCAAAACCGGAAACCTTAAAAATGGACTATGATAAGCCCACAACAGTGAAAACACTGCGCGGCTTTTTAACATTGGACCGGCAGGGCCTGGAAGACTTTGTGCGCCGGTATGGGCTGGCAATGGATTTAGATGATTTAGGGTTCTGCCAGCAATATTTTCAAACAGAGGGGCGCGACCCGACCATAACGGAGATCCGGATGATTGATACCTACTGGTCGGATCATTGCCGCCATACCACCTTTCTGACCACCATCGGCCGGGTAACCTTTGAGGATACGCTGCTGCAGCAAGCCTATGAAGATTATCTGGAAACCCGGCGGGCACTGGGGCGGGATAAGCCGCGGAACCTGATGGATGTCGCCACGCTGGCAGCTAAATGGCTGAAGGCGGAGGGAAAGCTCGCGAAGCTGGATGAATCCGAGGAGATCAACGCCTGCACGGTCAAAATTGAAGTGGAGGCCGACGGGAAGGCGGAGCCCTGGCTGCTGCTCTTTAAAAATGAAACCCATAATCACCCCACTGAAATTGAGCCTTTCGGCGGTGCGGCGACCTGTATTGGCGGCGCGATCCGGGATCCGCTTTCGGGGCGCGCTTATGTATATGGCGCGATGCGTTTGACCGGGGCGGCGAACCCTTTGAAACCGGTCAGCGACACGCTGCCGGGCAAGCTGCCCCAGCGCAAAATTGTGACCACCGCGGCGGCAGGCTATTCCTCATATGGCAATCAGATCGGCTTGGCTACCGGGGTGGTGGACGAGCTGTATCATGAGGGCTATGCCGCGAAAAGAATGGAGATCGGCGCGGTGATCGGCGCCGCTCCCGCGGCCAATGTGCGCCGGGAGACCCCGGTGCCGGGGGATGTGGTGATCCTGCTTGGCGGCCGCACCGGCCGGGATGGCTGTGGCGGCGCGACCGGCTCCTCCAAATCCCACACGCTCCAATCGCTGGAGAGCTGCGGCGCGGAGGTGCAAAAGGGAAACGCGCCGGAGGAACGCAAGCTGCAGCGACTGTTTCGCAGCAGGGAAGCCTGCCGCATGATCAAGCGCTGCAATGATTTCGGCGCGGGCGGCGTTTCGGTGGCCATCGGCGAGCTGGCCGACGGGCTGGAAATTAATCTGAACGCGGTGCCCAAAAAATATGAAGGGCTGGACGGGACTGAGCTGGCGATCAGCGAATCCCAGGAACGAATGGCGGTGGTCGTTGCTCCGGAGGATGCCGATCGCCTGATTGCGCTCGCCGATGGAGAAAACCTGGAGGCCACTGCGGTGGCGGTTGTGCAAGAAAATCCGCGGCTGGTCATGCGGTGGAATGGCCGGGTGATTGTGGATCTCAGCCGGGCATTTTTAAATTCAAACGGCGCGGAGAAACACACTGATATTGTGCTGCCGGCAGCGATGGGTTATCAAAAATCAATTCCCGCTGATTTTACAAAAGGTTTTCTGGCATTGGCCTCAGATTTGAACGTCTGCTCCAAGCGGGGGCTTGCCGAGCGGTTTGATTCCACCATTGGCGCCGGCACGGTGTTGATGCCGTTCGGAGGCCGCTGCCAGCGCACCCCGGTGCAGGCGATGGTGCAAAAGGTCTCCATGGAGGAAAAAAACACCGACGACTGCTCCTTTATGGCTTGGGGCTATAACCCCTATCTGACGGAGCAGAGCCCCTATCACGGCGCCTATCTGGCGGTGGTGGAGTCCATTGCAAAGCTGATCGCCACCGGAGCACAGTTTCGCGAGGTTTATTTAACCTTTCAGGAATATTTTGCCCGGCCGGGCAAGGATCAAAAACGCTGGGGCGCACCACTGGCGGCGCTGTTGGGGGCTTTTGAAGCGCAAAAGGAGCTGGGCGTGGCCGCAATCGGCGGCAAGGACTCCATGAGCGGCAGTTTCGAACAGCTGGATGTGCCGCCCACGCTGGTTTCCTTTGCGGTTACTATGGGTAAAACCGGCGAAGCGGTGCCGAATCATTTCAAAAAATCGGGGAACCGCATTGCGCTGCTGGCGCCCGCTTATCGGGAAAATCAGCTGCCGGATCCGGCAGATCTGATCCGGTTATTTGACCGGGTGCATCAGCTGCTGCAATCCGGAGCGGCGGTTTCAGCCTATGCGCTTGGCTATGGCGGCGCGGCGGAGGCCGCGCTGAAAATGGCCCTGGGCAATGGGCTAGGTGTTTCCTTTGAACCGGAGGTGCCGCTTGCGCGGCTGTTTGGCTATTGCTACGGCGGCTTTTTGCTGGAACTGACGGAAGACACCGACACGCTCCCCACGCTGGGCGTGGTGACCAAAGAGCCGTTCTTTGCCTACGGCGCGCATCGGTTGGCGCTGGCTGCCTTGGAAAAGGAGTATGAGGAAAAGCTGGAAAGCGTGTATTCTTGCAATATCCGGCAAGGGGATGCCCCCATGGAGACCTTCTCATATGAAGCGAACATGCGGGTGTCGCCCGCAATCAAAACGGCCAAACCCAAGGTTTTGATTCCGGTTTTTCCCGGCACCAACTGTGAGTATGACAGCGCCCGCGCCATGCGGGAAGCGGGGGCAGAGGCAGAAATTCTGGTGTTAAAAAACCGCACGGCGGAGGGAATTGCCAAAAGCGTGGAGGTCTTTGCCGAAGCGCTGAAAGGCGCCCAGATGGTGTTGATTCCCGGCGGCTTTTCCGGGGGAGACGAGCCGGACGGTTCCGGCAAGTTTATCACCGCCTTTTTCCGCAACGCCGCGGTAAAGGAAGAGGTGACGCGCCTGCTGGAAAAGCGGGATGGCTTGCTTTGCGGCATCTGCAACGGTTTTCAGGCGCTCATTAAGCTGGGGCTGGTGCCTTATGGCAAGATTCTGGATACCGACGCCGGTTTCCCCACCCTGACGTTCAATACCATCGGTCGCCACCAGTCCAAACTGGTGCACACGCGGATCGCTTCCAATCGGTCGCCCTGGCTGGCGCATACAAAAGTGGGCGAGATCTATACGGTGCCGATTTCTCATGGCGAGGGCCGTTTCCTGGCGGAGGAGTCGCTGATCCGGGCGCTGGCAGACAATGGTCAGATTGCCACGCAATATGTGGATTTCTTGGGCAATGCCACGGCTGATATTCAGTGTAATCCCAATGATTCGTACTTTGCAGTGGAGGGCATTACGTCACCGGACGGACGGGTCTTCGGCAAGATGGGTCATTCCGAGCGTGTCGGGAAAGGGCTTTACAAAAACGTGGAAGGCGTTTATAATATTCAAATGTTCCGTTCTGCGGTAGAATATTTTAAATAAGGAGAACGAAAACGGTTATGGCCTACTTAACGGATATTGAAATTGCCCAGGGCTGCGCCATGAAGCCCATTTCGGAGATTGCGAAGCGCGCCCATGTGGCCGAAGAATATCTAGAACATTACGGAAAATATAAAGCAAAAATTTCCCTATCTTTATTAAATGAGACCAGGCGTGAGAACGGGAAACTGATTTTGGTTACCGCCATGACGCCTACCCCGGCGGGGGAAGGAAAGACCACCACCACCATCGGGTTGGCCGACGGGCTGCGCCGGATTGGCAAGGATGTGACCGTGGCCCTTCGGGAGCCCTCTTTGGGCCCGGTTTTCGGTATTAAGGGCGGCGCAGCCGGCGGCGGGTATGCCCAGGTGGTGCCGATGGAGGATATCAACCTGCATTTTACCGGGGATTTTCATGCCATCGGTGCTGCCAATAATTTGCTGGCGGCGATGATCGATAATCATATTCAGCAGGGTAACGCCCTGGGGCTGGATCTGAGGAAAATTACCTGGAAGCGCTGCGTGGACATGAATGACCGGCAGCTGCGTTTTGTGGTGGATGGACTGGGCGGCAAAGCCAACGGCATGCCCCGGGAAGACGGCTTTGATATCACTGTGGCCAGCGAGGTGATGGCGGTGCTCTGTCTTTCTGAATCGATTTCTGATCTGAAGCAGCGGCTGGAGCGCATTGTGGTGGGTTATACAGCGGCGGATGAGCCGGTTACCTGCGGGCAGCTGCACGCGGCGGGCGCGATGACGGCGTTGCTGAAAGACGCGCTGAAACCCAATCTGGTGCAAACCTTAGAAGGCACCCCGGCCTTTGTGCACGGCGGGCCCTTTGCCAATATCGCCCATGGCTGCAATTCGGTTACTGCCACCAAAATGGCACTGAAAATGGGGGATTATGCGGTTACGGAAGCGGGCTTCGGCGCGGATCTCGGCGCGGAGAAATTTTTGGATATCAAATGCCGGATGGCGGGGCTGGTTCCTGACGCGGTGGTGGTGGTTGCCACGATTCGGGCGCTGAAAATGCACGGGGGGCTTTCCAAAACACAGTTGGGAGAAGAAAATTTGAATGCCCTGAAAAAAGGGCTGCCGAACTTGTTGCGCCATGTGCGCAATATGAGGGAAGTTTACCGCCTGCCCTGTGTGGTGGCGGTTAACCGGTTCCCCACCGATACCGACGCAGAGATCGCGCTTTTGATGGAGGAATGCCGGGTCTTGGGCGTGCAGGCGGTGCTCTCCACGGTCTGGGCGGAAGGCGGCGCCGGCGGGGAAGCGCTGGCGAGGGAGGTTGTGCACCTTTGCGAAGAGGAGCAGGGCGCTTTTTCCTATAGCTATTCACTGGAGGCCTCAATTGAAGAAAAAATCCGGCTGATCGTGCAGCGAGTTTACGGCGGAGACGGGGTGCGCTTCCTGCCCGCCGCTCAAAAGCAGATCGATCAGCTGAACCGGCTGGGTTACGGAAATCTGCCGGTCTGCATGGCCAAGACGCAATACAGCTTTTCGGACGATCCTACAAAGCTTTGCGCGCCGGAGGGCTTTGACATTACGGTGAAAAATGTGAAGATTTCGGCGGGTGCCGGGTTTATCGTGGTGCTCACCGGGGATATTATGACCATGCCGGGTTTGCCCAAGAGCCCCGCCGCAGAGCGGATCGATGTGGATGAAAATGGCAAAATAGTGGGTCTGTTTTAATTTTTATTTATTTTTGCGCCCTCTCTTTCAGGGGGCGCATTTCTTTTGAGAAAAAGCTGGAATTTTTGATGTGAATATAGTATAATATCATTCATATGATACTGGGATTCCGGAAAACCTCCGTTTTTGCGGCTGTGGCGCATGTTCACGGTTTTTCTGGTAAAGTATCGGGAAGTGCTCCCGAAAAATCGGGTAGCGGCGAGGGAGGAACCAAGCAATGAATAAAGGAACCCGGGAGGCCATGGAATTTGCCGATTCCATTGTGGTTGCACTGGTAGTCGTGATGGTGATTTTCACCCTGTTCTTCCGCGTTTACGTGGTGGACGGAGAATCCATGAAAAGCACGCTGGAAAACGGAGACCGTTTATTGGTATCCCAGCTGTTTTATACCCCGAAACAGGGGGATATCGTATGTTTTGTGGCTGAAAACCGGGATGAAAAGGTGCTGGTAAAGCGTGTGATCGCGGTGGCAGGGCAGACCATTGATATCAATGCGCAGCAGCAGGTGGTGGTAAACGGCAAGGTGCTAGAGGAGGATTATCTGGATCCGGGCATTTATACATCGCAGAAGCATTTCAGCTTTCCTTATACGGTGAAAGAAAATGAGGTGTTTTGTATGGGCGATAACCGGATCAATTCGGCCGACAGCCGGGATATCGGTCCGATCGAGACCAAATATCTGCTGGGCCGGCTGATTATTCGGCTGTTCCCCCATTTTGGAGAAGTGCGCGGATGAACGAGCTGCAGATTCAATGGTATCCGGGGCACATGACCAAGACCCGGCGCTATATTGAAAAAAATATTGGACTGGTGGATCTTGTGATTGAGGTGGTGGACGCCCGGGTCGTGCGGTCCAGCCAGAATCCGGACTTTGACCGTTTGTTCGCCGGGAAAAAGCGCTTGATGGTGTTGACCAAAAAGGATCTGGCGGACGAACGGGTCACCCGTGCCTGGATGGCGCATTTTAAATCGGCCGGGCGCCCCGTGCTGTTGCTGAACAGTACGGCGGGGCAGGGTGTGCAGGAAATTTTGCCGGCGGTGCGGACTATTTTGAAAGAAGAGCTGGACCGGGCGGCGGCAAAGGGAATGAAAAAAACCATCCGGCTGATGATCTGCGGGGTGCCCAATGCAGGCAAAAGCACGCTGATCAACGCACTCTGCCACCGCCGGGCGGCGGAAGTGGCAGACCGGCCGGGCGTGACCCGGGGCGGGCAGTGGATTACGCTGCAAAGCGATGTGGAATTGCTGGATACGCCGGGGGTGCTTTGGAATAAATTTGAGGATATGCAGGTGGGGGTGCATCTTGCCCTTACCGGTGCGATTAAAGACGATGTGGTGGATCAGGAGGCCCTTACGCTGCAGCTGCTGGCCATTTTAAAAAAGCGTTATCCCCAAGCGCTGGAAGCGCGCTACGGGGTGAAGGTGGAGCCGGAAGAAGAACCGCTGGCCCTCTACGAGGCCATCTGCCGCAAGCGCGGTTTTTTGCTGAAAGGAAACGAGCTGGATTATACCCGGTGTGCCGCCGTATTGCTGGATGAATTCCGCGGCGGTAAGATCGGTCGGATTTCGTTGGAGGAACCGGATGCTTGATCTTTCGTATGAAGAGGGCTGTCGGGCCGCAGGTTATCAGGCGGTTTGCGGGGTGGATGAAGCGGGCCGGGGCTGCCTTTGCGGGCCGGTGTGTGCCGCCGCGGTGATTTTGCCGCCCGGATGGTGCCCCGAAGGGCTCAACGATTCCAAAAAGCTCTCCCCAAAAAAGCGGGAAGAGCTTTTTATTACAATTAAAGAGCATGCGGTCGCTTTTGGGATCGGCTGGGGCAGTGTGGAGGAAATTGATACGATCAATATTCTGAATGCCGCGATGCTGGCCATGCGCCGGGCAATCGAGGCACTGCCGTATGCGGCGGATTTTGCGCTGGTGGACGGTAATATTGCAAGGGATTTTTTGGTTCCGGTGCGCACGGTTGTGGGCGGAGACGGCAAGGTGCCCTGCATTGCGGCAGCTTCCATTCTTGCAAAGGTATCCAGAGATCATCTTTGCCTGGAGCTGGATCAGGCTTATCCCCAATATGGGATCGCCCGGCACAAGGGATATGGCACAGCCGTCCATCGAGAGGCCCTTTTGCGGTTTGGGGCGGCGCCGATCTACCGAAAAACTTTTTTAAAAAAAATTCTGGGAGAATAAAATGAAGGTCTATGGCTTAGGCTTAAAGGGGGAGCAGGCGGCAAAACGCTGCCTGCGCCGTAAAGGCTACCAGATCCTGGAAACCAACTATCAGTGCCGGTTTGGAGAGTTGGATCTGATCGCCCGGGATAGAGACTGCCTGGTATTTTGCGAGGTCAAAACCAGAAGCAGCGGCATGATCGCCGCGCCACAGGAGAGCGTGACCTATTCCAAGCAGCAAAAAATGATCAAAACGGCGCAATATTATCTGCAGCAGCATGGGCTGGAGGGGTTTGCGCGCTTCGATGTGTTGGCCGTGACCCGTGAAAACTGGGGAAGCCTGACCGTGGAGCATCTGGAGAATGTAGTATTATTATGAACTATTATGGAGATTTACATTGTGACACACTGTGGCGGTGCTTCGAAAACCGGACGGATCTGAGCGATCAGCGTCTGCAGTTGAAAAGGAATCCGCCGTTCCGGCATCTGCAGACCTATGCGATCTATATTCCGGATCGGGTGGAGGAGCCTTATTCTTACTATAAAGCGGTTTACGCGTATGGACAGGAAATGATGAAGCGGTATCCGGACATGGTCCATTGCCGAAATGCGGGGGAAATAGAAGAAGTTTTTTCTGCCGGGAAAACGCCCTATCTGCTCAGCGTGGAGGGCGGCGGCTTTTTCGGCGGGGATCTGGCCCGCAACCGTCGCCTTGTTCAAACGCTCAAACGGCATGGGATCGCGTTTTTATCTCTTTGCTACAATCGGGGCAATGATCTGGCCGGCGGAAATCTTTCCCCAACCCGGGGTCTGAGCCCTTTGGGCAAAGAGGTGGCCCTGATGCTGCGGGAAGAGGGAATTTCGGTGGATTTATCGCATGCCAATCATAAAACCGCCGATCAGCTGCTGGAGCTGCTGCCCGACGGCGTGGTGGCGACGCATTCCGATTGTTATGCACTGGTGCCGCACAGCCGGAATCTGACCGATGATCAGATCCTGGCCATTCAGGAAAAGAAGGGCTTGATCGGCGTGAATTTTTATCCGCCCTTCTTAACCGGTACGCAGCAGGCAACGGTGGATGATGTGCTGCAGCATGTAAGCTATCTTTCGCGTTTGGGGGCGGATGAGGTCATTGCTTTCGGCAGTGATTTCGACGGGATCGAAACCACGCCCAAAGGGCTCTCCACACTTGCGGATCTTCCCGCCTTTGCCGACCGGATGGCGGCGGTTTTCTCGGAAGAAAAAACGGAACAATATTTATATGGAAATATGCGGTGTTATTTAAAAGATTTTTTTAAAACATAAAGGCGCCGAAATCGGCGCCTTTATGTTACAGCTTGTCGAAAAACGTTTTTTTCGACAAGCTGGGCGACTGTCTAAAGAGCACGCAGACAAGGACATGCTGCCTGTCGGCGTATATCGATACGGTAAGGCGGC
>CAYRYQ010000069.1:0-8957 GCA_964428505.1 uncultured Eubacteriales bacterium
AAAAAATCGAAATGGACCTTTTCAGAATCAATGCGTCTGAAATTTTCGATAAGAAAGGTTTCAATTCCACCAGTAATCGGAGACATTCCAATAATAAGAACGTGTGTCATGCAGCCCAACCGTCCATTTCCCATGAATTATCCCATAAATGGAACATACATTTTTAAATTATACCATCACATATTTCTTTTTTCAAGCATTTTCGCCTATTATTTTAAGGGAATGCAACAATATCATTCCTGCCATTTTTTAGCCAGGGGGTCCCATCAAAGCAAAACGCGCCTCTCACCAATGAGGCGCGTTGAAAAAAATCCGTATTAATAATTGCCAAACCGCTTTGCACTGCGGCCGGAAGTTTCCAGCTTGTCCAGATATTCCAGCGCTTTTCCTGTCCCGATGGCCACGCAAGATACCGCATCTTCCGCAAGATAAGCCTTGATTCCGATTTTCTGGGTGATCAGCTGGTCAAAGCCCCGGATCATGGAGCCTCCGCCGGTCAAACAAATCCCATTTTGATAGATATCCCCCACCAGCTCCGGCGGCGTGCGCTCCAGCACATTATGCAGCACATCCACAATCGTCAGCGCACATTCCTGCAGCGGTTCCATAATCTCATCCGACTTGATTTCAATGGATTGCGGCAATCCGCTGATCAGGCTGCGCCCTTTGATGACCATACTTTTTATTTCATCCTGCGGATAAACGCAGCCGATCTCAATTTTTATCGCCTCAGCAGTGCGCTCCCCCACCAAAAGATTATACTTTTTCTTTAAATAACGAATAATGGATTCATCAAATCGATCCCCCGCCATTTTAACAGAATCGGACAATACCACGTCGCCCAATGACAACACCGCAATATCGGCGGTGCCGCCGCCCACGTCGACCACGATATTTCCGTTTGGTTTATTAATATCAATCCCGGCCCCGATCGCGGCTGCCTTCGGCTCCTCAATCAGAGAAACGAATTTTGCGCCGGCATTTTTTGCTGCTTCCTCCACCGCCATCTCTTCCACTTCTGTAACCCCGGAAGGAACGCAGATAATCACCCGCGGTTTAAAATAGGAATTTTTAGAAGCCTTCCCGATAAAATATTTGATCATTTTCTCCGTGACTTCATAATCGGAGATTACCCCGTCCCGCAGCGGACGAACCGCCACAATATTGCCCGGCGTGCGCCCAACCATCCGGCGGGCTTCTTCTCCCACCGCCAGCACTTTGTTATGTGTGCGATCGATGGCAACCACACTTGGCTCCTTCAGGACAATCCCCTTGCCTTTAATATACACCAAAATGGTGGCAGTGCCCAAATCGATGCCAATATCATGTCCAAGCATATTTATCCTCCAACAACGTTTCCTTCATGAATTTCTTAACTATTATTATATCATATTATAACGAAATTTTCCAATAAATTCAACTCTTTTTTGTGGTGTGCGCAAAAGTGACCGCAAACACCTGTTTTGCTCCGGATGAGCGCAGCAATGAAGCGCAGGAATGCAGGGTCGCGCCGGTCGTCATTAAATCATCAACCAGCAAAATGGTGCCCTCCACCGGCGATTTTTCTTTCATTGCAAAGCTGTTTTTTGCATTCTCCCATCGCTCTTCTGCCGTTAAATACTTTTGCTGCTTTCCCCCTTTGCGGTAAAGAACAGCCTTGCAGGGGATCTTCAGACGGCGTGACAACGCTTCCGCCAAGAGCTGCGCCGGGCAATAGCCGCGCTTCCATCTTGCCGTTCGGGCAGAGGGCACATAGGTTATAAAAGAAAAATTCTGATGAAGGCGCCCCTCCACCTGGCGGGCCATCCGCTGGGCCATAAAGGAAGCCAGCTGAGGCTGCCCCCGCTGTTTGAAGCGCAGGAGCAGTGTGCGCGGCGCTCCTTCATAGGCAAATGCGCTGACATTGCGCACAAACGCAAAAACACGCCCGCTGCAGCTGCAGTCTTCCAGCAGATTACCGCAAAATTTGCAGACCGCACCAGTCAGTTCCTGTGTCTGTTTCATGCATTGTGCACAAGGGTTCTCATCTTCCTGCACCCGGCCGCAAAAAGGGCAGCGGGGCGGATAAAGCAGCTTTCTCCAGTTCATTGCAGCAAATACCGGAGCCCGCTGTAACGATTGGTATGCTTCTGGTTGGCAATCATCCGGTCCACCACCTGACGGCTGCCCACAATCACCAGCAGCTTCTTTGCCCGCGTCACGGCTGTATAAAGCAGGTTCCGATATTGCAGCAACGGCGTCATTTCACCCAAGACCAGTACCACCGCATCGAATTCACTGCCCTGGCTCTTATGCACGGTAATGGCATAGGCCGGCTCCAGTTCCTCCAGCTGCTCATAGCGATAGGTCGCTTTCCGATCATCAAACTGAACCTTCACTTCCTTTTCCCGGGGCAGGATCTCTTTGATAATACCAATATCCCCGTTATAAACGCCGGTTTCTTCCTGCCCATCCGCGGTCGTGACCGGCAGGTCGTAATTGTTGCGCACCTGCATCACTTTATCCCCTTCCCGGAACAAGAAGTCCCGCACGGATACCGTCTTATGCCCCGGCTGATCCGGATTGACCCGATCCCGGATCTCCGCATTGATGTGCACGGTTCCCGTCAGCGTTTTTTTGGTTGGAATAATGACCTGCAGCCCGTCCAACACATGGTATCCGTAACGCTTCGGGATGCGGTTCACTGTCATCTCCAGGGCGGCGTCCAACACCCCCTGCGGTGTTTTCTTTTCAATATAAAACAAATCGCCGCTGTTTTCCAGAAGTGGCCGTTCCCCCTGATTGATTTCATGGGCGGCCGTCACAATCAAACTGGTTTGTGCCTGCCGGAAAATTTTGGTCAGCGCCACCATCGGAACGATTCCGCTGCGCACCAAGTCGGTCAGCACGTTTCCTGCCCCCACACTGGGCAGCTGATCCGCATCGCCAACCATAATCAGACGGGTACCCAGCGGCAGCGCATCCAGCAACGCGTCAAACAAAAGGCTGTCCACCATCGACATCTCATCAATAATCAGCACATCACACTTCAGCGGATTGGCCTGATTATGGGTGAAAGTGCCGGCAGCTGGCTGAAGCTCCAATAACCGGTGGACGGTCTGTGCTTTACGGGCGCAGACCGCGCTCATCCGTTTTGCCGCCCTTCCGGTCGGCGCGCAAAGCTCCACCCGGTATTGCAGATCTTCAAACAGCGCAATCATGCCGCGTAACGTTGTGGTCTTTCCGGTACCGGGGCCGCCAGTCAGCACCATCACCCGGTTTTCGACTGCCACCCGAATGGCCTCCTGCTGTGCCTGCTCATAGTGGATCTTTAGAGCCTGTTCCGTTCTGGCAATCCGCTGATCCAGATTTTTTATTTCTTGGTGACCAAACTGCAGCAGCAGTTTCAGCTTTGCCGCCGCGCGGGTTTCCGCCTTATAATAGTCCGGCAGATAAATAACCGCCCGGTCGTGGATCATCGCCTGCTCCAGCAAATGTCGCTCACAGCTGTTCTCCAGCGCAATCTCCGCTTCTTCCGCCGTAACCTCCACATATTGTGCGCCCAGCATGATCAGCTTATCCTTCGGCAAAAAAACATGCCCGTTTTGCAGATTGTGCGCCAAAATATATTTAAGGCAATACCCCACTCTCAGCTCGTCCGCCGCGCCGATCCCGTGGGACAATGCCAGCTGATCTGCATTCTGAAATGAAAAGCCGTCGATCTCCTCCCAGAGACGATAGGGATTTTCTGTGGCCACCCGAGGTGCCAGTGCACCGTATTTTTGCGCAATCTTCACCGAAAAATGCGGTGTGATGCCCAGCTCCTGCAGCGCCATCAGCGTTTCCCGGGCACTCAGCGTTTCCCGAAACGAATCGGAAATTTTAAGCGCACGGGCTTTGGTGATCCCCTTGATCTGGGTCAACAAAAGCGGTTCATGCTCCAAAATATCAAAGCTATCCTCCCGGAACCGCTCCATAATTTTCAGCGCAGTGGCAGGGCCCACGCCCTTCACCGCACCGCTGAGCAGGAATTTGCTCATTCCCTCCAGCTCGCCCGGGAAGCTCTTTTCAATTTCCTGGCAAACAAATTGCCTCCCATAACTGGGATGATCGCTCCAGGTGCCGACCGCATTGACCAGCTCGCCCGGATAAATGGAAACGCAGGTGCCGACCGCGATGATTTGTTCTCCTTCACATTCCAGTGAAAAGACCCGATAGCCGGTGCTCTCGTTCTCAAAGATCACCTCTTCAACGGTGCCCTCGATCTGCTCCTCTGCCACCTGCGCTCCCCCTTTTTTTACGAATTATGTAGCTGATGTCATTATATCATGATCCCGGTCTTCTGTAAACCGCACCCAGTTATTTTTTTTACAGTATCCTTCCAGCTCTTCCCTTGAAGCAGCTGAAAGACCGCAGTCCACAATTTCAAGGCCGGTCTCCCGGGGGCCAATATCCAGCCGTTGTACCAGCAGTCCCAGCGTATTCAGCAAATACTCCATGTGCGGCTCATCCCCGATCAGTTTTACCCGCAGCGTTGCGTCCCGCACCGACCGAATCCGGTTGAGTGCAATCAGTTCCACTGCCCCTAAAATACATTCCAAAATCCCGATTACCGCAAACAGCGAGATAATGATCCAAAACGCGTGCCAAAGCATTGCCAACCCCCCCTTATAAAAAACTTCCCATACCTAAGATATGGGAAGTCGTTCAGATTGGTTACCGCTTTATAAAGGCGCGCATTTTCTCAGAAACGGACGTATCCTCCCAAGGCAGGTTGAGATCCTCCCGCCCCATATGCCCATAACTGGATGTGGGCGTATAGATCGGGCGGCGCAGCTGAAAACGTTCGATAATCGCTGCCGGGCGCAAATCAAAGAACCGGTCGATCACCCGCAAAATCACCTCGTCCGGCACCATACCGGTGCCGAAAGTATCCACCGACACAGAAACCGGGCGGGCAACGCCGATGGCGTAGGCCAACTCCACCTCGCACTTTTTAGCAAGCCCCGCCTTCACGATGTTTTTCGCCACATGCCGGGCCGCGTAAGCGGCGGAACGGTCCACCTTGGTGGGGTCCTTGCCTGAAAATGCGCCGCCGCCATGACGCCCATACCCGCCGTAAGTGTCCACAATGATCTTTCGCCCGGTGAGCCCGCTGTCTCCCTGCGGGCCCCCCACCACAAAACGGCCCGTTGGATTGATAAAGTACTTCGTGCCGCTCAGCAGAGAGGCAGGAATCACCGGCGCAATGACCTGCTCCAATACATCCTTGCGCAAAGCATCCAATGAAACAGACTCTGCATGCTGAGTGGACACCACAACCGTATCCACCCGCACCGGCCGGTCATTATGATATTCCACAGTTACCTGCGTTTTTCCATCTGGCCGCAAATAGGGCAGTGTGCCGTTTTTGCGCACTTCCGTTAGGCGCTTGGCCAGTTTATGGGCCAGTGAAATAGCCATGGGCATCAGCTCCTCGGTTTCATCAGAAGCATACCCAAACATCATGCCCTGATCCCCGGCTCCTACTGAAAGGCCGAGATCCATAGCGCCTTCCTTCGCCTCCAATGCCTGATCAACCCCCCTGGCAATGTCCGGCGACTGACGGTCCAGCGTAACCAATACCCCGCAGGTATCGCAATCAAAGCCATATTTCGCCCGGTCGTATCCCACTGTGCGCACCGCCTCTCGCACAATCTTCTGATAATCGATCTGCGCCGTAGTGGATATTTCGCCCATCACATGAACCATTCCGGTCGTCACCGTTGTTTCGCAGGCGACCCGGGCCATCGGATCCACAGCCAGAATCGCATCCAAAATGCTGTCTGATATCCGGTCGCAGATTTTATCCGGATGTCCTTCGGTAACCGATTCGGAGGTGAACAAATAATTTCTTTCCATGTTTTCTTCCTTTTCCATTAAAAAATGCGCTCTCAAACAAGAGCGCATGAAAGAAATCATTATCTTTCAAAATGCCAAACAGCATTTTGCAGGATTTGACACCTTGCGAAAAAACGCAGGTTGTCGGGCTTCATCGGGCCAGTCCCTCCACCGCTCTTGATAATCAGAGTATTCTATTGACGAAAAATAGCATATCTCAAATTTTGAAATTTGTCAAGACTTTTTTCGCCGTTTCCAGAAAGCGCCTACCGAATGCCATACGATCAGGGAAAATACCACGTTCATTCCGCCTTTGAACAGGTTAAATAATCCGATCCAGGGTAAAAGCGCACGCACACTATCCTTTGGCATTCCATAAAAAATAGGATCCAGCCAATCGTTTAATATCAGCATTGCCCCCACCATCAAAAAGATGCCAACCGTGAGCCCGATCACACGGCGCTGCGGCGTTTCCTTGCGCCACAGCAAAAAGCCTGCCGGCAGCAGCAGCATAGAGGTGGCCAAAAAATGCATCAATCCGCCAAACCATCCGTCGGCAGAAAGCAGCAGCGCCTGTAGCAAAGCCACAATAAAAGTGGACATCACTCCATAAACCGGCCCCAGCAAAAAGGTCAGCAATAAGATCGCGATATCTCCCGGATCATAACGCAGAAACGGCGCCTGCGGAAGTAATGGAAAATTAATGAAGGTCAGCAGAAAGCCAACCGCCGTCAGCATTGCAGCAATGGCAATTTTTTTAGTACGATTCATAATAAGCACTCCTCCATCTTCCGAAGAATCATTGTCACTTTCAAAGGAGCATTACTCTCCCGTCTTCCAAAATGGAAAAAGGAGCCCCACAGAAAAACCATGGGGCTCCCAAAGCATACAGGTCCATTCTTCTCTCATCCGGACTGTCACCGTCGGTTCAGGAATCGCACCTGATCTGCGCGAAAAGCGCTCGTGGACTTTACCACCGGTAGGGAATTACACCCTGCCCCAAAGAATAAAATATTTTTTTGATTAGCTGTTGATCTCTGTTACAACGCCGGAGCCAACCGTTCTGCCGCCTTCACGGATAGCGAAGCGAAGACCCACTTCGATCGCAATCGGCGTGATCAGCTCCACATCCATGACCACGTTGTCGCCGGGTTTGCACATCTCAACACCATCAGGCAGTGTGATAACGCCGGTAACGTCTGTGGTTCTGAAATAGAACTGAGGACGATAGTTGGAGAAGAACGGGCTGTGACGGCCGCCTTCTTCCTTGGTCAGAACATAAACCTGGCCCTTGAATTTGGTATGCGGATGAATGGAGCCGGGTTTCGCCAGCACCTGTCCACGCTTAATGTCGGTTCTGTTGATACCACGCAGCAGCGCGCCGACGTTATCACCAGCCTCGGCAAAATCCAGCAGCTTCCGGAACATTTCAATACCGGTAACAACTGTCTTGCGGGATTCGTCAGCCAGACCAACGATCTCCACCTCTTCGTTCAGCTTCAGCTGTCCACGCTCTACACGGCCGGTCGCAACCGTGCCGCGGCCGGTGATGGTAAACACATCTTCGATCGGCATCAGGAACGGCTGATCCGCTTTTCTCTCCGGAGTGGGGATATAAGAATCCACCGCATCCATCAGCTCCAGAATGGAAGCATAGGCAGGATCATTCACATCGGCGCTGGTGCATTCAATTGCCTGCAGCGCAGAACCCTTGATAATGGGAATTTCATCACCGGGGAAATCATACTCGGTCAGCAGGTCACGGATCTCCATTTCAACCAGATCCAGCAACTCGGGGTCATCCACCTGATCCACCTTGTTCATGTAAACAACGATGTTAGGAACGCCCACCTGACGGGAAAGCAGAATGTGCTCACGAGTCTGGGGCATGGGGCCGTCAGCCGCGGATACCACCAGGATCGCACCGTCCATCTGAGCTGCACCGGTGATCATGTTCTTTACATAGTCAGCATGTCCCGGGCAGTCAACGTGTGCATAGTGACGCTTGTCGGTCTCATACTCCACGTGTGCCGTGTTGATGGTAATGCCTCTTTCTCTCTCTTCAGGAGCCTTATCGATATCACCATATGCAGAATACTTCGCCTGACCTTTGAACGACAGCACTTTCGTGATCGCAGCGGTCAGCGTGGTTTTACCATGGTCTACGTGGCCAATGGTACCAATGTTAACATGGGGTTTGTTTCTCTCAAACTTAGCCTTCGCCATTTTGAGTATCCTCCTTTAATATTTCATAGATAGATAAGCTTATTTTAATATAAACGCTTACAGAATGCAAGAGTTTTTTCAGGATTATTCGCCCTTCTGGCGAGAGTTGATAATCTTTTCAGCGATGCTCTTGGGCACTTCCAGATAAGAATCCGGCTGCATGGTATACTGCCCGCGGCCCTGCGTCTTACTGCGCAGATCCGTGGCATAACCAAACATTTCGCTTAAAGGAACCAACGCCTCGATCTGACGGGCACCGGGGATCGCTTCCATCCCCTGCACCTGACCGCGCCGGCTGTTCAGGTCCCCGATTACGTCTCCCATATAATCTTCCGGTGTCGTTACATCCACCTTCATAATGGGCTCCATCAAAACGGGGTTTCCTTTACGCATCGCATCTTTAATCGCCATCGAGCCGGCGATCTTAAAGGCCATTTCCGAAGAATCCACTTCGTGATATGAACCATCATAAAGAGTTACCTTCAGATCCACCACCGGGAACCCGGCCAGAATACCGCTTTGCAGCGCGCCCTGAATACCAGAATCCACTGCGGGGATATATTCTTTCGGAATCGAACCGCCCACTACGGCGTTGATAAATTCATATCCTTTTCCGGACTCATTGGGCTCCACTCGGATTTTAACATGACCGTATTGGCCCTTACCGCCAGACTGACGGGCATACTTCATATCCGAAGCACACGCACCGCGAATCGTTTCTTTATAAGCAACCTGCGGAGCGCCCACATTGGCCTCCACCTTGAATTCGCGCAGCATTCTGTCTACGATGATTTCCAGATGCAGCTCGCCCATACCGGCGATAATCGTCTGCCCGGTCTCGTCATCGGTCCAGGTGCGGAAAGTAGGATCTT
>CAYRYQ010000070.1:0-8930 GCA_964428505.1 uncultured Eubacteriales bacterium
GATATACGCCGACAGGCAGCATGTCCTTGTCTGCGTGCTTTTTAAACCGTCTCCCAGCTTGTCGAAAAACGCGTTTTTCGACAAGCTGAAACGCCTTTCAATAAGGCGTTTTTGAACTGGCTGCAAAAAGCAAAGCGCGGCTTCAGATCAAAAGAGCAAAAACACGCGGCTTTCCCTTGCCTTTTTTGAAAAAGCAGAAAAGAAGAGGGAGCGGCCGCTTTTTGTTTTTTTTTACGCCAACGGCGAAAAAGAATGGCTGAAATTGGGGATTGACAAATAAAAAGGGTTCTGCTATAATGAGCAAAATATCATAAAAAGCGTTGATGAAGAGGGCCCGGCATGAAAAACGCGGCAGAGAGCCGGCGGTCGGTGCAAGCCGGGGGCGAAAGATGCCAAAGGGTCTATGGCTTCGGAGCTGAAAATTCGAGTGTGGGAAAGCGCTGCCTTTTTCTGCTGTAGGGTTTTTCGCGGGCGGTCGCGTCAGAGCCGTTATAAGAGGGGCGTTTTTTAAAAAGCGCAATTTGAGTGGTACCGCGGGTCTATTGTCCCGTCTCAAAGCCAAGAGCTTTGAGACGGATTTTTTGTTTTAAGGAGGATTTTTCATGAGCGAGCAGAAATTGGAAACCAAATGTGTGCAGGGGGGTTATACCCCGGGGAACGGGGAGCCGCGGCAGGTGCCGATTATTCAGAGCACAACATTTAAATATCAGACCAGCGCGGATATGGGCAAGCTGTTTGATCTGGAGGCCAGCGGATATTTTTATTCCCGGCTGCAGAACCCCACCTGCGACTATGTGGCGGCAAAGATCTGCGCCCTGGAGGGCGGCAGCGCCGCAATGCTGACCAGTTCCGGAATGGCCGCTTCTTTTTTCAGCGTGTTTAATATTGCCTCCGCCGGGGATCATGTGGTGTCCAGCGCCGAGGTCTATGGCGGAACCTACAATCTGTTCGCGGTGACCATGAAGCGGATGGGCATTTCCTTTACCTTTGTGTCGCCGGACGCATCGGAGGAGGAGCTGAACGCGGCTTTCCGGCCAAACACCAAGGCGGTCTTCGGAGAAACCATCGCCAATCCGGCGCTGAGCGTTCTGGATATTGAAAAATTTGCCAAGGCGGCGCATGCCCACGGGGTGCCGCTGATTGTGGACAATACGTTTGCCACGCCGGTGAACTGCCGGCCCTTTGAGTGGGGGGCAGACATTGTGATGCACTCTACCACCAAGTATATGGACGGGCACGGCGCGGCGGTGGGGGGTTGCCTGGTAGACAGCGGAAAATTCGACTGGACAAAATATCCGGATAAATATCCCGGGCTCTGCACGCCGGACGAGAGCTACCACGGCATCACCTATACCGAGCGGTTCGGGCTGGCCGGAGCCTATATCACTAAGGCCACCGCGCAGCTCATGCGGGATTTCGGCTGTTCTCAGTCACCCCAAAGCGCCTATCTTTTAAATCTGGGGCTGGAAAGCCTGCACCTTCGGGTGCAGCGCCACTGTGAAAATGCGCAAAAAGTGGCGGAATACCTGAAGGAAAATCCAAAAATCGCCTGGGTGCGCTATGCGGGCCTGCCGGGAGATCCTTATCATGCGCTGGCTGAAAAATATTTGCCCAACGGCAGCTGCGGTGTGGTCAGTTTCGGTGTGAAGGGGGGGCGGAGTGCCGCCGAGACCTTTATGAGCCATCTGGAAATCGCCGCGATTGAGACCCATGTGGCGGACGCCCGCACCTGCTGCCTGCACCCGGCCAGCGCCACCCACCGGCAGATGAACGACGAAGAATTGGCTGCGGCGGGCGTTTCCCCCGATTTGGTGCGGTTTTCCTGCGGCATTGAAAATGCGCTGGACCTGATCGCGGACATAGAACACGCGTTATCCTTTGTGGATTAAAGGAGGGCTTTTATGCCGATCAAAATTCCAAACGGGCTGCCGGCGGCGGATACGCTCCGTAAGGAGAATATCTTTGTCATGCGGGAAACCCGGGCGCGGGTGCAGGAGATTCGTCCCCTGCAGATCCTGCTGCTCAATTTGATGCCGAAGAAAATTGAAACAGAAACGCAGCTTTCCCGTCTGTTGGGAAACACCCCCCTGCAGGTGGAGCTGGAGCTGATTCATACCAAAACCCATGAATCCCATAATGTATCCCGGGAGCATTTGCTTTCTTTTTATAAAACCTTTGACGAGGTGCGGCACCGGAATTTCGACGGGCTGATCATTACCGGCGCGCCGGTTGAGCAGCTGCCCTTTGAGGAGGTGGAGTATTGGAAGGAGCTTTGCGCGCTCATGGAGTGGAGCAAAACCCATGTGCACAGCACGCTGCACATCTGCTGGGGCGCGCAGGCGGGGCTGTATTATCATTTTGGGGTGGATAAGCAGCCGCTTCCGGAAAAAATGTTTGGGATTTTTCCCCATCATCTGGACTATAAAAGATCCATTTTGTTCCGGGGATTTGACGACCGGTTTATGGTGCCGCATTCCCGGCACACCACCGTGACCAGGGAGGCGATCGAGCAGGTTCCGGTGCTGAAAATTTTAGCTTCCTCCGAAGAAGCGGGCGTTTATGCCGTATCCACCCAAAAAGGGCGGCAGATCTTCATTACGGGTCATTCGGAGTATGATGCGCTGACGCTGCACCAGGAATATGAGCGGGACCGGGCACAGGGAAAGCCGATCCGCATTCCGAAAAACTACTATCCCAAAGACGATTCCACCCAGAAGCCGGTGGTGTCCTGGCGCTCCAGCGCCAATCTGCTTTTCAGCAACTGGCTGAACTATTTTGTGTATCAGACAACGCCCTATGATCTTGCGAAGATTAAATGAAGGCCAAAAAACCGCTCCGGTTTTCGGAGCGGTTTTTTATGGAAAGGTTTGGTGGAATGAGTACTTATCGCAAAGGACTTTACGACGGCCTGCCGGTGGGGCTGGGCTATTTTTCCGTTTCCTTCGCTTTCGGCGTGGCCGCGGCCCAAATCCGGCTGCCGGTGTGGGCGGCGGTGGCGGTATCGATGACCAATCTCACCTCGGCCGGGCAGCTGGCGGGGCTTTCTGTGATCGCGGCCTGCGGGAGCTATCTGGAAATGGCGCTGACTCAGCTGGTGATCAATCTGCGCTATGCGTTGATGTCGGTCACCTTATCGCAAAAAATGGATCCGAAGGTGCGCCCCTTTGAGCGGATGATCATGGCCTTCGGCAACACCGACGAGTTGTTTGCCATCGCCGCCAGCCAGCCGGGAACGATCACGGCGCCTTATTATTATGGGCTGATGACGCTTCCCTATTTTTGCTGGGCAGGCGGAACGTTTTTGGGGGCGTTCGCGGGAAAGATTTTGCCGCCCATGGTGCTTTCGGCGCTGGGTGTGGCCATTTATGGCATGTTTGTGGCGATTGTGGTGCCGAAGGTGCGGCGCTCGCCCGCGGTGGCGCTGGTGGTGGGAGTGGCCGTGGGGCTCAGCTGTGTGTTTGCGTATGCGCCGGGGCTGCGCGCGTTGGGCGGCGGCTTTGCGGTGATTCTTTCGGCCATGACGGCCGCGGCGATCGGCGCGGCTGTGCGCCCCGTGGAGGAAACGGCATGAGTGCGGCAACATTGATTTTTTATATCCTGACCATGGCGGGGGTGACCTATCTGATCCGGATGCTGCCGCTGGTGGTGCTGAAGAAAAAGATCACCAACCGCTTTATCCGGTCATTTTTGTATTATATTCCTTATGCGGTGCTGGCGGCCATGACTTTTCCCACCGTTTTGGGCGCCACCTCCTCCTGGATCTCGGCGCTGGCGGGGCTGGTAATCGCAGTCATCAGCGCCTTCCTCGGCCTGTCCCTGCTGCCGGTGGCGCTGCTTTCCTGCCTGGCCGTGTTTCTTTGCGAAGCGTTGTTTCCGATTTAAGAAATCGCAGGGGAAGTTTATTACAAATTGGAGTATAGTAAGCTGATATTACTTTTTGTATTTCTCAAAGATGTTTCGGTGTTGCAAGGGGACCTAAATGGTTTGCGTGAGAAGGCCGTCTTGGGTGCTGTACCACAGCAGCTGCCCATGCCGCTTCGGCAGGCGCAGCTGCAGCTCCCATTCGGGATATTGCCGCACAAGCTGCAGCCGGTCGCCGGTCACAAAGGCCACAAAGGAAATATAGCAGTTCTTTTCCATCGGGTGCGTGCTGGTAATGAACCATTCATCCTCCACCGCCTCCAGCTGAAGGCGCTGGTTTTCGGCTGCCTTTGCCGGGGATAACGGCGCAAGCGTTCGTCCGCAGCAGGAGAGCGACGCGTTTCCGGTGGTCACAGACAGGCTTCCACAGACAGGGCAGACATAATAAATTGCTTTTTTCATATTGCCGGTTGCCCACGGCTTGTCTGGCAGCCTTCCCTGCAGCAGCTCCCTCAGATCCACCTGCAGGGCATCGGCCAGCGTGTCCAGCAGGGAGATATCCGGACAGCCTGCGCCTCGCTCCCATTTGGAGACGGTTTTGTTGCTGATATTTAAGCGGGCAGCCAGTTGTTCCTGGGTTAGGTGTTGCTCCTGCCGCAGCAAGCGGATCAGAGCCCCGGTTTTTTCGCAGTCCATGGGCATAAACCTCCTTTTTTATCATTGTATCGGAATGGCGCGAAAAAATCAATCGATGCTCCGTAGAATACAAAAAAAAATTGCAAACAGGGCGGTGTCCTGTTATACTATGAAAAAAGGGGGCGATTTCTTTGGCAAAGCTGCAAAGAACCGTGCACGGTGATTTCGATCAGATTCTGGGCCGGTTGGACAATGCGATTTTAAACGGCAGTATCTCCGCGACCTTTGAAGACGGAAGCGATTACAGAAGCGGAGATTTCCGCAGCGTCCTGCGGGTTTATGAACGGTACAGCTGGACCGGCGGCAACCGGGTCAGCATGGCGCTTTCGCTGGCCGGCGCCAGCGGCAGCTATTTGCTCTCCGTCATTACGTCCGGCGGCAGCCAGGCGATGTTTTGGAAATTCAATACCTTTGGGGAACAAGGCTTTTTAGATACGATTGCAAAAGTGGTGGAGGATTTTCCCTGAAGCAAACAACCAGGGGCCCTGTTTTGTGCGGGAGCCCCTGGCTGCATTTTTATCCGTTTAAGCGATAAATCATAAAATTCAGATAGCCGGCGAAGGTGACCCAGAGCAGATAAGGAATCAGCAGAAGGGCCGCCCATTTTTTGATCGGATCAAAGGCGCGTATGGTTGCGGCGATAAATACCCAGAGCACAGCCAGCCAAATAAAGGCAAACCCAAACGCTTCCAGTCGGAAGAAAAACAGAGACCAAAGCCCGTTCAGGAGCAGCTGGATTCCATAGAGGGTCAGCGCGCTTTTTTTATGCATCGTGTCGGAACGGTCAATCAGGTACGCGGAAATACCCATCAGCAGATAGAGAACCGACCAGACAATGGGGAACACAATGCCCGGCGGGGAAAGCGGGGGGAGCGTGAGATGCTGATAAATCTTCATGCTGTTTCCGGCCAGAAGCGCAGAACATTCGCCGACCCCGAGGCTGATCAGGATGCTAACGAGCAGAGGAACCCATTTCAGGCACTTATTTTTCATGTAGTACACCTCCGTTTCTTTCTAAAAGTATATGAAAAATGGAGAAAAAGCATACATTTTCCAGAAAAATCGCTACGCCGGCAGCGGTGGCAGGGGAAGGGGTATTTAAATAAATACCACCCGATATCATTGCATTTTGCAGGCGCTTTTATTTTTGCATACATAAAAAAGCACCCTTTTTATGAGGATAAAATCATAAAAAGGGTGCTTTTGCGTTTGATTCAGGGGAAAGCCGCTTTTATTTTTTACCCTGCTCCATGTCAAACGCCGGGTTAAAGCGGTAATAGTTGTTGCTGTCCAGATGAGAGCGCACCTGACCCAATGCTTCACCAAACCGCTGAAAATGCACAATCTCCCGTTCTCTTAAAAATTTCAGCGGATCCCGGACATCCGGGTCACGCACCAGCCGCAGCAGGTTGTCATAGGTGGTGCGGGCCTTTTGCTCCGCGGCCAGATCCTCGGTCAGATCGGTAATCGGATCTCCCTTGGACTGAAACTCAGTGGCGGTAAAGGGAATACCACCTGCAGATTGGGGCCACACACCGGCGGTGTGGTCCACATAATAATCGGCGAAGCCCTGTTGCTCAATTTCGCCTGCGGTCAGGCCGCGCAGCAGCTGCCGCACGATGGTGGAAACAATTTCCATATGCGCCAGCTCTTCCGTGCCGATATCTGTAAGGGTGGCGCAGACTTCATTATAGGGCATCGCATAGCGTTGGGATAAATAGCGCTGAGAGGCGCCAAGCTCTCCGTCCGGGCCGCCGAATTGGCTGATAATTAATTTGGCCATGCGGGCGTCCGGCTTTTGGATATTGACAGGATATTGTAAACGTTTCAGATAGTTCCACATAGGTTTACATTCCTCCTTCCCAGGGGAACGGGTTTTCCGCCCAGGCCCATCTTCCGTCCATGATGCCGCCATTTTGGCTAATGGGGCCATAGGTTGCCTCATAATTCTGCATGGCTTTCTGATAGAGCTCTATCTTTTGCTGGTAGTAATCCATGGCCTCCTTGCTGTCCGGATGGGTGTCTAAGAACAGCCGGGCTTCGTCTACCGCAAATCCATTGGTATAAACGGCATTCATCATATTCTCTTGATCATTCACCGGTTACGTCCTCCTTCAAAAGGCAGATTCAGTTGCTTGAAAATGGTGCCGATCGGCATGGCTTCTTCGGGCTCATACAGATCCTGCCAGCTCTGCATGGGAACATAGGCCATGGCAAGAACCATTCCATCCATGGGTTTGGCGGTTACGTTATTATTGATAACAGGGGCGTCCAAAGCTTCCGCATGGTAACGCATGGGAGGCGTGAGCATATCCCGCAATTCAAAATCATCCATAGTGGCTCTCCTTTCTTTCCATTTTACGGAATGGGATTTAAAAGGTGCAAAAAACATGATTTTGACCGTGGAGCGCTGCATGGGAAGCGGCAGTTCGCGGTTTATTTGCAGGCAAAATGTATATTTACATTTGTCCTTTGGTATGATACAATAAATACACAAGACCGTTCCGGCAAGTAATTGCCGGACTATTTCACTATAAGGAGGAATTTACGTATGTCTACGATGAAAAAAGAATCATTGCCCTTTATGTCCTATCAGGGCTATCCGCTGGTGCGTTGCGATCGTGATATTTATTATGGAAATCCCAAGGACGCGTATGTGGTTTTTATTCATATTCTGAAAACGGATGAAACGCCGGATGCGCTGCCGACGCAGGTGACGGTGGAGCTTCTTTCCACGGATGAGCGGGTGCCGCTTTTTGAACGTTCCAAGAAAAAAAGTGAGAAAGCCAGCTTATACGAAGCGCTGGAGATCGGGCAAATCTGGCTGCAAAGAGCCTTGAATAAATAAGAGGAGCAGAAAGAAACCGTATGCAGAAGGTAACAGAGCTGATTGATTTTTTGCGCCAGCCGATGACGGGAAAGGTATTGATGACCTTTGCCATGAGTGCCGGGGTTTTTCTTCTGGTATGTTATTTGTTTGGCAGTCTGGGGCTTTGGCGGATGGGAAGGCGGCGGCGCGTGCGCCCGTATGGATTTGCCTTCCTTCCGGGTGTGCAGATCTATTATCTCATGCGGATTGCCGGTATGAAGCGGGCCGCAAGGCGGGTGGAGCAGCTGCTTTGGTGGTGGCTCGCCGGGAGCCTTTCTTTTGTGGCGGCTGTCATCTGGTTGGCCGCCGGTCTTGCGGGCGCCTATGACGGTCGGACGCTGCTGTTTTTAAAGCTGTTGACGCTGTTTTGCTTCCTCTTGGTGGCCGGTCTTTATTTATGGATCCGCGTCCTGGAATTTTGTGCTCTTTACCGCCTTTTGGGCAAAAACAGATCCTATTGGATCCTCTCGTTGGCTGGAACAGTGATCGGAATTCCTTTGCAGGGCTTATTCCTGTTTGTGATGCGCGATCAGATCCCAAGAGGCGGCAATGAAATTTAAGAACAAGACCAGGAAAGAGCGTTTATTCGACGGCCTGTTGCTGCTGCTGGCTCTGATTTTCCTGATCAGCGCAGGATTGCTGACCAAAGAGCTGCTTGCTTACCGGAAGGGGCAAACGGCCTACGAAAAGCTGACTCAGGCGGTGACCGAAAAGGTGCTGCTTGCAGACTTCGGCGCGCCGGCCGAGGAGGCGCCCCCGCTTCAGGTGGATTTTGCCGCTCTGCGGGCGATCAATCCGCAGGTGACCGGCTGGCTTTTTATCCCCGATACGTCTGTCAGCTATCCGGTGATGCAAGGGGAGGACAACGCTTATTATCTCAACCACCTGCCGGACGGAACCGTGAGCAAATACGGCAGCCTCTTTGCAGACGCGCGCTGCGAAGAGGGAAGCGGGATCACCGTTGTTTACGGGCACAATCTGATGAACGGCAAGATGTTTGCCGATTTGATGCGCTATCAGAAGCCCGATTATTTTGAAGCCCATCAAACCGGCTGGTATCAAACACCGGAAGGCAGCGCGCGGGTGGAATGGGTCGCCGCGTTGCTTGCCGATGCCGAAGACGGCAGCGTTTATCGCTTTGCCCTTTCCGCAGAGGAAAAGGCGGCGTATGCCGCCGCGATGCAGCAGCGCTCGCTGATCGATACCGGCGTGCGTGTGGAGGGCACCGATGCGCTGCTGCTGCTTTCCACCTGCACCAACCGGAGAGAGAACGAACGCTTCGTACTGTTGGGCCGGCTGGTCCCGGTTAACGGAAAATAGCATAAAAAGGGGCGGACAACCTTGCGGTTGTCCGCCCCTTCAGCTTGACAAAAAAAGCGTTTTACGATAAGCTCTCGAGCCTGTTTAAAGGGCACGCAGACAAGGATCTCGCTGCCTGCAGGCGTATGTCGATATGGTAAGGCGGCCAGGACGCCGTAAGCAAAAAGTGGATTTTATGCGGCAA
>CAYRYQ010000071.1:0-8777 GCA_964428505.1 uncultured Eubacteriales bacterium
CACTGAGCGCACTTTTCGCAGAAGGCTTTGTGAAAGACCCGCTGTATTGCCATTATATTCCCTATGAAGCAGACCGGCCCTCTTTTCTGCTGCAGATTTTCAGAAAGTATCTGACTGATTTCTGGGAGGAATTGATCGTACTCAAGCGGGAGGATGACGCGGGCGCCATGTGCATCTGCCCCAGTACCGCCGCCGGGAAAGAGCGGCTGATTCTGCCGTTTCCGCTGGAAAAGGTCTATGAGCAGATCAGCACAACGGTGGCGCCGCAGTTTTATCAGGATTATCTGGTGCTGGATCTTTTGACCGTGCGTCCGGAAATGCAGGGGCAGGGCGTTGGGAAACAGCTGGTTCAGGCATTTCTGCGGATTGCTGGGGAAACAAAAAAGCAGGGTATTGTGGAAATCTATAATCCGGATAATATTGCGTTTTATCAGAAGATGGGGCTGAAACTGGCCCATATTCAACCGATGGGAGAGACGCTCAGCGTCTATATATTGGAGGGTTAGATGACGATTGTAACCTTCCAAAATTTAACGGTGGAATTCGGAGAACGGGCTATTCTGAAGGGGCTGAGCGGCGCCTGCCCGGAGCAGGCGGTCATCGGAATGATCGGAAGCAACGGCGCCGGAAAATCCACCTTGCTGAATGTCCTTTCGGGGCAGCTTGCTCCGACGGACGGAACGGTCTCCTTTCATCCGAAGACCCGAACCGGTTACTTAAGACAAAACAGCGGTCTTTCCGGCAGCCGCTCCATTATCGAGGAGCTGCGCTATGTGGCGCATGAGGGGCTGGAGGCTATTGAGCGTTTGTCTCAGACCACCGATCCGAAGGAATATGCCCGGCTGCAGGCGTTGATTGATGCCACCGATGCTTACCAGATCGATGTGCGGATCCAGAAAGTGCTCTCGGGCATGGGCTTTTCCGGGCGGGATCTTTCCATGCGGGTGGACGCACTCTCCGGCGGGGAAATGACGCGCCTTGCGCTTTGCAAGCTATTGGTGGAGCAGCCGAACCTGCTGCTGCTGGACGAGCCCACCAATCATCTTGACTTTAAGACACTCAACTGGCTGGAGCGGTATCTTAACACGTATAAAGGAACTGTGATCGTGGTATCTCATGATCGCTTTTTTCTGGACCGCGCCGCAACGGAAATCTGGGAACTGGAAGCGGGCGCTTTGCGCTGCTATACGGGGAATTATTCCGCTTATAAAGAGCAAAAGGCTCAGACCTTGAAGGAGCAGACCCGCCTGTATGAGCAGCAGGAGAAAGAGGTGGCAAAGCTTACGGCATACATTGATAAAAATCTTGCGCGCGCCTCTACCGCCGCGATGGCCAAAAGCCGGCGCAATCAGCTGGAGCGTATGGAGCGGATCCAGAAGCCCGGGGCGGTGCTGCGGAAGCTGACGCTGAAATTCCCTCTGGATCAGCCCGGCGGCAACGATGTGCTGCAGTGCCGCGATCTGGCGGTGGAAGTGGGGGAGGGGCACCGATTGTTTTCCGCGCTTTCCTTTCGGATGCAAAAGGGCGAAAAGATCGCCATTGTGGGAGACAACGGAACCGGGAAAAGCTCGCTGTTGCTTGCGTTGATGGGAGAGCTTCTGCCGGTGGCCGGAACCGTGCGCTGGGGTGCCAATATTCAAAGGGGCTTTTTCCGACAGGCGATTGATTTTGAAGACGGCAACCGTTCGGTGTTGGAAGAGCTCGGCAATCGTTTTCCGCTGCTTTCTTATCAGCAGCTGCGTGCCGCTTTGGCAATGGTCTCTTTTTTGGGAGATGAGGCGGAGCTTAAGGTGGGCTCTTTAAGCGGTGGGGAACGGGCGCGACTGCAGTTTTCTTTGCTGATGCTGGAGCGATGCAATACGCTGCTGATGGACGAGCCCACCAATCATCTGGATCTCCCTGCCCGAGAAGAAGTGGAGAGGAGCCTCACACGTTTTGAGGGAAATCTGCTGGTGGTTTCTCATGACCGCTATTTTCTTTCCCATGTGCCAACGAAGATCTATAAACTGACCCCTCAGGGGCTTGCGCCGCTTCGCTCTCTGGAGGATTATTGGGCGGAAGAGCCCAAAAGCGAAGCGTCTAAGCCGGTAGCGAAAAAAGAGACCAGCGGCGGCTATCAGAACCGGCAGGAACGCGCCAGGGCCGCTCAGCACCGGCAGCAGATCACCCGATTGGAGCGGGAACTGCAGGAAGGCGAAGCGCAAATCGCGGCCCTGCATGAACAAATGGGCGCCGGCGCGATCGATTATAAAGAGCTGGAAGAATCCTGCCTGGAGCTGGAAAAGCTTAAAAAGCAGCAGGATGAGAAAACAGAGGAGTGGATGGCGCTGGCTGAGAGCGATACATAAATACCCGCGCCATGCGAAAGAGCCGCGTTCTGCAAGGGGTTGACAGCAGCTTTGGCAAAGAGGGAAGAAAACATGACATTTTACTGTAAAATGAGCTCTCCGGTCGGAGAGCTGACGATTGCGGGGGAAGGAGAATCGCTGACCGGTCTGTGGCTGGAAGAGCAGCGGTATTTCAAAGAGACCTTGGATCCCTTGGCCCGGGAAGGGGTTTCATCCGTTTTGGAGCAGACAAAAGGATGGCTTTCAGCTTATTTTGAAGGGAAAAGGCCCGCCGGGACGATTCTGCTTGCTCCCCGCGGATCTCTTTTCCGACAGGCGGTGTGGCGCGCACTTTTGGAAATTCCATACGGAACCGTCACAACTTATGGGGAGCTGGCGCGTTGTTTGGCTGGAAAAAGCGGAAAACCGGTTTCTGCAAGAGCGGTGGGCGGCGCAGTTGCCCATAATCCCATCTCCATCCTGATTCCCTGTCACCGGGTGATCGGCGCGAAGGGAAACCTGACCGGTTATGCGGGCGGGCTTACGCGTAAGCGGCAGATCTTAGCGCTGGAGCAGGAATGAAAAAAGCATAAAAGCGGCCTGAGACCAACGGGATTTGTTGGACTCAGGCCGCTTTTATGTTATGCCGGAAAGGTTCAGAGGATGCGTGTTGGTCCGCAGGGGCGGATCTGCAGGATACAAGCGCTGCCCTCGCCAAAAATACGGTTCATTTCACCGGTATAGGCTTCGACCAGCGCTTCCGGCAGATAGGCCTGAATGGTGCCGCCAAAGCCACCCCCGTGAACCCGCCAGGCACCGCTGCCCTTTAGCATGTTCTGGGTGACGCAGAGCGCCAGACTGATGGCCTGCCTGGTGGGGGAACGGTCGGAATAAATGTTTTGCAGATACATAAACGAGGAATTGCCGGAGTCCACCACGATGCGCTTGAATGCCTCAAAGTCCCCCAGCTTCAGGGCGTCTGCGACCGCGTCTACCCGTTGATTTTCATTGAAAAAATGCAAGGCGCGGATCAGCGCCCGTTCCGACAGTGCCTCTCTCAGCTCCGGCAGCCGGGCGTTAAACTGCGCGGGATCTACTTCTCTTAGGTATTTTTGCTCGAAAAATTTTGCGACAGCCTGCATTTCAGACTTGATGGCTACATAGTCTGCGGTGAGATCCGCATGGTCGCTGTGCACATCGGTAATGACCATCCGGTAACCGGTTTGCGCAAAATCAAAGGGGATCGGGGTTACGGCGGGGGATTTCGGATCTTGAAAATCAATGGCAATCATGCCGCCGTATGCGCAGGAAAGCTGATCCAGCATGCCGCTTGCTTTGCCGAAATAGACATTTTCGGCATATTGAGAGATCGTGGCCATCTCTTTCGGATCCATGTTGCCGTCATTATAGAGGTGATCCAGAATGGAAACCATTTCCACCTCAAAAGCGGCGGAAGAGGAGAGGCCGGATCCTTTCAGCACATTGCTGGTGGTATAGGCGTCAAATCCGCCGGCTTGATAGCCCTTTTCCTGCATTTTGGCCACAATTCCCCGCAGCAGTGCGGCAGAATCTCCTTTTTCCTCTTCCCGCAGCGCTGTTTCCCGGCAGGAAATTTCCACGGGCGGGAAGCCGTCCGCCAGCACCCGGATCCGGTTGTCCTGCCGGGGGGCAACCATGGCTAAGATATCCAGATCAATGGAGGCGCCGATGGCCTTGCCCATATTGTGGTCTGTGTGGTTGCCGCAGATTTCGCTGCGGCCGGGGGCGGAGAAAATCATCTGGTGCTTGTAGCCCAGCAGCGCTTCAAAGCGGGACGCGGCACGGGTATAACGTGCCTGCTGCGCACCCCAGCTGTACGCCGGGTATATTTTTTTGGCTTGATCGGGGAAATTCATTGAAAAAACTCCTTTATCGGTTCAGTTTCTGCAGCCATTTTAACAAAGTTTGCCTATAAAGTAAAGGTTTTTATAAAAGAAGTTTCATTTTACAAACCAATATGATAAAATATTTAACGATATTGTCTTAAGGGAGTGTCTATAATGAGAAAATACGTGGAAGTGCTGCTGCAATATGGCGTGGAGCGCGGATTATTGGATCCGCGCGATGTGGTCTTTACCCGCAATCAGATTCTGGATCTGATGGGCCTGGATGGATATGACGCAAAGGAAGTAAAAACGGCGGAGGAACCGCTGGAAGCGGTGTTGGCGGTTTTGCTGGATGACGCGGCCGCCAGAGGAGTTTTGGAAGAAGACACGGTGACGTATCGGGATCTGTTTGATACCCGCCTGATGGGACTCCTGACGCCGAAACCCTCTTTTGTCATCGACCGGTTTCGCGCGCTGTATCAACGCGCGCCGGAAGAGGCAACCGACTTTTTTTACCGTTTTTCGCAGGATACCGATTACATTCGCCGCTATCGGGTGGAAAAGGATTTGAAGTGGCAGACCAAAACGAAATATGGCACCTTGGAGATCACCATTAACCTGTCTAAGCCGGAAAAAGATCCCAAAGCGATCGCGGCGGCCAAAACCGCGCCGCCCGCCGTTTACCCGAAATGTGCGCTCTGCCGGGAAAACGAGGGTTTTGCGGGCAGTATCCGCACTGCCGCAAGGGAAAATCACCGGGTGATTCCCTTGACGCTGCATGGGGAAGAATGGAGCTTTCAATATTCCCCGTATGTCTATTATAATGAGCATTGCATTTTGCTCAATAATCGCCACCAGCCCATGCAGATTGATGAGCAAACGTTTGAAAAGCTTTTGGACTTCTTGGAGCTGTTCCCGCATTATATGGTGGGCTCCAATGCCGATCTGCCGATTGTCGGCGGCTCTATTTTAAGCCACGAACATTATCAGGGCGGCCGGTTTACCTTCCCGATGGAAAAAGCGCTGGTGGCGTGCCGCTATCACTTCCCAGACTTTCCGGAGGTGGATGCGGGAATCGTGGCGTGGCCGCTGGCGGTGCTGCGGCTTCAAAGCGCCGATCGCTTAGCCCTTACCCGGCTTGCCGGAAAGGTGCTGTCGGCGTGGCGCGGGTATACCGATCAGGAGGCTTTTATTCTGGCCGAAACCGACGGAGAGCCCCATAATACCATTACACCGATCGCCCGCATGCGGGACGGGCGTTATGAGCTGGATCTGGTGTTGCGGAATAACATGACCACACCGCTTCATCCGCTGGGGGTTTATCACCCCCACGAGGAGCTGCACCACATAAAAAAAGAAAACATCGGCCTGATCGAAGTGATGGGCCTTGCGGTGCTTCCTGCCCGGCTGAAAGAGGAAATGGAGCTGCTGACCCAGCAAATGCTGGCGGGCGAAGATTTGCTGAAGCAGGAAAAAACGGCAAAACACGCCGCGTGGGCACAAGACATTCTGGCCCGGTATCCGGAGTTTTCCGCACAGAACGCCATGGAGATTCTGTTTGAGGAGATCGGGCAGGTTTTCTGCAAGGTGCTGGAGCATGCGGGGGTCTATAAAATGACCCAGGAAGGGCAAACGGCCTTTTTGCGCTTTCTGGATCAGATCTAATAAGGCAGGTATGGTTTTTAGCGCGCTGCACCTGTTATTGCGGGATCCTCTGTTATTGCACCATATACCACAGAACAGTGAGGAACAGAATGTTTACCGCGGTAAACACCGCAAAATATTTTCGCTTTTGCGCATGGATTGTGCGCGCGTAAAGCTTGTAGGAAATCAGGCTGGCCATGGATGCGATCATCGTTCCGAGCCCGCCCAGATTCACTCCGAGCAGCAGCCTTTGGTAATTTTCTGTGAATTTTGACAGGAGCATTGCGGCCGGCACATTGCTGATTCCCTGACTGAGCAGAATGCCGGCGGTCAGCTCCTGACCGCAGACGATGGAGGAAAGCACGTTGCTGACAGCGGGAAGGCTTTTGATGTTTCCGATCAATATGAATAAAAAAACAAAGGTCAGAAGCAGGCCGTAATCGGCGCGAAACAGGATTGTCCGGTCAAGAATCAGCACGCCTGCCAGAACGGCCGCAAGGGTAACAACGTATGAAAGAAGATGTAATACGCTCAGCAAACACAACAAAAACAGAAAAACAAATGGGATCATTTTTGAAAACCGGATGTTTTTATTCCGCGGTTCAGGCAAGGCCGTTACCGATTCCGGCTTGATCAGAAAAAGGGCTGCAGCCAGCAGTAACAGCGATAGTGCTGTCGGGAACCACATGATCCGCAAAAACTGCCAGATGGTCATGTTTGACAGTGCGTATAAATAAAGATTTTGCGGATTGCCAAGTGGGGTGAGCATGCTTCCGAGATTTGCGGCCAAAGTCTGTAACACAATGACCGGAATCAGCAGCTTTTGGTTATGGGTCTGCGTCAGCAGCATGATTCCCAGAGGAACAAAGGTGATCAGCGCCACGTCATTGGTGATGAACATACTGCAAAAAAAGCAGAGGCCGACCAGAATAAAGGCAAGCCTGCTTGTGGTATGGACCCGCTTGAGCAACTGCGCCGTTAATAAGTTGAACAGGCCGGCTTTTTCCAAACCGGCCACAACCAGCATCAGGGAAAGCAACAGACTGATGACGCGCAGATCCAGATACGTATAATACGCCATGGACGGAGGCACGAATACAGCGGAGACCAGGGCGGCCACCGCAGCGGCAAACAGAACAGGATCGCGTAACAGAAAAGGCCATACTTTTTTCGCATTTTTCATATTCGGCCTCAAACAGTGGGTGCTCCCGCACACTTGGGCGCGCGCGGAGACTGATATTTTAGAGTTTTTAAATACGCTTTTTTCTCATCGCTGATCCGGTAGCTCTCGATTGCTTTCTGAATGGCTTTGTTGTGTGTCCAGGGATCCAATTGGTGCTGTTCTATAAAGGGCAGAGCGGTGTGATATTGTTTGGCCAGCGCAGTGGCAAAATACCAGGCGATCATCATATTGACATAGTATTCCTGCGTGTGTACACCGGCCACTATCTCCGGGTACGCCGGCTGGAATTGCTCTTCCAGAAAAAAGCGCATCAGCATTTTAATGCCGAAGCGAACGGTGTAAGGGTGGTCTGCGCGCAGCCATTCTTTGATCTTTTCAAGAAGCGCCGGCAGATGTTTTTTAAAGATGTTTGGGCTCATCAGATCACAGGTCGCCCAATTGTTTACATAGGGCAAAAATGCGTCCAGTGCTGCAATGCAGGCGCGGTAATCTCCGCACTGTTCAATCAAAAGGCCATGCAGGTTGTTTTCTTCATAATACAGATGGGGAAGGCTCTCCAAAAATGCCGAGGCCTCCGCTGTTTTGCTCCATTCTTTTGCCAGCTTTCGCAACTCCGGTGTGCGCACGCCGATAACGGTTGACGGGTCTACGGTTGGCATCAATTTGCACTGAAAGTCCCTGTAGTTCAGATCCTGCAGGGAGATCAGCCGGGAGCGTAGAGTTTTGTTTGCATTTTCCAAGGTTTATGGCTCCTTTTTTATGGATGGGGACGATCATGAAACGGGGAAGATCCAGGGTGGCGAACCGGCCTGATCAATCTTGCAGAAAAAATGCTTTTTTAATCGTCTCTCTTATTATTTTAGAACATGCGGCCAAACAAAGCAAGTGAAAAGGAAAAATCCGCTGAAATTCATTTGGGCAGTCGCTTTGAAAGCGACGGATGGTTCCCGACGATGGCGCTGTATTTTAGATTCCGTTGATGCCTGACAAATGGATCTCCTTGTGCTATAATAATTAAAGAAAGCGAAAAAGAACACTTAGTGATTACCGATTTCGGAGGTTGCCATGGAATTAAAAACAAAGCGGCTGCGGCTGGTTCCGTTGTCGGCGGAACAGATGGCTTTGCTGTGTGAAGGCCGGGATAAGCAGAATAAGGCGATGAGCCTTTCGTCAGACGAGGGAAACCTCCATGCAAAATACTGTGAGCTGCACCGGCAGTGCCGCGCTCATCCGGAGAATATGCTCTGGTATACTTGTTGGCAAATTACTTTAAAAAATGAAACAAAATCAATCGGAATCATTGGCTTTTGCGGGCCTGCCAATGATCGGCATGAGATTGAAGTTCATTATGAGCCGTTGATCAATGAGCAGGATCCAAACGAAGCGGCCGAAGCCCTGAAAGCATTCTGCGATTGGGCATTCTCAAAGGAGATCTATTTTGTAAGAATAAAATCAGAGCCGGGGGACGAAACCTTCCAAAAGGTGCTCGAACAATGTGGCTTTAAGCAGGCCGGAAATGAAGACGGGAAATTGCTTTTTGAGCTTGAAAAACCACAGACTGCCTGGATGTCCATTTATATGTGTTTGGGGATGAGCGTGGGTCTGTCGATCGGATTATCGCTGGATCAGATGGCAGTTGGCCTGTGCCTGGGGCTTTCTGTCGGACTTTTTTTGGGATTGGCCCTTGACGCTGATGACAGAAAAAAGAGAAAACGGGACTGAGCGGGAATGTGCGGCGCTAAAAAAAGGAGGAGAGTT
>CAYRYQ010000072.1:0-8651 GCA_964428505.1 uncultured Eubacteriales bacterium
TTGTTCACAAAAAGGGTTATTTTGTTCGAGGTATCCAATATGAATTTTCTTCATCAAAAATCAAAGCCGCTCTTCCGGGTGCGGGATCTTGTGACCATCCACTATTATGAAATTGATGCCGGCTATCAATTCGCGGGGGAGTCCCACCCCTTTTGGGAGCTGGTCTATGTGGACGATGGCGCCATCCGGGCCCGCAACGGAGAAACGGTGCAGGAAGTGCCGGCCGGCACGCTGCTGTTTCACGCCCCCGACGTCTTTCATTTTGCGGAAGGAAACGGCCGAGAGCAAGCCCATATTTTTATTATTTCCTTCACCTGTACCTCCCCTGCCATGGAGCACTTTCGGGATCTTGCCCTGCGGCTGCCGGCAAGGCTGAAATCGCTGATCGCGGGGATGATCCATGAGGCCAGCGCCTGCTATGATATGGAGGTGGAAGGGCTCTATCCGCTTTCGGATGCGCCTGCCGGAGGCAATCAGTTGATCCGCCTCAATCTGGAGCAGCTGCTCATTCTGCTTTTCCGCTTGCAGACAAGCGCGCCGCCCGCGCTTGGAAGGCAGGATCTGCCCGGGGAGCTTGTGCTTTTTCTCAACCGGAGCGTTTACGGCACCCTTTCTGTTGCGGAGCTGGAGGAACATTTCCACTACGGAAAAACGCATCTTTCCGGCCTGTTCCGGGAAGAAACCGGAATGAGTATCATGCAGTACTACCGGGCTCTGAAGATGAGCGAGGCCAAACGCCTTTTAAGAGAACCGGAGCGCACTGTGGCGGAGGTCGCGGCGCTGCTTTGCTATGACACCCCGCAATATTTCTCAAAAGTTTTCAAAGACGCCACCGGGCTGAGCCCCGGCGCATATAAAAAAGTGTCCTTCCGTTAGCGGCGCGCAGACGTGGCTCTTCTTGGCCCCCGCTGACCCACCGGCGCGTTATCGGAGCCGACCATCCACCCGCAGCGCGTTGCACAAATGAAAAGCGCCGAACAGCAAGGCAGCCGCGGCCAACCAGCCGTTTTGAAACCAAAGCGCCGTCATCATAAAATAGAGAACGGGGAAAAGCGCCATGGGCGCCGGAATCCCCAGCAATTTTTCACGAAACACATTTGGATCACATCTTTTCAAAAAATAATGCACCCAGCAATAATCGTATGCCACCAGAAACGGCAGTGCCGCCGCTAAAAACCAGTTGCTTGCAGTCGGCCTGTTGTCTAAAAATAAAAATCCTGCGATCAGCAAAACCCGCATACCCTGTTCCCCGATCTCCCAGAATTTTCCGACACGCAGCGCCTGAGCCGGATACCGGTGGGATGGAACCAGAAACCAAATAATATTCGGAAGCAGCGGCAAAACAAGAATCAGCAGTCCCCATGCGGAAAATGAAAAATGGATTTGAAACCAATCTCCGATCATCAAACGCTGCCCCTTTCTCTCCTCTTCTGCTCCATTAAAGCAAACCTTCCAGCAATTCCGTATCGCCGAAACCGTTCCGGCGATAAAAGGGAACGGCACGCTTGCTCGGCCAGACAAACAGCAAGGAGCACCCCTGCTCCTTTGCATAAGAGCGCACCCGCTCCATCAGGCGGCTGCCTAACCCCTGATTACGGTATTGCGCCAACGTGTGCACTTTGGTAATATAGCCGATCTGTTCCGGTTCCTCTGCAGGAAGAGGTACCCGCGGCAACAGATAGAGATAGATATTGGCCACAATCTCCCCGGCCTCTTCCGCCACAAAGCAACAATATCCGTTTCCTAAATAATCCTGTAAAAAAACGCAAAAGCGCTGTTCAAAGGCGATACGATCCTGTTCCTTCCGAGGCTGCTCTTCGATCGCATGCAGCCATCTCAACCGGCAAAGAGCAGGCGCGTCCGCTAATGTTGCCAAGCGAAACTGCATAAAAAATCCTCCCGTTGATCCGTACACATTTCTTTTATTATACTGTTTTTTTCATCGGATGGAAGTATTTTTTTAAAAATAGCATAAAAAAGGCGTTCTTCAATTCTTCGCCTCCTCTTTCAACGCTCAACCTGCCGTTACACAATTTTTCCCATTGGTTTTGGATCGATAGAGCGCCTGATCCGCGCGGTCGATATAATCCTTTACCGTTTCGCCGGCTCTTGGTATCCGGGTCACCAGCCCGATACTTACGCTCAGGCGCACCGCTCCGATCCGCATCTTTTCGATCTGATCCCGCGCTTGTTCCATCACCGCTCCGGCTTCAGCCGCATTCAAATCCATTAATGCCAAAAATTCCTCGCCGCCAAACCGAAACAGATACTCCGCAGACAGCACGTTTTTCAATATCTCTGCCACTCCCTTTAAACAGTGGTCCCCCACTGTGTGCCCATAGGTATCGTTCACTGCTTTAAAATCATCCAGATCCAGCATCGCAACGGAGAAAGGCCGTTCCTTTTGCTGCAGCGCATGCATCATATCGGAAAAAACCTGATCCATGGTCAGCCGGTTTTTTAATCCTGTCAGCTCATCCATTGCCGACATACGCTTCAACTCATCCACCAGCACATGCAGCCGTTGGTTTTTTTCGGCCAGCTGCTTCTTATAAAAAAATTCATTGATTTGCGTTCGATACTTAATCACTGAGATAGACAATGCAATTGCCAAAACCACCGTCACGTTTAAATAAAACACCAACTGCAACGTGTTTCGATGATAAAAATATAAAGATAGACACAAAAATAAACAGGCCCCCAAAAATAAAAGCCAGGACTCCAGGGGATAAAGGAATACCACTCCGGCCACGCCGAAAATTGTGATGACAAAAACGATCGAACTATCCCCCCGCGATAAATCCAGCACCGCAATCCCGGCGGACCAGAATAGCAGGATTCCTGCAAAAACCGGCATGATCCACCGCATTGTTTTCTCCGTGTATTTTGCATATTCAAAAAGCAGAACCGCCACAAGTGCCAAAAGAAAGAGCAGCAGATAAAGCCACAAATAAATCGGTCTTTTAAACGCAAGAGAATCAGCACAGAACTGGGAACGAATGATCATCATCAGTTCAAACAGAGCAATCATTACAGATAGCACATGCGCAGCAGGAAGACTTTGCCCCACAATTTCCTGATTCAGCTGCTGCCTTTGTGCCGCTGTCAGCGTCCATCGCCTCATATTGATCCCTTTCCATCTTTTTTATTTATTATACAATATTAATCGGAATATTACCAGCGTTATTTTCTACTACAAATTAATAATTTAATCGGTAATATCGTTACGGAATGCACAAAAAAAAACCGGATTGAACCGGATTCCGTTTTCAAAAAAGAAAATAAAAAAACAAAACAGTGACAACTTTTCAATTTGTAAATAGAATAGTATTGACCGAATTATAAAGGAGGTAACACCATGATGACCAATGACAATATCAAAATCGGAACCCAGCCCTGCCGCCCGATCGATTGCTGCGACAAAACCGGATTTCAGCTGGTTGAAATCGACCTGCCTGTCGAATTAAAGCCCTGTCCGGAGATCGGCCGTATCGAAACCGAATGCTGCGGCGATCCCTATATCGTTTGCGAGTGTTGTGAATGTTCAGAAAGCTGCTGCATCGTTGTAACGCAGAAGCTGAAAATCCGCATTCCCATCAAATACGCAGTAAAAGCCACTGCCGGCGAAAGCTGTATCGCCTGCGAGAAATCCGGAGATTGCTGCCATGGAGATTGCTGCCACAAATAAACACGAATAAAAAGAAAAGGGGCTGCTGCAAAACGAAAATTTTGCAGCAGCCCCTTTTTTCTTTATCAGAATATAGGCCGATTGTTTTCACAAAAGGGTGCCGAATTGCCGGATATAAAGCCGCTTTGCCGCCGTTGCCGCCAGCATATAGCAAACAATCACCAGCGCCAGAAATCCAAAATAGACGGCGGGCAGCGCGGAAAGGCCCACCGCGGTACCCAGCGGGGTGAAGGGCAGAATCGTCAGAAGCGTGGCGCCGCTGAAGGTAAACAACAGCACCGGCATTGAAGCCCGGCTCTGCAAAAACGGAATTTTCGGCGTGCGGATCATATGGATCACCAGGCTTTGACTCCACATGGACTCCACAAACCATCCGGCTTGAAACAGCGCGATAAACCGTGCCTGCATCGCAGGATCCGCCATTTGATGAAAATGCGCGCCACAAACGGCGGGACAAAGTAAAAAATATAAGAAAGCATACGTCACCAGATCAAAAACCGAGCTCACCGGTCCTAAAAAAAGCATGAATTTGCTGATAGAAGGTGCATCCCACCGGCGCGGATAAAGCAAAAACGCCTCATCCACATGATCCCATGGAATGGCCGTGCAGCTGATATCATACACCAGATTCAGCAGAATTAACTGAATGGAAGCCATCGGCAAAAAAGGCAGAAATGCGCTGGCAGCCAGCACTGACAGCATATTGCCGAAATTAGAGGAGACCGTCATCTTGATATATTTCATCATATTGACATAGATCTTGCGGCCTTCCAGAACCCCACGCTCCAGCACCATCAGATCCTTCTCCAACAGCACCACCCCCGCCGACTCCTTCGCGATATCAACGGCAGTATCCACCGAGATGCCGGCATCGGATGCTTTAATGGCCGCGGCATCATTGATGCCGTCGCCCATATAACCGACCACATGGCCGTTTTGCCGAAGCATTTCCACAACCCGGGCTTTCTGCGCGGGAGAAAGCTTGGCAAAAACAGTTGTTTCTTCCACGCGCTTCGCCAGTGTTTCATCGTCCATTTGCTCCAGCTCCGGCCCCAGCAGCAACTGCTGCACCGGAATCCCGACTTTGCGGCAGATGCAGCCTGTTACCCTTTCATTATCCCCGGTCAGCACCTTAACCTTGACCCCGTAACCCTTCAGCACCCGCACCGCGTCCCGGGCGGTTTCCTTGGGCGGATCCAAAAAGGCAAGATAACCGATCAGCACCATATCCCGCTCATCCGCAACGCTGAATTGCCCGGCCGGCGCCGGATTGGTTTTCTGAGCCACAGCGATCACCCGCATGCCCTCTTCGTTCAGCGCTTCCGCCCGATTCAAAATCTTTTTGCAAAGCGTATCGGTCAGGGGCTCCACTTTTCCGTCATATTCAACATAAGAGGAAACGTGAAGCATTTCCTCCACCGCGCCCTTGGTAATCATCTGCGTTTTCCCGCTTTGATCTGCCACCACGACACTCATCCGCCGGCGCTCAAAATCAAATGGAATTTCATCCAGCTTCCGATAGCGGTTCTCCAGCTCCGCCAGCTGCGGCGTCGTGGGGGAAAGTTCCTGCTGCCGGCGAATGATGGCCAAATCAATCAGATTTTTCAGCCCCGTCTGATAAAAGCTGTTTAAAAATGCGTGCCGCAGTACCCGGGGATCCTCGTTGCCCATCACATCCAGGTGCCGCTCCAGCACCACCTGATCCCGGGTCAGCGTTCCGGTTTTATCGGTGCATAAAATATCCATGGCGCCCAGATTCTGAATAGCGTTGAGGTCCTTGATAATCACCTTTTTATGAGACATCGCCACCGCGCCCTTAGCCAGGCAGGTGGTCACCAGCATGGGCAGCATTTCCGGCGTCAGCCCCACCGCGACAGAAATCGCAAACAATGCCGCGCTCATCCAGTTCCCTTTGGTCAGGCCGTTCACCACAAAAACGATCGGCACCATCACCATCATAAAACGGATCAGCACAAAGGAAACAGAGTTAATCCCCTTCTCAAAGCTGGTTTTCTGCGGCTTCACAGCCAACACCTTGGCCATACCGCCCAGCAACGTATCGTTTCCGGTGGCCACCACCACCGCCTTTGCGCTGCCGCTGACCACATTGCTGCCCATAAAAGCCAAATTGCTGTAATCAGTCACACCGGCGCCTTCCGGGCCCGGTATGCTGAGCTTTTCGACCGGTTCACTCTCCCCCGTCAGGGCGGACTGACTCACAAACAGATCCTTCGCATAAAGAATTCTCACATCTGCCGGAATCATATCTCCCGCAGACAGATAAACGAAGTCTCCCACCGCCACTTCTTCCAGCGGCAGCTCCATTTTGCCGGTCTCCGGACGCTCCACGCAGGTTGTTGTGCGAATCAGCCCCAAAAGCCGTTCGGCTGCGGCACCGCTGCGGGTCTCCTGGGTAAAACGAAGTACACCGGAGATCAGCACCATCGCGGCAATGATGATCACGGTGGTGGGGTTCTTTTCCCCGGCCGGCTTTAACGCGATGTCCGTGACGGCTGAAACCGCCGCCAGCAACAGCAAAATGCCTGTAAACGGATTGATCAGCGCTGCAGCAATGCGGCGAAAGAGCGGCAGCCGTTTCCCGGTCGTCACAATATTCTTTCCATACGTATCCAAAGCCTCTTCCAGCCGATCCGCGGGCAATCCGCCCGGTTCTGTTCCCAGGCGCAGCAGCAGATCCTGCCCGGTGGCTTTGGCTGCGAATATCATTCTTTCCCGGCTTTCTGTGCCTACCATGGCACGCCGGGCTGTATCCTTGTTCATCATCTTATTCATGGGTTGCTCCTCCTTGTTTTCTTTTGTTTGAAAGAGGCACAGCGATCCCATAAAAGCGAAGCAGACCATATATTAAAACGAACAGAAGCAGACTGCTGGCAGGCAGCTCTTTTCTGTTTTGAAAATATGGCGGCGCCTTCGCCCTTCCGGAGCCGTACCGCCGCTACTGCCAACGTCCATTCTTCTCACCTCACTGTAAACGCATCATTGGTTTTTCTTGCATAGTCGAACGCGAAAGTTCAAAAGAAAAAGCCATCGTCTGCAAAGACGATGGCTTAAACGGCAAAATCACACGTCAAAATGAAGCCAAAGGCAAAGGATGCCGATAGCGATTCCAACGCGCCGTGAATTCCATTCTCTTTGCAAAGCACCTTCGGGCACTACTGTCCAAAGCCTGGCATCTCCTTCCAAAAGCAAATTTCAGAGCACTGCTTTCACAATGTCCATTTGTAAGATAGCGCAATTTGAACGGTTTGTCAAGGCTTTTTCTAAACTTTTCAATGAGGATCATCCGAAATCCTTCTGTGCTCTTTGTATATCCGCCCCTTCTTTCGGCATATAAATAAATAATACCAGTGTCAGGGGTTCGGTTCCTCCGGTTCCGGAGTATTTCGGGAACCCCCTTATTTTTTCAAGGGAGATGACGGTTTATGTGCGGAATTGCCGGTTTTTGCTGTTTTCAGGATTCTTTTCAGCACGATACAAAGAAAAATACCCAAACATTGATTGAAATGCGCAAAGCGATCGCCCACCGGGGTCAGGATCAGACCGGAGAATATTTAAAAGACTTTATCGGGCTGAGCCACACACGGCTTTCCATCCGGGATCTGGCCATGGGCACCCAACCGATCATTCGCCAGCAGAACGGACGGGAGTTTGCCATTATTTATAACGGTGAAATCTATAACACAAAGGAGCTGACGCGCGATCTTCTTGCCAAGGGCTATCACTTTGAAACCACGACCGATACCGAGGTCATTCTTTATGCCTACATGGCTTACGGAAAGGAATGCGCTTCATATCTCAACGGAATCTATGCCTTCGCGATCTGGGATGAGGCGGAAAAAAAGCTGTTTCTCTGTCGGGACCGTTTAGGGGTAAAGCCGCTTTTTTATTCCATACAGCAGCAAACCCTGATTTTCGGTTCCGAAATCAAGGCGCTGTTTGCTCATCCTGCAGTAAAACCGATCGTCAATCTCAACAGCTTTCGGGAGCTTTTCGGACTCGGCCCTGCCCGCACCAGCGGATGCGGCGTGTTTGAGGGAATCTCTGAGCTGAAGCCCGGACATCTGGCATGGATGACCCCGGAAGGCTTCCAGACGGAACCCTATTGGACCCTGCAAAGCCGTCCGCACACAGACTCCTATGAAAAAACCGTGGAAACCGTTTCTTTTCTGGTAAGAGACGCCATTACCCGGCAGATGATCTCCGATGTGCCGGTCTGCAGCTTTTTATCCGGCGGGGTGGATTCCAGCATCGTCAGCGCGGTTGCGGCTGATTTTCTGACGCGCAACCACAGCAGGCTGCACACCTTTTCTTTTGATTTCACCGGCAACGACCAGTATTTTGAAGCCAATGCCTTTCAGCCCGCGCGGGACCGGCCGTTTATTGAGAAAATGCAGGCTTATCTGCAGACCGATCATACCTATCTCGAATGCGACGAGATGTCTCTTGCACATTGGCTGCGTGACGCGATGCTGGCCAAGGATCTGCCCGGAATGGCGGATGTGGACGCTTCCCTTTTGTATTTTTGCCGCCTTGTGCGCAAGACGCATAAGGTCGCGCTGACCGGCGAATGCGCCGACGAAATTTTCGGCGGCTATCCTTGGTTTTATCGGCAGGATCTTCTGGAAGGGGAAGGCTTTCCCTGGTCCAGAGATTTTACCATGCGGGAATATATGCTGCATGATTCGCTGGCGCAGGCGCTGGAGCTTCCCCGTTATGCGGCGGAAAAATATCAGGAATCCATCCGGCAGGTGCCCCCTCTGGAGGGAGAAGCGCCCGAAGAGGCCCGGCGCCGGGAAATCGGCTGGCTCAACATCAAATGGTTTATGCAGACCCTGCTGGACCGGATGGACCGGGCCAGCATGTATTCCGGGCTGGAGGCCCGGGTGCCCTTTGCCGATCACCGGATTGTGGAATATGTGTTCAATGTGCCCTGGTCGATGAA
>CAYRYQ010000073.1:0-8370 GCA_964428505.1 uncultured Eubacteriales bacterium
CGCCGACAGGCAGCATGTCCTTGTCTGCGTGCTTTTTAAACCGTCTCCCCGCTTGTCAAAAAAGTCCCGCACCGCAAAAAAAAGAAAGAGAAAAATTGATTTTTATAAAAAAGTAAATCGATTCTTAAAAATAGATTCAGTAGCACAGGAAAAGAAAAATTGCGGCTTTCTGTGGGCGCGGGCTCAGCCCTGGCAAACGGCTTGCGCGGTCAGATCGGCTTTGCGAAGAAGCGGCAGGGTAAAGAGCAGCGCGGCAGCTTCCGCCGCGGGAAAGGCCAGCCAGACGCCGGTCATGCCGAAGAGCGCGGCACCCAGAAAAAGCAGCGGCAGCAGCGCCACCGCCCCCCGCAGAAGGGCGATGAAAAAGGCGCTTTTTTCTTGCTCGGAGGCGCCTAAAAAGGAGGCAGCCACCTGATTGATTCCGGCGAAAAAGAAGCCGGTGAAATACAGGCGCAAACCCGGCCCGGCCAAGGCGGCAAGAGCCGCGCTTCCTTCCCGGATAAACAGAGAAACCAGCAGGGTGCCGCCGAAGAAGACGCCTGCATACAGCACGGCGGCCAGCAGTCCCGCGCTGATGAGGCCGAAGCGGCGTACCAGCCGAAAGGAGCGCCGGTGGCCGGTGGCATAGCTTTGGCTGGCCACGGGCTGGATTCCTTGCGCGATGCCGGAAAAAAGCGCCGTTGCCACCAACCCCAGATTGGCGACCACGCCATAGGCAGCCACGCCGGTATCGCCGGTCAGGCGGAGAATAACCAGATTGAAGGTCAGCAAGATCAGGCCGCCGGAAAGCTCTTCCAGCGCTGCCGCGAGGCCGGGGGCGCACAGAAACGAAAGCGGGGCGGGGTGGCCCCATAAAGGCTTCAGACAGCTTTCTTTTTGAAACGGGCGCAACAGCAGAACCGCAAGCCCCAGCAATGGGGCGATCCCTGTGGAGAGGGCCGCGCCGAAAATGCCGCGGCCGAGACGCCAGATCAGCAGGTAGTCCAGCAGGATATTGGAAAAGCTGCTGATCAGCATGGCCGCCATGGCCAGCCGGGGTGCGCCATCGTTGCGCACAAAGGCGGAAAACAGATGATAAAGCACAAAGGCAGGAGCAAAAAGCAGCACGGTTTTCATATATAGGGCGGTCATGGACCGGGTGGCTTCTCCGGCACCCAGCCATCCGGCCAGAGGCACCGAAAAGAAAAGGCCGGCCGCCATGCACACAAGGCTTGCAAGCAGGCCGTAAAAGAGGGCGCTGCCCAACGCTCCGCGGGCCTCCCGCTTTTGGCCGCGGGCGGCCGACAGGGTGAACCGGGTAGCACCGCCCACGCCGAGCAGCAGGCCGGCGCCAAACAGAAGATTATAGACCGGAAGCGCATAGTTGAGCGCGGCAAGCCCTTCCTCTCCAAGCGCCCCGGCAATGAAAAAGGTATCCGATAAAATATAGCAGGAAAGCCCCAGCATGCCAAGGGTTTGAAAGCCGGCATAGCGTGCCAGCTTTGACAGAGTGGATTGCGTTTTCATAGAAGCTCCTTTCAAATAAAAACAGCACCCGCTGTCATCCCTTCAAAGGCCTACGGGATGAAAACGAATGCTGTTGGCATGCCTTATCCGGCGATAAGGCGACTATTTTTACATCATTATAGCAGATGCTTCCCGGTCTGACAAGCTTTTTTAATCAGAACCCGGTAAAGAAATTTCACTGATCGCCATGGCGGCCTCAAACTGGGTGGATTCCCGGCGGGCCAGATCCCCCAAGGAGAGCACGCCCACGACCGCGTCGCCCCGGCAGACCGGCAGGCGCCGCACCCGGTGCCGCGCCATCAGGCGGGAGGCTTCCAGCACCGTTTCCTCCGGCCGGGTATAAACCACCTTGCGGGTCATAATGTTTTCCAGCGGCGTCTCAGACGGTGCGCACCCCTCCGCAATGCACCGGGTCATCAGATCCCGGTCGGTCACCACCCCGGCGAGACGGCCTTTCACCAGCACCGGCAGCAGGCCGATATTTTCTTTGGACATTAAACGGGCAGCCGCTTCCGCTGTGGCGCTTTCCGGCAATGCAAACAAACGCCGGCTCATCATTTCTTCAACTTTCATTATTATCACCTCTTTTTTCTTAGTATGGAAAAAAGGCAAGGGTCTTATGCCGTTTTCATGTGAAAATGAGCCGGTCTTTTTTAAAAGCACCGCCGGAAGAAAAAAGATTGATTAAAAATGATTGCAAAAAAACAAGTGAAAAGGTAAAATAGAACCAATCATTCCAAGGAGGAAGAGTATGCGGCTTCGTAAAAAGAAAAATGCGCCCGCCCGTTTTGAGCGGTGCGCGGATTATACCGTGGAGCTTTCAGAGCTGCCGGAGGGTTTTTGGCGTTATTTTGATCCGGAAAAACCGCTGGAGCTGGAGATCGGCTCCGGCAAGGGGCGTTTTATCACTGCGCTGGCGGAGCAGCATCCCACGCGGCAATATATCGCGGTGGAGCGGGTGCTGGACTGCCTGGTGATGGGCATGGAAAAGGCCAAAGCGCGGGAACTGCGGAACATCCGCTTTTTTTGCATTGACGCGGACGCGCTGACCACCTGTTTTCCGGCTTGCTGCGCGGATGTAGTTTATCTGAATTTTTCCGATCCGTGGCCTAAAAGCCGTTACGCCAAGCGGCGCCTGACCCATCGTCGGATGGTGCGCAGCTATCTGCCGCTGCTGAAGCGGGAGGGGAAAATCTGCCTGAAAACCGATAACCGGCCTCTCTTTGATTTTTCGGTGGAGGAATTTACGGCGCTTTGTTTCCGGCTGGAGGAGCAGACCTATGATTTGCACGCCACCGACACGCCCAATGTCATGACGGAGTATGAGGAACGTTTTTCTTCGATGGGGGTGCCGATCAACCGGTTTGTGGCGTATCCCACGGAAAAGACCTACCAGCTTCTTGGGATCGAATGAAAACGCGCGGGTGCCGAAAAGCACCCGCGCGTTCCGCTTGTCGAAAAACCGGTTTTTCGACAAGCTCTCGAGGCTGTTTAAAAAGTACGCAGACAAGGGTCTGGCTGCCTGTCGGCGTATATCGATACGGTAAGGCGGCCAGGACGCCGTAAGCAAAAAGCCGCTGTTCCTTGCTTTTTGACTTCTATTTTGAAAAAGCAATAAAACGCAGCACATTTTTTTCTTTTCAGCGGAAAGACTCGTTTTGTTTTTGCTCTTTTTGCGGTGCGGGCTTTTTGGACAGTCTGACGCGCGGGTGCCGAAAAGCACCCGCGCGTTCCGTTAATTTTCTTTTTTGAAGAAGAGATGCCGCTGCCGGCCGGCGCCCACCGACATGGCCAATCCCATGGACATGCAAAGGGCCAGCACCGAAGAGCCCCCATAGCTGAAAAAGGGGAGGGTGATGCCGATGACCGGCAGCAGCCCGAGGCACATGCCGATATTTTCCGCCGCCTGCACAAACAGCATGGCGGCCAACCCGATGCAGATAAAGCTGCCCAGATGATTCGGCGCGTTTTTTGCAATATAAATCAGCCGCAGAATGATGGCCGCTTCCAGAAGAATAATCAGAAAACAGCCCACAAACCCCAGCTCTTCCCCGCAGACGGAAAAGATAAAATCCGTTTGCTTTTCCGGCAGAATGCTATATTGTGTCTGAATGCCATGATACAGCCCGGCGCCGGTCAGCCCGCCGCTGCCCAGCGCGATTTTGCTTTGGATGGTGTGATACCCATAGCCCAGCGGGTCCAGCGAAGGATCATAGACCGCCAGAATCCGCATTTGCTGATAATCGCCCAGCCGGTCAAACACAAAGGGAGCCGCAGCGCCCAAGGCAGCCGCTCCGCCTAAGAAATACCCCCAATGGAGGCCGGCGGCCATCAGCATGACCACGCAGATAAAGCAGAAGACCAGCGTGGTACCTAAATCCCCTTCCTTCATGACCAGCACCGCGATGAGCAGAAAGTGCGCAGCCAGCGGAAGCAGGGCCCGGGGGCGGTTGATATAATTTTTCACTTTGGAGAGGTGCTTGGAAAAGGTGAGAATAAAGCCGATCTTGACAAATTCGGAGGGCTGCATATTCACCGGCCCCAGAGAGATCCAGTTTTTGTTGCCCAGCGTTTCCTTGCCGAAAATCAGCGTCAGGATCAGCAGCGCGATGCACAGACCGTAAATCAGAATGGAAAAACGCGCCAGATTTTCATGGTCTAAAACCAAGATCAAAAGCGCCAGAAACAGCCCGATTGCGATCCCGCCCAGCTGCACGATCAGCAGCTTTAGCGTGCCAAAGGTTGCGGTGGCGGAGGAGATCAGAAGCAGGCCATAGGAGCAGGAAAGGACGGTGAGCCCCAACAGGATCCAATCTACCCGGCGCATCAGATAACGGAAAAATAGCCGGAATTGTTCCAAGTGCATCACTCCTTTCAACATCTGCCGCCGTTTTTTGGCGTCTGCTAATTATTATATCAATATTATCCCAAAATCTCAAGCTATTTTTCATGTGGATAACTTGCAATGAGTGCCGGGGTATGATATAATAACCTTCAACAGTAATTATATTGATCTGATGACCAGGGCGATCCGCGCCGCTTGGCGCTCCTTCCGCCTATATGGTCCATTCTGCCACGAAGTCAGAGAGGGCTTTATAGCAGAACCGCGGGAAGCGCTGCGACGGCGCGGCCGGGGGATCACCCCGGGAGATCTCCCGGCCGGTTTGCCCTTGAAAATAAGGAACGGGCAGAAAACCGGAAAAAGGGGTATGCTATAACGAAGGAAAGATGAGAATGGAATGAAAAAAAGCTATCATTGCCATAATCTAACCGAGACGAAGCGGGCGGCGGCGGAAATCGCCGGGCTGCTTTCCGGGCGGGAGGTGCTGGCTTTTTTTGGTACGCTGGGCGCCGGAAAGACCACGTTGATCCGTTTTTTGTGCGAAGCGCTGGAGGTGGAGGACGAGGTGACCAGCCCGACCTTTGCCATGGTGCATGAATACCGGGGGAAGTTTCCGGTTTATCATTTTGATATGTACCGGGTGGACAGCCCGGAAGCGCTGTTCAGCACCGGGTATTACGATTATCTGGGATGCGGCTTATTGCTGATCGAATGGAGCGAAAATATTTCTTACGCGCTGCCGCCGGACGCGTGGCGAGTGACCTTGCGCTACGGCGAGGGGCCGGAGGAGCGCTGGATTGATTGGGAGGCGCAGGGATGATTCTATTAAGTGTGGACAGCGCCGGAAAAACCGCCGCGGCGGCGGTGAGCAACGACGGAAAAATTTTATCGGCCTGCTTTGCGGACGAGGGGCTGACTCACAGCCAGATGCTGCTGCCGCTGGTGGACCGGGCGCTGAAGGAGGCGGGAATCCCGATCGGGCAAGTGGACTGCTTTGCGGTGACCAACGGCCCCGGCTCCTTCACGGGGCTAAGGATCGGGTGCGCACTGGTGAAGGGAATGGCCATGGGGCGGCCCTGTATCCCGGTGCCGACCCTCAGGGCGCTGGCCTTTAACGAAGCGCATGCCGGGCGCACGGCTGTGGCGGTGCTGGACGCCCGCTGCAATCAGGTGTATCTGGGCGCCTATGCCTTTTCGGACGGGAAGGCGGTTTCCCGCATCGCCGATCAGGCCTGCAGCCTGGAGCAGGCGGCAAAGCAGATCCGGGCGCTGCCGGAGCCTTTGGTATTGCTGGGCGACGGTGCTTCGCTGCTGCAACAGCTTGCAGACGGAGAGCGGATCCGGATGGGCACGCACCATGCGATTTTGGGAGAAAGCGTGGCAAGCGCGGCAGAGGATCTGATTCCAAAGGCGCCGGAAGCGCTGGCACCGACTTATTTTCGCTTATCACAGGCGGAACGGGAATATCAGTTGAAGCAGAAACAAAAGGAGAAAACAATGGTTGTATTAGGAGCGGACAAAGCGGGAGCGGAATGGCTGCCGCAGATTTCCAGGAAATTAGAGGAAATGGGAATCGAAAATAAGATCATTCATCCCGGCACCGAGGAGGGAAGCGATTATACCGACGCTGCCTTTCAGGTGGCGGCGCTGGTGGCAGGCGGGCAGGCGGAAAAGGGCGTGCTGGTCTGCGGGACCGGCATTGGGATGAGCATTGCCGCCAATAAAGTGAAGGGAATCCGGGCTTCGGTGTGCTCCGACTGCTATTCCGCCCGGATGACCGTGGTGCATAACGACAGCAACATCCTCTGCATGGGCGCAAGAGTTTTGGGTATTGAGCTGGCGCTGATGATTGTGGAGGAATATTTTTCTGCCGTTTTTGAATCGGGCGGCCGGCATGAGCGGCGGGTCAACGCGATCCGCACGCGGGAAAATTCATGAAAAAAGGGCAGATCAAAGCGCTGATCGGAATGGGCCTGATGGCTTTTCCGCTTGGCTATATGGGGATGCTGGCCCACACGCGGGGGCTGGGGCTCGCCTTTTGGGGGCTGATTGGGCCGTGCGCGCTGCTGGCGGGGCCGCTGCTGGTTTATTATTACCGGCAGTTCAGCGCCTATTCTGCCTGGGTGGTGGCGATGATATTCGGCGGAATGCTGGTTTACGGCACGCGGGATCTTGCAACCGGCATTCTGATCAGTGTGCTTTGTCTGGGCGGGCCGCTGGCGATTACTTTTTTCTGGTCGCACTTTCAGTCGATCGACGCGCTGACCAGAATGGCGCTGCCTGCGGCGGGCCTTTTGCAATTTGCGGGAACGCTGCTTTATTGCCGCCTGCATTTCGGCGTCTGGAGCCTGCAGCCGATGATCACGCGGATTGCCGAAAAGCTGGTGCGCTGGCTGCAGGAATTTCAGGATTTGCAGGCGCGGGTCTATACCGGGGAGACGCTGACCAAAATGCAGGAGACGGTTTCCAGCCTGATCGCTCAGGCGGACACGTTGTCTTTTTTAATGGTACTGATGGTGGTTTACGGCCTGCTGGGCCAGTTTTTTCTGAGTGTTTTTTGGGCGGACCGCGCGGCCATGCGGGACGGGCATTTGCGTTGGAGCGGCGATTGGAAAACGCTGATCCCCGGTAAGTGGATCAGCTTTGGCTTTGCGGGGCTTTACCTGCTGGGCTCGCTGCTGCAGGATCCTTACTATTGGACGCTTTACGGCGTGCTGAATCTTTATGGATTCTTTTATGTGTTTGCCGCGGTTTACTGGCTGCTGCAATATCTTCGGAAAAAGGGCGTGCCGCAGGCGGCGCGGGGATTTTTATGCGGCCTGCTGCTGGTGCTTTCTTATCTGACGGTAGGGGGTTCCCTGCTGTCGGCCTATGTGATTCTGATGGCGTTGGGCTGGGGAATTGCCGTTTCCCCGGTGCGGGCCGGCAAAGAAGGCGGCTTTTTTCGTTTATAATCCGAGCCGGAAAAGCAGCGGCTCTGCGGCTCACAAGACGGAAGGGGGAACAATCCGGTGAAATCCATTAAAATCAATATATCCCGTTTGGAAATAACGCTTTATTGCGTGCTGGTGTTCTTTTCGGCAGCGACCATGGCGGCGCAGCTGTGGCTGGGGCTGGCGGAGCTGGTTTTTACAGCGTTTTACATTGTGTTCAATCTGATGACGCTGGAAAAACGCAACCGGCACCTCTATACCTATCTGCAGAATATCACCTCGTATCTGGACGAAGCGACCCGGGAGAATCTGACCAATTTCCCGATGCCGATCACCCTGCTGAACGACAAGGGCGAGATCATCTGGTATAACGAGCTGTTTCATCAGGTGCTGCACGACGGGCATATCAGCGAGATCTTTGGCCAGAAGGTGCACGCAATCAACAAAAACATCTCCTTTGAGAATGTAAAAAAGCATCAGAGCGGGAAATACGACATTACCTTCGCGGGAAAAAAATACACCGTGTATATCCTGAGCCAGGGCGACGAGGGCAAAGATCATTTCTATGCCGTCTACTGGATGGATAACCACACCCTTCATGAGCAGATCAATAAGCTGAAGGGGGATACGCTCTGCATCGCCTATCTTCTGCTGGATTCCTATGACGAAATCCCAGAGAATGTAACCGCCCTGCAAAAAACCAATTTTGTGACCCGGGTGGATGTGCGGGTGCGGCAGCTGGCCAAAATGGTCAACGGGCTGATTCAGAAGCCCGAAAACGATAAATATATGCTGATTTTTGAGCGCCGGTATCTGGAGGTGCTGAAGGAAAGCAAGTTCAAAATCTTAAATGAAGTGAAGGACATCCGGATCGAGAATGTGCTGCACGCGACCCTTTCCGTTGGCGTGGGGATCGGCGACGGGGACATTCTGAAAACGGATGAGGCGGCAAGGAGCGCTTTGGATCTGGCGCTTTCCCGGGGCGGGGATCAGGCGGCGCTGACCAATACGGAAAAAGAGCGCTTTGAATTTTACGGCGGGAATACCGAGAGGGGAAACCGCCGCCAGCGGGGGGAGGTGAGCGTGGCG
>CAYRYQ010000074.1:0-7785 GCA_964428505.1 uncultured Eubacteriales bacterium
CTTTTAGACTCATCTATTGAGTTTATCACAGCAAATATTATTCATTGTTGCAATTGTATTTTGAATTTTATAAATTAAAAATTAAAATAATATGTGTTTTAGTTATTAACAAATAGTAAAGTAGGCGTGCAAAAAAAGCCTTTTCCGGTTCTGATCACCCAATGAAAAAGGGCGTTTTTAAAGAATCAGCAAAAGATGCGTCAGCAGGAAGCTGAGCAGCCCGCAAAGGGGAAAGGTTAAAATCCAGGCTAAAAACATATTCCGGACAATGGCCGGATCAATCTGCCCATGCTCGCTGCCTAAAGCCGCGCCCATCAGCGCGGTGGTTTTCACATGGGTGGTGCTGACCGGCAGCCCCTGCATCGAAGAAAGCAGCAGACTGATGGTGCCTGCAAAATCGGCTGCAAAGCCTTCCCGCTGATGGATTTGAACCATTTTTCCGCCCACGGTGCGGATGATTCGTCCGCCGCCCAGCAGGGTGCCCAGGCTCATAACGGCGCTGCAAAGGATCAGCAGCCACAAGGGCAAGGAAAATCCGGGCGTGTTGCCCCAAAGAGTCATTCCCAGAATGAAGACGGAGGCAAATTTCGGCGTATCCTGCAACCCGTGAGCAAAAGCCATCAGTGCGGCGGAAATAATTTGTCCAACCCGCCAGAACCGGGGGCGCAGGGAGAATTTTTGAAATTTGCAGGAAAACAGATAACCGCCCAGAAAACCGATCCCCACCGAAATAATCAGGCCGGCCAAGACCTTTCCGAAGGCCAGCGGCGAAATGCCGCCATGCCCCGCGGCCAGCGCCGCACCCATGATTCCGGCAATCAGTGCGTGGCTCTCACTGGTGGGAATTCCGAAGCGCCAGGCGACCACGGCCCAGAGGATCACGGCAGTCAGCGCCGCTGCCAGGGCGGCGCTGCCCCGAAAACCAGGCGAGAAGTCTCCTAAGGAAAACATGGTTTTTGCCACCTGCTTTCCAAGCAGCAGTGTGGTGCAGCCGCCGATCAGATTCATGAGCGCTGCTAACAAAATGCCTTTCCGCAGTGATAATGCCCCGGTGGAAATGCAGGCGGCAATGGCGTTGGGTGCGTCGGTCCAGCCGTTGACAAATAAAACACCCAGGGTTACCAGCACCACCGCGGCGCTTAATGGCTCTGAAAAGGCGGCCGAAAAAAATTGTGTCAGCGTCATGAAGCACCCTCCTCTTTTTTTTTAAGCATATGAGAGGGGCGCCGGTTTTATCCCTTTGCCATCTCCTCCAGAGATACGATGATATAGCCTTCCGCGCGCAGCCGGTCGATCAGAGTGCCCAGAATCTCCGCGTTGGTGGCGGAGGTGGAATGCAGCAGCAGCACACAGCCGTTGTGCATCCGGCTCATAATTTTTTTTAAAGCAGCATCCGGATTCGGCTGATCATTCTGGACCCAGTCGTAATAGGCAAAGGACCAGAACACACTGGTAAGCCCCAGCCGCTGATTATATTCCAGCGCCCGTTCCGAAAATTTGCCGCAGGGAAACCGAAAGTAGGTGGAAGGGGTGAGCCCCAGCGCTTCCACCAGGGTGTTCCATCCGGTGATCTGCTTCTGATAGGTTTCAAAATCGGTGAGTGCGGTCATATCCGCGTGATTGAGGGAATGGTTGCCCACCGTGTGTCCCTCTGCCGCCATTCGCTGCACCAGCTCTCCGTTCTGACGCACGAAATTACCATCCAGAAAGAAGGTGGCGGAAACCCCTTTTTCTTTTAGAATGTCTAAAATTTTGGCGTGATACCCGTTGTCATAGCCGGCGTCAAAAGTAATAGAAACCTGCTTTTTTTCAGAAGAGCCGCAATAAAGAACCGGTGCGTTTCCGAAGGGAACTTTATCGATTACCTCCGGCTGGGTGTGGGTTTGGTTCGGGGTGCAATACCATTCATAACCGGTGGTGCTGGTAACACTGCCGCCTGCGCTCATTAAAAATAACAGGCTGACAATTAATAGCGGAACCGCTAAAAAGATCATTAAATCCTTTGGTTTGACCATTGTTATCCTTCCTTTCACTATATTGTTCGTAATTTTTTTGGAATTCATACGGAATTTTGGCAAAATTAGATATAGTTTTTTTCGGACAATTCTGCTATACTTGATAAGTTATTTAAAGATTAAGGGGAGCCTATGAAAAGAGAAGATTTAAGAAATATTGCGATTATTGCCCACGTGGATCACGGCAAGACCACCTTGGTAGACGAAATGCTCAAGCAAGGCGGCGTTTTCCGAGACAATCAGGTGGTGGCAGAGCGGGTGATGGACAATAACGATCTGGAGCGGGAGCGGGGGATTACCATTTTGGCCAAAAACACCGCCGCCCATTGGAAGACCACGAAAATCAACATTGTGGATACGCCGGGCCACGCTGATTTCAGCGGTGAGGTGGAGCGGATTCTGAAGATGGTCAACGGCGTGCTGCTGCTGGTTGACGCCTTTGAGGGCGCCATGCCGCAGACCCGTTTTGTGCTGGAGCGGGCGCTGGAGATGGGCCACAAGATTATTGTGGTAGTGAATAAAATCGACCGGCCGGACGCACGTCCCTTGGAAGTGGTGGACGAGGTGCTGGAGCTTTTAATGGAGCTGGGCGCAAACGACGAGCAGCTGGACAGCCCGATTCTGTTTTGCTCCGGGCGGGACGGCACCGCCTCTTTGACCCCGGACGAGCCGGGGGAGGATCTGGCTCCGCTGTTTGATAAAATTCTCGAGCATATTCCCGCGCCGGAAGGGGATCCGGATCTGCCGCTGCAGATGCTGGTTTCCTCTATCGACTACAATGATTTTGTGGGGCGGATCGGCATCGGCCGGATTGAGCGGGGCACCATCCATCAGAATGAGGATGTAACAGTGTGCAACTATCATGAGCCGGGCCAGTTCCGCAAAGGGCGGATTCAGGCGCTTTTTGCCATTGAGGGTTTGAACCGGGTACCGATTCAAGAGGCAAAAGTGGGCGACATTGTCTGCTTCTCCGGAGTGGAAAACGTGACCATCGGGGAAACCCTTTGCGCGCTGGATACGCCGGAGCCGCTGTCTTTTGTGAAAATCAGCGAACCGACGCTGGAAATGAATTTTATGGTCAATAACAGCCCCTTTGCGGGCCGGGAGGGTAAGTTTGTCACCTCCCGCCATCTTAGGGACCGGCTGATGCGGGAATTATTGAAAGATGTGTCTTTGCGGGTAACAGAAGGAGACACGGCGGATACCTTCAAGGTGGCCGGCCGGGGCGAAATGCATCTTTCGATTCTGATCGAAACCATGCGCCGGGAGGGCTATGAATTTGCGGTATCCATGCCCCATGTGCTGTATAAGGAAATCGACGGCAAAAAGTGCGAGCCGATGGAACAGGTCTTTATCGACGTGCCGGAGGATGCGGTGGGCGCTGTGGTGGAGCGGCTGGGTTCCCGCAAAGGCGAGCTGCTCAGCATGGAGCCCAACGGATCCCGGATGAAGCTGCAGTATCTGGTGCCGGCGCGGGGCCTGATTGGGTATAAAAGCGACTTTTTGACGGCCACCCGGGGCGAGGGAATCATGAATTCCATTTTTCACGATTACGCCCCTTATAAAGGCGAAATTCCGGGCCGTTCTTCGGGCTCTCTGGTTGCCTTTGAGGGTGGAGACGCGGTGACCTATGGGCTTTATAACGCGCAGGAGCGGGGCATGCTGTTTATTGATCCCGCCACCCCGGTTTACGAGGGGATGATTGTGGGCATGAACCCGAAGGGGGAAGATATCGCGGTAAACGTTTGCAAGCGCAAGCATGTAACCAATATGCGGGCGGCCGGATCCGATGACGCGCTGCGGCTGATTTCACCCAAGAAAATGAGTCTGGAAGAGTCGATTGAATTTATCGCGCTGGACGAGCTGATTGAGGTTACGCCGAAAAACATCCGGTTGAGAAAGCAGACCTTGAGCAACGCCCAGCGGATGAAGGAAGTTTCCCGCAAAAAATAAAATAAAAACAGGGGCTTCCGCACAATGTGAAAAGTGCGGAGCCCCTGCTCTTTTTGGAAAGTTCAGGCGTTTTCGCTGAGGATTTGAAGAAGCTTCACGGCGTCGTAAATGTTCAGCCGTCCGTCACCGTTGGTATCGGCAAAGGATTCGTTGAGAGCAACGGCGGATCCGTTCAGATGCCGCATCAGCAGCAACGCATCGGACACACTCAGCATGCTGTCTTCATTGACGTCGCCGTTCTGCCCGGAGAACAGCGCCGTATCGGCGTTAAACACACAGCTTGTTAATTCGGCGGAGGAATAGAAACAGGTTCCAAGCCGCCAGACCGCGGCGGTATTCAGCGCTGCCGGGTCCAGCAGGCGATTGTTATAGCCGGTGTAGTATTTCCGACCATCCAACAGGATTACACGGGGGTTAGATTCGGCCGAAGAGCAGGGAATTGTCACGCCGTTGCGCACCGTCCAGTTTCCGCCGTTTGTCACCGTGTTCATTGGAATAAAGAAGCGGACATTCTGCCGCTGCGGCTTGTGTGATTGGATTGGTGGGCAGTGCGCGGGCGGAAAGCCCCGATAACAGAAACAGGATGGCGCAAAAGCCGGAAAGAGACGCGCGATACCATTTTTTCTTCATGTGAAACTCCGTTTATTCATTAACAAATCAACGATTCTGCACATGAAATACAGCGTTACAAACGTGGTTATTTGCCGGCGGAGGAAACCGTCGGAATCACCTCCCTTTCACAACGAAGCGCTGGTTGCGCAGGGGCCTTGGAGCCATAAATAATGGGACGGCTATTACTTTCTTTAATTATATTATAACCATGAAATGGTAAAATGTAAATTAAATAAATGAAAAATGAAATAAATTATTATTTATTTATGAAAAAATGTGTTTTAAATATGCAATCAGCCGCTCTGAGATCAGGGCGGCTGATTGCATAGCGTGAAGTGCCGAAACGGCAAAAAGGCGTTTCTTTAGGCGCGGATCAGTGTTTTGAGATCCTCCTCCACCGCATCAATGCCTGCGATGCCGAATTGCTCCACCAACACCTTCGCGACATTGGGAGAGAGAAACCCGGGCAGGGTGGGCCCCAGATGAATATTCCGCACCCCAAGGGAAAGCAGCGCCAGCAGCACGATGACCGCCTTTTGCTCATACCAGGCAATGTTATAGACAATCGGCAGCTGATTGATGTCCTCCAAGCCAAAGGCTTCTTTCAGCTTCAGCGCAATCAGCGCCAGGGAATAGGAATCGTTGCACTGCCCGGCGTCCAGCACCCGGGGAATGCCGCCGATGGTGCCAAGCCCCAGCTTGTTGTAGCGGTATTTGGCGCAGCCTGCGGTGAGGATCACGGTATCCTGCGGCAGCGCTTTGGCAAAATCCGTGTAATAGGAACGGGATTTCATCCGGCCGTCGCAGCCCGCCATCACCACAAACTTCCTAATGGCACCGGAACGAACGGCGGCGATCACCTGATCGCTGAGTGCCATCACCTGATGATGGGCAAAACCGCCCACCAGATGCCCGGTCTCGATCTCTTCCGGAGCGGGCAGGGTTTTGGCCATTTGGATGAGGGCAGAAAAGTCTTTTTTTCCGTGCTCATCCGGCTCAATATGCGCGCAGCCGGGGAAGCCGGCGGAGCCGGTGGTAAAGATCCGGCGGCGCACCTCTTCGCTGCGGGGTGGAACAATGCAGTTGGTGGTAAAGAGGATCGGCCCGCGGAAGGATGCAAATTCTTCCAGCTGTTTCCACCAGGCGTTGCCGTAATTCCCGGCAAAATGGGGATATTTTTTAAACGCGGGGTAATAATGGGCCGGAAGCATTTCCCCGTGGGAGTAAACGTCGACGCCGGTGCCGGCCGTCTGTTCCAGCAATTGCTCCAAGTCTGTAAGGTCATGGCCGGAAATCAGGATGGCCGGTTTGCCACGCACCCCGATGGGAACCTCGGTCACCTGCGGATTGCCGAACCGCGCGGTGTGCGCTTCGTCCAGCAATGCCATCACTTTTACGCCGAAGGCCCCGGTTTTTAAGGTGAGCGCCACCAGTTCGTCGGCGGATAAACGATCCGTCAGGAGATCAGCCAGGGCAGAAATCATAAAATCATAAATGGCGGGGTCTTCTTTTCCCAGATTTTTTGCGTGTTCGGCATAAGCCGCCATGCCTTTCAGACCGTAAAGAATCATTTGCTGCAAAGAACGCACATCTTCGTTTTCAACAGACAGCACACCGACGCTCGCCGCTTTTTCCAGCATTTCCTCCCGCGTCGTAACCTGAAAGACGGCGGCGTCATGCAAATTTTGCCCATTTGCTTTACTGCGCAACTCATCTCGGAGCTGCAGCATTTTCTGTATTTGCCGCGCGATGGCCTGATCGTCAAAATTGGCGTTGGTGATGGTCATGAAAAGGCTGTGGAGCAATTCGTGGTGCAGCGTTTCCCGCAGCTCCTCCGAAGCGGGGCAAAGCTTCAGCAAAGAGGCTGTTCCCTTGACGGTATAGAGCAGCAGATCCTGCAGCTTCGCCACCTCCTCGCTTTTGCCGCAGACGCCGCGTACTGTGCAGCCCTTGCCGCCGGCTGTTTCCTGACATTGATAACAGAACATACTCATGTTGTTTTCCTCCTTAATTAAATAATTGAAATGATTATTCTAAGATTCGGCCGTCGGTGGAAATCGTGACCACCTGCCAGGGGATCCATTTCCCGCTTTCCTGCAGCGCGTGCTTTGTCGCTTGTTCGATTCCGCCGCAGCAGGGCACTTCCATGCGCAAAACCGTAACCTCCTTGATATTGTTTTCGCGGATGATCGCGGACAGCTTTTCCGCATAGTCGTCCGGATCCAGCTTGGGACAGCCAATCAGGGTGACGCGCCCCCGCATGAAATCCGCGTGAAACCGCCCGTAAGCATAGGCGGTGCAGTCCGCCGCAATCAGAAGACGCGCGTTTTCAAAATAGGGAGCGTGCACCGGCACCAAGCGGATCTGAACCGGCCATTGCCGCAGCGCGGATGCGGGGGCGCTCTCTTCGGGAGGAACGGGGGGCGCAACCGGTGGCTGGATGGTTTTCACCTGCGTGCCGGGGCAGCCGCAGGGAAGAGGATCGGCAATCGCTTTCTTTTGCGCCACTGCTTGTGCGTCATAGGGAGCGGCCTCCCGTTCGGTGAAGGTAATTGCCCCGGTGGGGCAGGCGGGCAGGCAGTCACCCAGCCCGTCGCAATAATCGTCCCGCAGCAGCCGGGCCTTGCCGTTCACCATGCCGATCGCGCCCTCGTGGCAGGCGGCGGCGCACAAACCGCAGCCATTGCATTTTTCTTCGTTGATGGAAATAATTTTGCGTTTCATGGTGGTTTCCTCCGTATGGCAATTTGAATCTGCTTTCAGTGTAATTGATTTTTAAAGAAAAAGTGGTTGGAATAACCACCGTTTTCAAAAAAATCCTCCCTGCCCAATACGGGCAGGGAGGATAAAAACAAAACGCTCGAAATATATCCTATTTGGGTGTCTTTATTTATAGTAAAGCATATGCGGATTATGCCGGAGTGAAAACAGTAACAGCACCTAATAATTTTATGGTACCATTGTCCACAATGATCGCTCCTGTATCATGTATTGCATAAACTGTTTTTTGCTTTTCGGCAAGTACTTTTTTGATGCTGAGATTCTGAATATCTGTGTTTTCATAATGCACTTCAATATAAAAATCATTCAAATACGGGATGCCCTCGTAATAATTAAATGTAGCATAATCATGGTCTGGCGATAAATGGTATTCGGATAGTTGAATTACCGCCCCTGCACTATATCCCATGGCAATCCCTGTGTG
>CAYRYQ010000075.1:0-7740 GCA_964428505.1 uncultured Eubacteriales bacterium
TCAGGGTCAGCGTTTTGCCCTTCAGATCCGCCAGCTTGATATTGTTTTTCACAAAATCCGTGGTGTCGATATCAAAGGAAGGCGCTACGTCCACATTGGGTTTTTTGGCTTCCGCGACCAGGGGGTTGTTTTCGGCGTCATACTTATATTTGCTTTCGTAATCCTTTTCTATATCAGTAATTGGTTTGGGTTCATCGTTTTTTTGTTGATTATTTAATTTCTTGCCGTCTGTTCCTTTTTCATTGGTGTTTTTATTCGGATCATTCGTTGTTCCCTGATCAGGAACGTCCACCTTGTCTGTTCCCTTTTCGTTTCCGTCCGACGGATTTGATTTGCCGGATGATGGTCCCGTCTCGGTTCCCTCCAAAAAATCATCCGGCTTTTTACAGGATACGGTCAACGTGCTGAGCATTGAAATAACCAGAAAAATACAAAATAGTTTTGCTGCTTTTTTCATCTTTCTTCTCCTTTCCATATTTCATAAAATTCCGGAATTCTCAAAGCATGGGTCATGAATCCATACTATTCACAATGGACCTTGGTCATTGTCCTTTCAATTTCATTATATTGTATATTTTTGGAAAGGCAATCGTTTCCTTATTTTGTAACACACATGTAACATACAGAATTAATATTAAACAAATGTAAAGTTTTATATTTGTTTAATATTAACAAATTTTTATCAACTTTCTTATTATTTTAAAGATCTATATTTGGCTTTTTTGATTTTAACTATTTTAATATCCAAATCGACCATACCCATCTCATGCGTTTTTGCAGCAAAAAAATCAGTCCCTCAACGGATATTTTCTTCACGGTCTTTACCCTATTTTTAAAATAAACCAATAAAAAAGCGGCATGAGAAAACATTTCCGTTTCTCATGCCGCTTCTACATCGATCTTTAATTGAATTGTTTAAGCATCCGCCGAATACTGCACAGCTCTCATCAAAACTGTGGCGATTTCGGCTCTGGAAATACTGTCGTTCGGCTTTAGGTAACCGCCGTTCCCCACGATGATCCCGGCAGCAACCACTGCCTCAACCTCGCTTCTTGCCCAATCGGCAACCTGATTTCCATCCGGGAAAGCGCTGAGGTCATAACTGCCCTGCAGCCCAAATGCGCGGGCAAAGATGGCCATAACTTCCTGCCGGGAAATATTATTGTTTGGCAGGAAATAAATCTGATTGCCCACTGCTGAGCCATTCATAATTTTGAAGTAGGCACAAGCCTTTACATAACCCATGGACCAATCTGCAATTTGAGATAGATCTGCATAATTGACAGAAAAAGATTCAAAAGCCGTTTTATTAACACCAATCAGGCGGCACATAATCGCCGCCAATTCCTGACGGGATGCGAAGCTGTCGGGACGGAAACGATACAGCGTATTATTCGCGGCATCCACACCGTTCTCTTCCCCATTCAGCAGTCCGGCATCACTGGCTTCCCGCACATACGGGGCATACCATGCATCGTCTGCAACGTCCGTATAGGTCCGTGCCGTAACACTCTTTACAACGAATAACGTATAGTTCTGAATAGCACCATTTTCCGCCATACATTCCACAAAATATAAGCTGACCGGTAATTCGGTTGTCAAATTAAAGGTTCGGTCATCAATAACGTGAATCGATCCCGCTTCTGTTACCGGAGTAGAAGTATAACCAATTGCAATCTGCTTGGACGAATCCGCATATACCTTGCAGGTTGCATAGGCGCTGTTGGTTAAGAAGCGAATCGAGGTGGTACTGCCACTGCCCACAGCCTCAATCACATTCCCTGTAATAGAAGCGGGCGCGCCGTTCAAACCTGAGATGGCGCTATCAGAAGAGCGCACTCCATTTTCCACCAGGAGGGTAAACGTATTCGTATTAGTGCTGTCTGTTACTTTTACATAAAACGTGTTTCTTCCTTCCGCCAAGGGAATTTCTTTCAAATTTCCAGAAGCCGAAAGTGCCTGCGTCAATGCTGCATCTTTATAAAGCGTATAGGTGGCGCCCGGAGTTACCTTGAAATCAAAAGTGGCGCCGGCCAATAAGGTTCCGCAATAGTAGGTGACAAGGTGCCGGCTCTGCCGCACCACATAGTTGCCCTGAGGAAGCGTTCCGGCAATAATACAGGGATCATAATAAGCCGAGTAATTTCTCTCAAAATCAAGGCAATACTTAGCCTGCTTGCTCTGATCCTCAGAGGTAACCAGCACATAAACCTGATAGCCGCCATACGGAATATAAGATCCGATATCCGGCAGCGCCTTAGTCAGTGCGGAATCAGCGTACAGCTTATAGGTTGCTCCGGAAGATAGCTTCGGCGTATAGGTTAAAAACGCCGCATCCGCAGGCAAATCATAACGATAGGTATTTCCATCAATCACCGGAGATACCGCATACGGAGAATTAACCAGCACATCCACCATCTTGGCTTCGTTGCTGTAATTCCTGGTCACATTGATACAGTAGACATTGCTGCCGTAACCATCCGGTGTGAAAACCTCCACATACCGATAGGTTGTTACTCCATCATAATAGAGCTTTTTATTGGTTATTTCTGTGGTCAGCGCCTGATCCTCAAAAAGCTTCCAGGTACACCCATTGCTCACCACCAAGGCAGCGGTCATGTCAATGTATTCCAGAGAACTCTCCCGCATATCCAGAAAAATGGTCTTGTTTGCCTGATCAATGGTCGCGTTACTCAGATTGACCCCGGTGATCCGCGCATCCCCCAACAGAGTGGTCTTTGCGGCATCGGCATAATAAGGATACAAAATCAGGTTCGCATTTTTATAAGTCGTAATCTGACTGGCGGTAATCCCGTTTGTGTAATAGTTATACGCGCAGTTCAAAACTCCGTCCATGCCGGAATTGATAAAACTGCTGGCAGCTGGCAGATCAAACTTATTTTCATTAATGTTGATCATATACCGGTACATCGTGGTTGCGCCCTCATAGGCCGTGAAGGGGAAATAGAAGACTCCGTTTAACGCGCTCTTCATCCCCATAAAGGTATTACCCTTCACCTGCACATTGGTACCGGGCAATACGTTTATTCCGTAAAACGCGGTTTCCACCAATGGAACAGCCGCACTTTGCTTCACATAATTATTCAATACCTGCACAGAAAATAGCGCGGTCTGATAATTGGACCTCACCTGAACAACACCGCTGCAATTCTCAAAATAATTGCTTTCCACCTTGCAATAAGCACCCATGGAACCCGACTGCACAGAAGAAATCTTTGCCGTGTAATCGGAGAGGTTCAGATAATTGTTCCGGATGGTCACATCGTTTATGCCGCCCATATTAAGAATATTCATTCCATTCAGAACGCGATTTTTCTCAAAAAAATAGCTGTAGTTTCTTCCACGATTCATATCACTGAGGCTTGCTTTGGTTACATTCACAATATTGTTGCGAATATAGGTTCCGGTACGATCCTTCCCACCCTCTCCCAAGGTGAATCCACCGCCATCGGCGAAATACAAGCCGTCCACCGTGAATTCAGAGCCCAACTGATAGAGAGAAAAAACGCCGCTGAAAACCGCTTCATCCGTTGCATCGGCGGAGCTGGTAACGATTGCGCTCGGACGCGCAGGGTTGCCCTTGCTGAGATCCCCTGAAAGATTCGGGTTTACGCCGGCGTAGGGCCCGTAAATATTGAGATGGCCCACCATGATATTGGCGCCTGTTTCATAAAACCCGGGCGCAACATAGATCGTAGTGCCGGTGGTTGCCGCGCCGATCGCCAACGCGATATCCTGAAAAGCATTTTGGCCGATAGTCGCCCGGTAAGTGATGCCATTCAGCTGAATGGAAACCACGCCGCTTTTTTCTGTCCAGTTATCGTCCACCACTAAAATTCCGGCGGGCAGGTCTTTCCCGGGCACCGAAATGCCCAATAGACTGGTACTAACCGATTTGATCTGTACCGGCCCACCCAAAGTTGCTTCTTCCTCTGCGGATGTGCCCAGTGCCACAGCAGAAAGCATGGAAAGGGTCATCGCAACAGCCAGAACGGCAGCGAGGAACTTCTTCATTTTCATCATTCTTACAACCTCCTGTCAGAATGTCAAGCAGCGTTTAAAAAAATGTTCACCGCTATTACATCAATGTTATTATATTTTATACCGTCGCAAAAGTCAAGAATGATGTGCAGCTTTTTGAAACATTTTTAATCGATCCCAATAGGTTTGTTGAAATCGACCAAAAATTAAAATATTTTTTTGTTTATGTTTACTTTTTTTAGAGTTGATTTTTCCGTTTGAATCGTATATAATAAAACAGCTGTATTTTGGGAACGTCTATTGTATGTGATCATGCAACAAGAAGCCGTTCTCTTTTTCCTATTGCGGAAAAAAGTTTAACAAGGCTTTTGTTCAAACAAAAGCCTTTTGTTTTTTTTAAGGCTTCATTTTTCAGAAAGGAAGAAACGAATATGTGTGGAATCATTGGTTATGTAGGACCACAAAACACTGCCGACATTCTGATCGGCGGATTAAAAAAGCTGGAATACCGCGGATACGATTCAGCCGGTATTGCGCTGTACCGCAATCACGGGATCGAGGTCATTAAAAATAAAGGAAAAGTGGCGGTACTGGAGGAGCATGTGAAGCAGCGGGAGACCGGCGGCGCCCACGCCGGTATCGGACACACCCGCTGGGCCACTCACGGCGAACCCAGCGACATCAATTCCCATCCCCATCGGGGCAAGAATGTGGTGCTGGTTCACAACGGGATCATTGAGAATTATCAGGAATTAAAAGAAAAGCTGGCGCAAAAGGGCATCCGCCCTGTCAGCGAAACCGACACAGAGATCGCAGCTTTGCTGCTGGATCAGCTGTATCATGGCGATCCAGTGGAAGCCATTTTTCAAGCGACTGCCCAGCTGGAGGGATCCTATGCGCTGGGCATCCTCTTTAGCGACCAGCCAGATACGCTTTTTGCGGTGCGCAAAGACAGCCCGCTGATTATCGGGCGCGGCAATGGGGAAAACTTTATCGCCTCCGATATCCCGGCCATTCTGGAGTATACCCACGACTATTACCTGTTGGAGCAGGAGGAACTGGCCGTTCTCACCAAAGATCAGATCCAGTTTATTGGCGCAGATCGCCGGCCGCTGACCAAAACCATGCTCACAGCCCACTGGGATGAGCAAGGCGCCCAAAAGGGCGGCTATCCTCATTTTATGGCCAAAGAAATTCACGAGCAGCCTGATGTGGTGCGTGCAACATTAGCCCTATATGATAAAGATGGAATTCTGTTTCCGGAGAGCCAGTTGAATTTTCACCCCCGCGGCACAGTGCGGATCGTGGCCTGCGGCTCTGCGTATCACGCGGGACTTCTGGGTAAATATGTCATTGAAAAGCTGGCACGCGTGCCGGTGCAGGTGGAGATTGCCAGCGAATTCCGCTATGCTGATCCGATTCTTACCAAGGAGGATCTGGTGGTTATTATCTCCCAGTCCGGTGAAACGGCAGATTCCCTGGCTGCTCTTCGGCTGGCAAAGGAACGGGGTGTGCCCACCTTAGGCATTGTGAATGTTTGGGGCAGTTCTTTGGCCCGGGAAGCCGATCAGGTGCTCTATACCGCTGCCGGGCCGGAAATCAGCGTGGCCACCACCAAGGCCTATACCTGTCAGGTGGTTCTATTGTACCTGCTTGCCCTGCGTTTTGCACAGTCCACCCTCTCCGCAACTGAATGGGAAAAGAAGCATCAGGAATTGCGGACCCTGCCGGACCTGATCGCCAATACTTTGCAGGAAGAAGCGCTTTGCAAAAAGATGGCCGAGGAATTTAAAGACGCGGAACACCTCTTTTTCATTGGCCGCGGGCAGGACTACGCGCTGAGCTGCGAGGGCTCTTTAAAACTGAAAGAGATCTCTTATGTGCACAGCGAGGCTTATGCCGCCGGAGAATTAAAGCATGGCACTATCTCTTTAATTGAAAAAGACACTCCGGTGGTGGCGGTCATGACCGACCACACCCGCATGACCAAAACTGCCAGCAATATCAAAGAAGTGCATGCAAGAGGTGCTAAAATTCTGTGTATTACCTATCCGGAGGCGGAAATTGCCGATTTCAGCAGCCGCCTGCTGCCAATCCCCCCCTGCCCCGACTTTTTGGCGCCCTTTTCCGGCGTGGTGCTGGCGCAGCTGTTTGCCTATTATGTGTCGGTGGCCCGGGGCAACGATGTGGATAAACCGCGTAACCTTGCCAAGAGCGTCACAGTAGAATAAAAGGAGAATACGAATGGGAAGATATTTTGGAACCGACGGCATCCGCGGAGTCGTCAACAAAGCGCTGACACACGATCTGGCTTTTCGCTGCGGCGCGGCCTGCGGCTATTTGCTGATGCAGGAGAACCCCAGCTGCAAGGTGATCATCGGCAGTGACACCCGTGCTTCCAAAGATATGCTGATGGGTGCGCTGATCGCCGGATTTACTTATTCCGGTGTGAATGTGGAACATATCGGCGTGCTGCCTACCCCGGCGCTTGCTTTTTTAATCGACCGGATGGGGGCGCAGGCGGGTGTGATGATCTCCGCTTCGCACAATCCCTATCAATACAATGGAATTAAAATTTTAACGAAGGGCGGCATCAAGCTGCCTGATGCCAAGGAAGACGAAATTGAGGCGCTGATGGAGCCTTTCGAGCTGCCGCCCGCAGAACGGCCCGGCTCTTTTGGCTATAATCTCAAGGCGAAAGATTTCTATTGCGAACATATTAAACAGGCCTGTGAAGAAGATATCAGCGCCTATAAAATCATTTTGGATTGTTCCAACGGCGCCACCAGCGAAACGGCGCACCGGATTTTTGAAAATCTGGGCGTGGATGCGCGCATCTACCACGACAAGCCAAACGGAATCAACATCAATGAGGGCTGCGGCTCCATGCATATGGAAGAGCTGGCTTCGATTGTCAAGCGCAAGCAAGCGGAAATTGGCTTTGCTTTCGATGGGGACGCCGACCGATGCCTTGCCTGTGACAGTCAGGGGAGAATCATCGACGGGGATAAGATTATGGCGGTCATCGCCCTCTACCTCAAGCGCCACAACCGCCTGAAAAAGAATACGCTGGTGGCCACCATCATGTCGAATCTGGGGCTGGTGGAAAAGATGAACCAGAACGGCATCAATGTGCCGACTACCCGGGTGGGCGACCGGTATGTGCTGGAAGAAATGATGGAGCAGGATTATGTGCTGGGCGGCGAAAACAGCGGCCACATCATTTTCTTGGAGAAGGCCACCACCGGCGACGGCCAGCTGACCGCCATCATGCTGCTGTCTGCCATGAAGGCACTGCAAATGACCAGTGAAGACATCTATAATGTGTTTACCCCCTATCCGCAGCGGCAGATCAACGTAAATGCCGATGATCTGCAAAAGAAAAAGCTGATGAGTGATGAGGTCTTTTTAAGGGATGTTGAAAAAGCGGAAAGCGCCTTTTCCGGGCATGGGCGTATTCTGGTTCGCCCCTCCGGCACAGAACCCTATATCCGTATTTTAGTAGAGGGCCCGGAGCTCACTTTGGTGGAATCCACTGCGAAAGCCCTGGAGGAATCCACCAACATCCGCTTGTCCCAACTGTTCTGATTCCAAAGTCCGCCACACAGGAAGGTCTGTATTGCCCGGCCAATTCGTCTCTGCGACACCTCCCTGCGCAATGTTTTTTTGAAAAACTGTGGCCGTTTTTTCGATGAAAAACGGGGCTTTTTCCATTTGGAGCGGATCTGATCCTTCGTT
>CAYRYQ010000076.1:0-7714 GCA_964428505.1 uncultured Eubacteriales bacterium
ATTTTAAAACCAGAAACCAATCGACATTCGGGGAGCGATGCATCAGCAGCGCTCACCGAACATTTCCCGCGATCTTTTCAACGGTGCGAAGTCATGTATATTGCACCATAAGCGATGTCCCCGCCAGAATCACCCAGCAGCAAAGCCCCAGCAGAAGAGGCTTTTTTCCGTTTCGCACCAAATGAATCAGGTTGGTGTTCAAACCGATCGAAGCCATTGCCATCACAATCATGTACTTCCCAAGCTTCACCATAAACGTTTCAGCGCCTTTTGGTACCGGCAAAAAGGTGCTGATAACCGATGCCGCCACAAAGCCCAGCACAAACCAGGGAAAGATCTTCGAAAAATGATAGCGTCCCCCGGCCACTCCTTTTTGCGTTCTGGCCGTATACAGCGCCAGAACCAGTGTCACCGGAATAATCATCAGCGTGCGGGTCAGCTTGACGATCACCGCCAACGCCCCCGCCGCGTCACTGAAGGTGTAACCGGCTGCCACCACCGACGATGTATCGTTAATCGCCGTGCCGGCCCAAAGGCCAAAATGAGTATCGCTCATCTGCATCAGATGCCCCAATGCCGGAAAAAGAAACGCCGCGATCACATTAAACAGAAAAATCGTGGAGATCGAGCGCGCCACTTCCTCGTCCTTCGCTCCGATCACCGGGGCCGTGGCTGCAATCGCGGAGCCTCCGCAAATCGCTGTGCCGACCCCAACCAAAATATTGGTGTTGCGATCGATCTTCAACTGCCGTCCCACAATATACGCGCCCAAAAAGGCGGCGGTCAGCGTAAAGGCCATTAACAGCAGCGTCTGACCGCCCACTCTCATGATCTGAAACAGATTCATATCAAAGCCAATCAGAACAATGGCATATTGCAGCAGCTTTTTCCCTGTATAAGAAATTCCGCCATTAAAAACGGACGGGCGTTTCCAGAAAGCCAGCAGCATACCAAATAAAATCCCCAGTACCGGACTCCCGACTACCGGAATCCGGCTTCCGATCAGCCAGGCCGGAACCGCAATCAGCGCGGCCAACCCGATTCCCGGCAATCGATTTACCATTGTTTTCATCATAGATCCCCTCCTTTTCGGCTCATTATAAACCTTGACATTGAATAAGTAAAATATTATAATTTTATATTATAGATAAGCATACGCTTATCGATGGAGGAAAGAATGACCTTACGACATTATCAGATTTTCGTGGCTGTTTGCGACACGATGAATATGACGAACGCCGCGCTTCGCCTTTATATGTCGCAGCCTGCAGTCAGCCAAGCCATCGCGGAATTGGAGCAATATTATCAAACGCGCCTGTTTGAGCGCCTTTCCCGCAAGCTTTACCTCACGCAGGCAGGCGAACGGCTTTCCGGCTTCGCGCGGCATATTATTCGCCTGAACGCCGACGCGGAAAGCGAAATGCGCGCTTTGCGCCAGGGCAGCCGGGTACGTGTCGGGGTCAGTGTAACCATCGGATCCTGTATTCTTCCGGCTCTTGCGGCCGATTTAAAAAAAGAAGAGCCCTGCCTCGATATGGAAGTTTGGGAAGACAACACCGTGCAAATCGAACGGCTGGTGCTGAAAGACCAGCTGGATCTCGGTTTAGTGGAGGGAGAGGTCACCTCTTCCGATCTGGTTTGCCGCCCTTTTTTGAAGGATGAGCTGGTGCTGATCTGCAGCAGTACCCATCCGTTTTCCAAACAAAGAAGCATTCTGGCCCGGGAGCTGGAACAGGAAAATATGATTTTGCGGGAACCGGGCAGCGGAACCAGAAAGACTTTTGAAACGGCCATGGAGGCGTCAGGACTCCTCTGGCATTCCGCCTGGACCTGCAACAACACCGACTCTATTAAAGCGGCGGTGGCAAAAGGGATTGGTGTTTCGGTGCTATCCAGAAGGGCAGTCAGCCGGGAAATAAAAGAAGGCGACCTGGTGGAAATTCCGATTGATGATCTTTCCTTTTGGCGGACCTTTCAGGTGGTCTATCATAAAAACAAGTATTTTACCCAGGCCATGACCCGCTTTATCGATTACTGCATTCAGAAAAAGCAGGACTTCCGCGCCACATAAGAAGGCGGAAGTCCTGCTTTTATTTTATAATGAGATTCATGAGCTTGCCCTTGACATAAATCGCTTTAACAATGATTTTCCCGTCCAGCAGCGGCTTCATTTTTTCATCGGTCTTTACCTGTTCCAAAACATCCGCTTCTTCCGCTTCCGCCGGAACCATCATCCGGGTCTTAATTTTTCCCAACAGCTGAACCGCAATTTCCACTTCGGCAGCCTTGGTTTTTTCTTCCTCATAAACCGGCCAGGGCGAATGGGTCATATCCCCTTCAAAGCCTGCGCACTGCCACATTTCTTCACCCAGATGCGGCGCGAAGGGATAAAGCAGCTTGGTATAAACCTCCAGCTCCTTTCGGGTGATGGCGCCCTTATCATAAATCACATTGATCAAGCTCATCAGCGCGGCCAGCGCGGTATTCATCTTCAGGTGGTCGATGTCTTCCCCCACCTTCTTAATGGTCTGATGAAAAATCTGTTCCAGATCTTTTGATATTTCCGCGCCGTCCGTCATTAAATCCAAAAGACTGTAGGATTTTTCCAAAAAGCGCTTGCTGCCTTTGATGCTGGCAGTGTTCCATGGCGCGCTCTTTTCAAAATCACCGATAAACATCTCATAAGTGCGTAAGGTATCGGCGCCGTAATCCCTTACAATATCGTCCGGATTGACCACATTGCCCCGGGACTTCGACATTTTTTGTCCGTCCTCCCCCAGAATCATGCCATGCGAAGTGCGTTTCTGATAGGGTTCTTTGGTTTTGACCACGCCGATATCATAAAGAAACTGATGCCAGAAACGGCTATAGAGCAAATGCAGGGTAGTGTGCTCCATGCCGCCATTATACCAATCCACAGGTCCCCAATAGGAAAGTGCCTCTGGCGAAGCCAGCGCCTCCTTGTTATGGGGGTCCATGTAACGCAGGAAATACCAGGAAGACCCTGCCCACTGGGGCATCGTGTCGGTCTCCCGCTTGGCCGGTCCACCGCAACGAGGGCAGGTTGTTTGCACAAAGCTGTCCATCGCCGCCAGCGGGCTTTCCCCGTTATCGGTCGGCTCATAGCTTTCCACTTCCGGCAACACCAGCGGCAGCTGATCCTCCGGCACCGGAACCGCGCCGCATTTGGGGCAATGGATGATCGGAATCGGTTCTCCCCAATAGCGCTGGCGGGAAAACACCCAGTCCCGCAGCTTATAATTGGTTTTCGGCTCCCCTTTTCCGGTCTCCGCCAAATAATCGATGATCTTTTTCTTGGCTTCCTCCACCGAAAGACCGTTTAAAAAGCCACTGTTGATCATGATGCCGGTTGCAACATCCGTAAAAGCCTCTTTGGAAATATCGCCGCCGGCCACCACCTGCACCACCGGCAGCTGAAACACCTTGGCAAACGCATAGTCGCGGGTGTCGTGTGCCGGAACCGCCATGATTGCGCCGGTTCCGTAGGTCATCAGCACATAGTCTGACACAAAAATCGGGATTTCCTGACCGTTGACCGGATTAATACCCCGGATTCCTTCCAGCTGAACACCGGTTTTTTCTTTTACCAATTCCGTGCGTTCAAAATCGCTTTTGGCAGCAGCAGCCTCCCGATATGCCGCCACCGCGTCATCGTTTTTAAGAATCGCCCGGTTCTCTTCAATCAGGGGATGTTCCGGCGCGATCACCATATAAGTAGCGCCAAACAGCGTGTCCGGCCGGGTGGTATAAACCTCCAACTCCGTGCCCGCCGTGGTGCCGAACCGCACCGTTGCGCCGGTGGATTTCCCAATCCAGTTCAGCTGCTGGGTTTTGACCCGGTCAATAAAGTCCACGGTATCCAAGCCCTCGATCAGCTTTTCGGCATAGGCGGTGATTTTCAGCATCCATTGGCTCTTGACCTTGTGAATGACCGGGCTGTGGCAACGCTCGCAGACCCCATTGACCACCTCTTCATTGGCCAGCACCACCTTGCAGGAGGTGCACCAGTTGACGTTCATCTCTTTCTTGTAGGCCAGACCGTGCTTGAACATCTGCAAAAAGATCCACTGCGTCCAGCGGTAATATGCGGGATCGGTGGTGTTGATTTCCCGGGACCAGTCGAAGGAAAGGCCCAGCGATTTCAGCTGCGCTTTGAACCGTTTGATATTATTCTCGGTCACAATCGCCGGATGGATCTTATTCTTGATCGCAAAATTTTCTGTGGGCAGGCCGAAAGCGTCCCAGCCCATGGGATACAGCACACTGTAACCCTCCATCCGCTTTTTACGGCAGATGATATCCATGGCCGTGTAGGAACGCGGATGACCTACATGCAGTCCCTGCCCGGATGGATAAGGGAATTCCACCAGCCCGTAAAACTTTTTCTTTTCGGGATCGGCTTCAGCACGGTAGCTCTGATGCTCGTCCCAATATTTCTGCCATTTTCCCTCAATGGTCTTGTAATCATACCTCATGATGATCCCCCTCCTGCTCGATCAGCGTTGCCGGGTCGATGTGATCCGCATCGGTCCAAAGCCGCTCCAGCTTATAAAAATCCCGGGCATCCCGGTGAAAAACATGCACGATCAAAAACCCGTAATCCAGCAGCACCCAGCTGGCTGACTGATACCCTTCCCGATGCAATGGGGTCAGATTCAGCTTTTCCTTCAGCTGATATTCCACTTCATCCCCCAAGGCGCGAATCTGGGTATTGGAGGTGCCGGAACAGATGACAAAATATTCCGCCATCACTGTAATATCCCCCACATGCAGAACCTCGATATCCAGCGCCTTTTTGCTGTCCAGCGCATTGACCGCTATCTTAACCGCTTCATCCATCCTGTTCAAACTCCTTCAATAAACTGTTTCGCGCCGCAACCGTCCATGGGTGCAGATACGCGTTCCGGCTGATCAGCACCGAAATGGTGTGATTGAGCAGCCGTAAGGTTCCTCTTTTTAAGTTGCGCTCCCCCTCCAGCCGCAGCTCCTCCACGCCCGGATAAGTACGGGTCGGTTCACAGCTGTCGGCAAAAAAAAGCAGCATGGCAAGTGCGCTCATATCCAGCTTGCCGGTGGTATGACAACGAAGAGCATCCAAAATCGCCGCATCCTCCACGCCGAAATGGGCCCGCGCAAAAAGCGGCGCGGTCAGCTGGTGCAGCACCTGCGGGCAAGCCGCGTCATCCGGTGATAAGGTTCCGCCATGCTCTTTCAGATAGCTAAGCTGCCAATCCCTGGTGCAGCATTTGGTACAGTCGTGCAGCAAACCGGCCAAATAGGCCTTTTCCGGATCTACCCCATTTTTCTGCGCCAGCTCCCGCGCAAACTCCGCCACACTCAGCGTATGACGAATCCGCTTCAGATCCAGCGCCTCTCCCAAATAGGCAAGCACCTGCGCGCCGATTCCTCCGCCCACATTGCGCAGGTCGCTGGAGGCAAATGCAATCGGTTCCATCTTGCAAAGGATAATTCCTTTACACAGATAGCTGGATTCCAGATGTGACCGGTAAGCGGCCAATCGGGAATCCTCCCCGGAAGCGCGGGTACCCACCAATAGAATCACCTGCTTCAGTAAATCCTGAAACCGATGCCAGGTTTCAAAGCTCAAGAACATATCCGTCCCCATCAGCAGATAAAAAGTATCCGCCGGGAATTGCTTTTGCAGAATTTCAACCGTATCGGCCGTGTAGCTCTTTCCGCCGCGTTGTTGCTCCAGGTCCAGAATCTGAAGATTCCGAATCCCGCCAAACCAGTCCTTCAATGCGCCGGCACGTGCCTCAAAAGAAAGCGCCGGCTGGCGGTCTTTATGAGGCGGCAGACACGCCGGGATCACCAGCACCCGGTCGAACGTGATGCTGCGCATCGCCTCCTCCAACAGGTGCCGATGCCCGATATGCGGCGGATCAAAGGTTCCGCCAAACAATAATACTTTTCCCATTTCAGAGCACAATAACCGGTTTTTCCGCCGGACGATACAACACAATTTTGGTGCCGATCACTGTCACCACCTGGCTGTTGGTTGCTTTTGCAATTTCCTCTGCGGCCATTTTTCTGTCTACCATGGCAGATTCCAAAATCCTGAGTTTGATTAATTCTCTGGCAGCCAGCGCGAGATCCACCGCTTTTAAAAAATTTTCACTGATTCCTTCTTTTCCCAACTGGAAAAGCGTTTCCTCCTTGGAGGCAAGCCCTTTCAATTTAGCCCGTTGTTTACTGTTCAGCATTTTCATACTCCTTTAATTGATCTGCCAGCTTCCGAAGAGCAATCCCCCGGTGACTGATCGCATTCTTGCTTTCACTGTCCATTTCTGCCGTCGACACGGCGTATCCCTCCGGTAAAAAAATCGGGTCATATCCAAATCCGTTTTTTCCGCGGGGCGCCCGCAAAAGCGAGCCGTAAACTGCGCCTTCCGCCACGATTTCAATTCCATCTCCCAGAATGCAGCAGATGGCAGACGTGAAATGAGCGGCGCGGTTTTCTTCTTGTTCCATTTTTTCCAGCAACAAGGCAGTTCTTCCGGGATCATCCAGCCCCTCTGCGCCAAAGCGGGCGGAATAGACGCCTGGCGCGCCTCCCAATGCATCCACGCAAATCCCGCTGTCATCCGCCACCGTCGGCAGATGACACAGATCATAAACCGCTTTTGCTTTGATCCTGGCATTTTCCGCAAACGTTGTCCCGGTTTCTTCCGCTTCACACGACAGACCCATTTCTTTCAGCGAATAACAGGAAATGCCCAGCGGCGCCAATATTTTTTTAAATTCTTCCACCTTATGCGCGTTATTGGTGGCAATTACAAATTTTTTGCTCATTAATATAACACCTTATTCTGTGCCTTAAATATTTTCTGGCACCCGCCCTTTGCCAAAGAGAGCAGCAAATCCAACTGCTTTTTATCCAGCTCCCGGCCTTCGGCTGTGCCCTGTATTTCAATAAATCCGCCGTTGGAGGTCATAACCACATTAAGATCCGTATCGGCGCTGCTGTCCTCCTGATAACAAAGATCCAACAAAGGGTGGTCCCCCAGCAGCCCGACCGATATGGCGGCCACCTGCTTCTGAATCGGATTATCGGCTAAAATGCCCTCCTCGGTCAGCTTGGCCATGGCCAGAGACAGCGCTACAAAACCGCCGCAAATGGAAGCGCAGCGGGTGCCGCCATCGGCTTGCACCACATCACAATCGACCGTTACGGTTCTGGCTCCCAAAAGCGTAAGATCCACCGCGCCACGCAGTGCTCTACCGATCAAACGCTGAATTTCGGTGCTGCGGGGGGCCTGCTTCAAGCGGCTGATATCCCGGGCGTTTCTTGTGGCGGTTGCGCGGGGCAGCATGGCATATTCTGCGGTTACCCAGCCTTTTCCAGTGCCCTCCAGATAGGGAGGAACCCGGTCTTCCACCGTGGCATTACACAAAACCTTGGTATTTCCCTGGCAATACAGCACGCTTCCCTCCGCATAAATCGTATAATCTCTCAGGATTGATATTTTTCTCAGTTGCCGCGCGTCTCTGCCGTCCACTCTCATCAATAATTCATCTTCTTTCTAAAATAATGCTCTGGCAAAATCGCGCCCGTCAAAGGGCTGCAAATCGTCCATCTGCTCCCCGACCCCCACATAACGGATCGGCAAGCCCATCTCATGCTGCAAAGGGATCGCCATACCGCCCTTGGCAGTGCCGTCTAGCTTGGTCA
>CAYRYQ010000077.1:0-7670 GCA_964428505.1 uncultured Eubacteriales bacterium
AACCTTGTACGTTGGGTAAAATATTTTCTTTAGGAATTTTAACATTATCAAAAACTAACTCTCCGGTTTTGGATGCTCTCAAACTCCACTTATTGTGTGTTTCCGGTGTGGTGAAGCCTTCCATGGTGGCGGCTTTAAAAGCGCGTTTGAATCAAATTGATATCGACAGCGTGCTGGATGGCAATGTGCTTGCAGAGCTGGTGCGGGACTGCCCCCGCTCGATCTTTAAAACCGTTGGAAAAACCGGAAGGCCCGACGTATTGGCGTCCAGAATTTTGGAGGGCCGGATCGGCGTCATTCTGGACGGATCCCCGGTGGCCATTACGCTGCCTTTTATTCTGGCGGAAGCCTTTCAAAGCCCGGATGATTATTATCAGACCTATCTTTATGCCAATGTGGGCCGGATTCTGCGCCTGGCGGGCTTTCTGATTGCTGTATTCCTGCCAGGATTTACCCTCGCTGTGGTCAATTTTTATCCCGGAGTTCTGCCGCCGCACTGGCTTTATACCATCCTGGCATCCTCGGCCGGGGTTCCGATCCACACAATTACCGAAATGGTGCTGCTGTTCTTTGCGTTTGAGATTCTGAGAGAAACGGGGACACGCATGCCATCGGGGCTTGGTCTGGCGCTCAATATTGTCGGCGCGGTTATTCTGGGCGACGCGGCGGTTTCCAGCAATATTGTCTCCACGCCGATGGTGATTATTGTGGCCTTTTCCGGGGTGACGGGGCTGATGATCAAGGATCTCAAGGGAACGGTATTTTATCTGCGTTTGGCAGGAATCGCGGCCGGCGCGTTTTTTGGCCTGCCGGGCATGGCTGCGATGGGGGTTATGGTGCTGATCCATCTTGCCTCCATGGAATCAATGGGTGTGCCATTTCTTTATACGCTGGGTCGAAAATGCGGAGAGCAGGATACCCTTTTGCGCAAGCCATATTGGCAGATGATCTGGCGGCAGACCCGGTTTACCGATAATAAACGGAGGCAGAAGTGATGAAAAACAAATGGATATCCTGGATCGTGATTCTGTTGCTGATCGCGGCGGTCGGCGGTTCCTTCACCATTCGGCGCAGAAGCCTGCGCTCTACCGATCAGGTGGCGGGAATTGCGCTGGATGCTTCAGACGGAGAGATTTTGGCCACTTTTGAGCTCTATGAGCCGGATCTGAAAAAAACCATCGGGACCGCCAAACGCATTGTGAAAAGCCACGGCTATACGCTTTCTGAATGCCTTGACAATGCCCGTCTGGTTAACGGAAAAAATCTTTATGCGGGGGATATTGCGGCGCTGATCATCGGGAAAGAAAATCGTGAAAAGCTGCAGAGCGAGGTGCTGGAATACTATCGTCTGCTGGAAAATGATCAAATGAGTCTTCCTATTTTTTATGCGGTGGGGAATGCCGGCGCCATTCTGGATGGAGGGGATGCGGTATTATCGACATCACTGGCAAGCAGCGGGAAGCTGCTTGGGAGAATTCAGACGATCCGGGATTTGATGAATAATGCCGGCACACCGGTTTTGGTGCGGGGGGAGGGCGGTTATGAAATTTTATCATAAAGGGCTGCTGCTACTTGGAGAAACGGCCGCTTTTGGATGGTTCATGTTAAGAAATATTTCCTATCTTGCGGTGATCCCATTGATTTTGGCAGGAATCGGCTTCTGTTTTCTTCCTGCGATTTCTTCTGCATCTCTGTGGTGGCTCAATGGGCTGTTAGCCGTTGTGTCGGTCGGAATTGTTTCTCATGTGGTAAGCATCGGGCTGCTGGACGGCGGTGGATGGCTGATGCTGATCAGCTTGCTTCTGGCAGTCGGTGTCATGGCACTGAATATAAAGAAAAAGGAAATTGAGCGTGTTTCCGCTTGGTGGGCGCTGCTGTTTCTAGCGGCTTTTGTTTTCATGTTGATCGGCTCGATGTTTAGTCTGGAGCTGCATTGGTCGCTGCCTGAGATCGGGAATTGGCGGGATATTTTAATCTTTTATTTGCTGGCCTTTTTAGAGCCGTTTAGCTTGGGAAAGGATTATCGTCAGGCACCGCTGGCCTTGAGTGTGCTGCTGCTTCCGTTTGCGGTTGTGGCGTATTTTGTTTTGGGAAAGGGTGCCTTTGTTATGGCAGAATATCCCTATCTTTCGGTGTGGTCCGGTGTGGCTGTTTTTTCTTTCCATCATACGGAAGGCATTATTTTGGGACTCTATTATGGACTGGTAGCCTTCCGCGTGGTATCTTTTTTTTCCGAAGTCGGAGAAATGCGTTGTAAACAACAAAAAGCTGTGTTATAATACCCTCAAATTCAGCGTTGCAAACAAAATGGAGGATGGAAGATGATTCGAGTAACGGTTTGGAATGAATACCGGCATGAGAACCCTGACGCGAAAAAGCCCAGCCAGACGGCGATGTCTGTGCACCCCGAGGGGCTACATACCACGGTGGCAAACATTGTGCGGGAGTTGGGCGATGATAAGGTGCAGGTGCGCTGCGCTTGGATGGATCAGCCGGAGAACGGGCTGACAGATGAGATCCTCAACGAAACCGACGTGATGATCTGGTGGGGGCATATGGGGCATCATCTGGTGGCAGATGAAGTGGTTGAAAAGGTCTATAAACGCATTTTGAGTGGTATGGGCTTTATTGCCCTGCATTCGGCCCATTATTCCAAAATATTCAAAAAATTAAATGGTACAACCTGTTCCTTGAAATGGCTGGATGGAACCTATGAACGGCTGTTCACCATTAATCCGGCGCATCCGATCGCAAGGGGAATCCCCGAGCACTTTGAGCTGGGGGTCGAAGAATGCTACGGAGAAATGTTTGATATTGCAAAGCCCGATGACGTGATCTTTGAAGGCTGGTTTGACTGCGGCGAAGTATTTCGCAGTGGATGCACCTGGACACGGGGCTATGGCAAGATTTTTTATTTTCAGCCGGGGCACGAAACCAATCTGTCGTTCCAAAATCCTTATGTGCGCCGTATTATTCAAAATGCGGTGGAGTGGTGCTACAGCGAGGTTAAACGGGATGAGCTGGGCGCGCCGAAAATTGAAACAACGCTGGAAGATCAGCGTCTCAATCAGGCCAAAGGCGATTATCTGCTATATTTTGATTAATAGATGGGCGGATTCCATTATTGGGAATCCGCCCTCATTCGTTCACGTTTCCTTAACAGGTCTTTCATGAAAAAGTCTTGATTATCAGGGCCCCTTCTAGTATAATAAAGAAAACAATATTTTTTCTATTGAATCTAAATGTAACAAATTAGGAGCAAACCATGGCTGAAATGAAAATTTTTGAAAATAATCATACACTGCAGCAGCATCCGCTGATTGCGTCACGCGGGGTGGTGGTATTCCCGGGAACCGCAGCTTCTTTTGATGTGGTGCGGGATTTTTCCGTTCGTGCGGTTGAGGCTGCCATGAAGCATGAAGGAACCGTTATTGTGGCTTCCCAAAAAGACTTCTCTGTGGAAGAGCCGGGTTCCCGGGACTTATGCGGAATCGGGACCATCGCCAAGATCACCCAGGTAATCAAGCTGGCGGAAGGGGCTGTGCGGATTCTGGTGAAGGGCCTTTCTCGCTGCGATCTCTTAAAAACGGAAATGAAAGAGCAAATGCTGGTTGGCGTTGTTTTCCCGATCTCTGAACTGGAAGCCAAGCCGGAAACGGCGGAGCGGGAAGCGCTTTTGCGGTCTGTCAAAGAAGTGTTCGGCGAGTATATGACACTTTTGCCCAAGATGGGCGAGGAAATTGCGCCGGAATTATTTGCGGAGCAGGATGTGGGGCTTTGTGCCGACCGGATGGCCGCGCTATGCTTTTTTGATCCGGAGCTCAAGCAACAGCTTCTGGAACAGCTGGATCCGGTGAAGCGCTGTGAACAGCTGCTGGAAATCCTGACCCGTGAAAATGAAGTGCTGAAAATGGAACGTGAAATCCATGCACGGGTGCGGGAATCCATCGAGGCAAACCAGCGTGATTATTATTTGCATGAGCAGATGCGGGTGATTCAGGACGAGCTGGGAGAAAATGAAAACGGGGATGATCTCAATGCGTATTATGACCGGGTGGATGCGCTGAAGGCCTCGGATGAGATTAAGGAAAAACTGATTAAAGAAGTGGATCGGATGGCTAAAATGCCGCCGCTTTCCCATGAGGGGGCGGTGATCCGCAGTTATCTGGATCTGGTTCTGGAGGTTCCGTTCGGGATTTATACGGAAGAAAATCTGGATATTAAATCGGCCCGCAAAATTTTGGAGCAGGACCATTATGGGCTTGAAGAAGTGAAAAACCGCGTGCTGGAATTTCTGGCTGTGCGCTCTCTTAACGCAGTGGGCGGGCAGATTCTTTGTTTGGTGGGGCCACCGGGTGTGGGCAAAACGTCCATCGCCAAAAGTATTGCCACCGCGACCAACCGTAAGCTGGCGCGGGTGAGCTTGGGCGGTGTGCATGACGAGGCGGAAATCCGCGGCCACCGCAAAACTTATATCGGGGCCATGCCCGGCCGGATCGCTGACGCGGTGATTAAGGCCGGCAGCAGCAATCCGCTGATTTTGCTGGACGAAGTGGATAAAATGTGCTCTGATCTGCGGGGCGATCCGGCCTCTGCCTTGCTGGAGGTGCTGGACAGCGAGCAAAACAGCAATTATGTGGATCATTATATTGAAGTGCCCATGGATTTGTCTCAGGCCTTTTTTGTCATGACGGCAAATACACTGGACACGATTCCAAGGCCTCTTTTGGACCGGATGGAGGTAATTGAGATTTCCTCTTATCTGGATGAGGAGAAATTTCATATCGCGAAGCAATATCTGATCCCGAAGCAGCGGAAAAAGAACGGGCTCAAGAGCAGCCAGGTGAAAATTACCGATGCGGCTCTGCGGGCGTTGATTGACGGGTATACCCGGGAATCCGGAGTGCGGGAGCTGGAACGCTGCATCGGCAAGATCATGCGGAAGGCCGCCCTGCGCATCGTGGAGGACGGGAAGAGAAGCCTTCAGGTTGGGGAAAACCACCTGGAGTCTCTTCTGGGCCCCAAAAAATACAAGGATGAGCCGCTTTATGACGCAGATTGCGCGGGCATTGTGAACGGGCTTGCCTGGACCTCGGTTGGCGGTGAAATGCTCACTGTGGAGGTTTCTGTTCTGGAAGGCAGCGGAAAACTGGAGCTTACCGGCAGCCTGGGAGAAGTTATGAAAGAAAGCGCCCGCACGGCGGTATCTTATCTGCGTAGCGTGGCAGACTGCATGAATGTGAGCTATGATTTCTATAAGGCGAAAGACCTGCATATTCATTTTCCGGAGGGAGCGGTGCCGAAGGACGGACCGAGTGCCGGTATTACGATTGCTACGGCGCTTTGCTCCGCTTTGACCGGTGTGCCGGCTGATAATAAGACGGCTATGACCGGGGAAATTACGCTGACCGGGCGGGTGCTGCCGATTGGCGGCCTGCGGGAAAAAACCATGGCGGCCTATAAGCACGGCATTCGGACAGTTTATATTCCGAAAGACAATGTGGCGGATCTGGAAAAGGTGGATCCGACGGTGCGGCGGGGCATTCATTTTATCCCGGTTGCCCATGCGGACGAAGTGCTGAGGGGGGTTCTGGGGATCAGCGAGAAAAAGAAAAAAACTTTTGTTTGCCCGCCGCAGAAAGCCGGCAAACAGGAGGTGGGGAAGGAAGCATGGCTTTAAATTTACATCAGGTGCGCCTTGTGATTTCCGCGGTGCATCCCCGGCAGTTTCAAGGCGGACTGCCGGAACTCCTTTTTTGCGGCCGATCCAATGTGGGCAAAAGCTCCATGATCAATTGCCTTCTGGAGCGCCGTTCTCTTGCGCGTACCTCTGAAAAGCCGGGAAAAACCGCAACGATTAATTATTATGAGATCGACCAAAGATTATTTTTGGTCGATCTGCCCGGTTATGGCTATGCAAGGGTATCTCAGGCGGAAAAAGAAAAGTGGTCGCGGTTTATGGAGGCCTATTTTCGGTTCAAAAGTGATAAGAAGCTGGCTCTTTCTCTGGTGGATCTGCGTCATCGCCCTACCGAAGCGGATTTGGAAATGGCCGCCTTTTTAGAGCGGGCAAGCATTCCCTATTGGGTGGTGGCAACCAAGGCGGACAAGCTTTCAAAAAAAGGAGCAGAGGATCAGCTGGCGCTTTTGGAAACCGTTTACCAGGATCTGCATCCACAGAAAATCATCGCGTTTTCCGCGAAGACCAAATTGGGGCGTGCGCTGCTGCTGGAGGGAATGGAGCGGGCAGCCGGAGGGCAGGAAGAATGACAACGATTCAAAATTTGTTTACAAAGATTCCTCAAACGCTGGTTTTGCTGGCGGCGGTGGTGCTGTCTTTATCCATTCATGAATACAGCCATGCTTATGTGGCCACAAAATTGGGCGATCCGACCCCGAAGCAGGAAGGGCGCCTGTCGCTGAATCCGCTGCACCATATCGATTTCTTTGGTTTTTTGATGATGGTGCTGGTTCATTTCGGCTGGGCAAAACCGGTGCGGGTAAATCCGATGTATTTTAGCAATCCTAAAAAGGGCATGATGTTTACGGCAATTGCGGGGCCGATATCCAATCTGATCCTTTGTGTGCTGTCGTCTCTGCTCTACTTCGTTAGCTATGTTTTTTCCTGGCATTCTTACGTGATGCTGTTTTTCCTCTATATGACCTTGCTGAACGTCGGGCTTGCGGTCTTTAATCTGATCCCCATTTATCCTTTGGACGGCTCCCGGGTGCTCAATTATTTTGTTCCGCGCTATGCTTCTTTTTCTGCACGGTACGGAAATTATATCATGATGGGCTTCTGGGCGCTGCTGTTGCTGCCGATGATCGGAGGATTCCCGGACGTTTTCGGCACGGTGATCGGCACGGTGCAGCAGGGCACCATGACCCTGCTTTTGAAGCTTTGGTCACTGAGCTTTGGATTTTTTCTGAAATGAGGAGGGGAATATGGAACAGTTGAAATTCTCATTGGAGGTTTTCGACGGGCCTTTGGAGCTGCTGCTGCATTTAATTGCAAAAAATAAAGTTTCCATTTATGATATTCCCATTTCCACCATTTTAGAGCAATATATGACCTATATCGAAGATCTGAAAAAAATGGATCTGGAAGTATCCAGTGCTTTCATTGAAATGGCTGCCCAGCTGATGCTGATTAAATCGCGTATGCTGCTGCCTAAAACGGAAGAAGATGAGGAAGATCCGCGGATGAGTCTTGCGGAAGCACTGGCGGAATACAAGCGGTATAAAGCGGTGATCAGAGCATTGAAAGAGGATCAGCAACAGGCCGGCATCACCTTTGTGCGCCGCCCGGAGCTGTTGGCGCTTGATAAGGCGCATCGGCTGCATTATGAACCCAGTGTGCTGTGTGAAGCCTACCGCGCTGTGCTGCGTAAGAGCGCGCAGACCCTGCCGCCGCCGATCAAAAGCTTTGAGGGCATTCTGGGGCACCCGGTGGCCAGCGTTCCAGCCCGCATTGTGGGGGTGCTGCGAACGCTGAAACGGCAGATTACCTGTAGTTTTCGCAGTCTTTTTCGCACAGCGCGGTCCCGCTCAGAGGTGGTTGCAACCTTTCTTGCGGTACTGGAACTGTCAAAGTCCAGCCATGTGGTCATGGAAGACCGTTCAGACGATATTTACCTCACTTTTAAAAAGGAGAGATAGGAAGTGGAATT
>CAYRYQ010000078.1:0-7449 GCA_964428505.1 uncultured Eubacteriales bacterium
CTATGTTATCTATGCGGACGTGACAATGCGCTGACTGAATTTGAGGATGGGTATATCTGTCAGGAATGTATTGATAAAATCAAAAGGCTCTAAGGCTAATCATGATTTTTCACACGTTGAGAGTCGCGTTCTGTATTCAGAACACGGCTAAAGGGGTTCCTCTTGCTGATTTTTTCAGTGGGAGGAAGCTTTTTAGTGATTGCTATATAGAAAAAGTCGATAATACTAGCATACAAAAAATAACGACCGTTTTCAAGTGAAAATGGTCGTTATTCTATTATAATATACATAGATCCTTCTTTGTCATGGGTTGTTTTCTCAGCTTTAAAGTAACCGCTGCGAAACAGTAAGAACCATAAAACGATCGGCACATAAAATGGAAATAAAATACACAAAGTGAGGGAACAGAGGATGACAATGTTAGCAACGGTTTTAGAAGTGCAATGTGGGAACTTAAAAGTACGGGATCACGGCAACCGGCAGGAAGTTTTGGTGCATACTTCCCATGCCTGCCGGTTTCAGGTGGGGGATCGGGTTAAAATTACTTACAGCGGCGCCATGACGATGAGCATTCCGCCACAAATTTCCGCACATCGGATCATCAGGCTCCCGCATTGCAGAGAGTGTTAATTTTCCAGAAGAAGAAAGGCTGCCGCGAAAACCGGCAGTCTTTTTCGGGATATGCCTTGAAAAGCACATTTTGCAGGCCAAAGCGTAATAAAAAACGCATAAAAGCCGGTCTTTGGTAAAATGGAGGTTTTGAAAGCGGGAAGAGGCTTATTCTTTGGCCAGAATAAGCGCCAAAGCAAGACGGGCAGACCGCTCCAGCTCATCGATGCTTGTATATTCTTCACAGGAATGGCAAAGATTCATTCCGGAAGCGACCACAAGGCCAGATATTCCGTGGGCGGCAAAATGATTATTGTCGCTTCCGCCGTAGGTCTGCAATAAATCGGGGATCAGGCCAAGCTCTCCGCAGACGTTTTTGAATCGCCGGGCGACCGGATGGTTGGGATCGATCTGATAAGCGGCGCAAAGGGCATTGCTTTCAAAACGGATGGCGGTGTGGCATTCCTCCGCCGCTTTTTTGATCGTGTTTTCCATCTGGGCCAGCCGCGCGTGCGCGTCTGCTGCGCTAAAGCTGCGTACTTCCCCGGTCAGCACGCAATAATCCGGCACAATATTGTCTGCACTGCCGCCGGCGATTGTTCCGATGTTGACGGTGGTGTTGCCAACCAATCCGCAGGGCAGCCGGGTGATGGCGGCTGCGGCTGTTTGGATCGCGTGGATTCCCTTTTCCGGAGAAAAGGCGGCATGGGCTGCGCGACCGAAAAATTCCGCCCGAAAGGCCAGAATTGAGGGCGCCTGATAGGCGGCTCCGCCTACCGGCCCGGGCAAATCGAAAACATAGGCCTCTTTTGCACGCAGCTTTGAAAAGTCAAACTGCCGGATTCCGGCGCAGTAAGCCTCCTCTGCCACATCAAACAGCAGCTCGAACGGTCGGTGCGGCTTGCCGGATTCTTTCAGGGCAGTGACTGCTTCCAGAATGGCGGCGACCCCGGAAAGATCGTCCGCACCGAGCACGGTGGTTCCATCGGATGTGATCCGTCCATCCAACGATAAGACCGCCTTTTTGCCGCCGGATGGCTCCACCGTGTCCATATGGGCAGAAAGCAGGATGGGAGGAAGCATGATGCTGCCACCCACATAGGCATATAAATTGCCTGCCGAACCGTTGGTATGGCGCGCGCTGTCGTCTTCTTGCGGTTCTATGCCAAGAGCGGTCAGCTGGGCAATCAGCGCGTCACAGAGCTTTCGCTCTCCGCGAGACGGACTGTCGATTGCCACAAGATCTGAAAACAGGTGAAATAGTCTTTCCTTGTTCCTTTATCTTTTTAAATGGTTGCCGTATCGGCGAGCGCCTGACTGAGCCGCTGCAAAGCACGCTGCAAAACCGGTTTCGGACAGGCAATGTTCATTCGCATAAATCCGCTTCCTCCTGCGCCAAAGAGGCTGCCGCTATGCAGCCATAGCCCCGCTTTTTCCAGAAAAAAGCGCGCCAGCTCCTTGTCTGTTAAATGCAGACCGCTGCAGTCCAGCCACATCAGATAAGTGCCATCCGGCTGAATCAGCTGGACTTTTTTTTCTGCTTTGAGCGCATCACGCAGCAGCTCCATATTACTTTGAAGATAGGCAAGCAGAGCTTGAAACCAGGGTGCGCCATATTGGTAAGCGGTGGTTGCGGCAGTAATTGCCATGGTGTTCAGGTTGCTGTATCCGGTGGCCAGGCATGCCTCCCGCACCAACTGCCGGATCCCTGCATTTTTGATGATGGTGTTTGCCACTTGCAAACCGGCCAGATTAAAGGTTTTGGCCGGGGAAATACAGGAAATGGTCTGATCGGCGAGGGCTTCTGAAACAGATGCAAGCGGGCGGTGTTGATGCCCGCGATAAATAAAATCGGAATGAATTTCATCAGTAACAATGAAAACGTGGTGTTTGATGCAGATCTGCCCGAGCGTGAGCAGTTCCTGCTCTGTCCAGACGCGTCCAACCGGATTATGCGGAGAACAGAACAAAATCATTTTGACGGCGTGCCGAACGAATTTTTCTTCCATTTCTTCAAAATTCATTTCATAACGCCCGTTTTTGAGAAGAAGTGCGGATGGAATGCAGGTGCGGTTGTTGGCGGATATTATTTTCGCAAACGGATAATAGACCGGCTGGCAAATCATGATGCGGTCGCCGGGCTTGGTCAGCGCCCGGATTGCGGCAGCAATCGAAAACATTACACCGGGTGTTTTGATGTTCCAATCGGATTGAAAGGACCAGTGGAAACGCTCTTTGTACCATTCAGATAAAAAGAAATCATAATCCCGGTCTGTTTTGGTATAGCCGAAAATGCCGTGCTGTGCCGTATGGACCAATGCTGTTTCCACTTCCGGTGGAACCTTGAAATCCATATCCGCAATCCACATCGGAATCAGGTCTTTGGGATAGGACGCGTCGGGCGGTATATGATATTTGATCGCGCCGGTGTTGAAACGATTGTGTTCAACAGTAAAAAAAGCACTGGTGATATCGGAATTACGCATGGTGCATGCTCCTTTCTGTGGAACCATAGAGTGGTTTCGCATATAATACATTAAACCTATAAGATTAATATGAATTATAGCACAAGCATCCGATTTGTCAAGAGAGAATCAGAAATAAAAATTTTGCCGCAGCAGGGGTTGACATAGGGAATGGACGGTGCTATAATAACGCATATCAAATTGATATGTTATATAGGCATTTGCGGAACAATGCTAAGAAGGAGCTCAGGATGAAAGTTCACATGCGCAGAAATCTTCAATTTCATATCGGAATTTTAAAAAACGGGGCGGCCTTTTGGCGTTCCGAAAACTTGGTATCGCTTAAAAAGTCTTGTTGTCTGTGTTGTTGCTGTGGCACAGGCGGCAGGGCTTTGTTCCGCGTATAACGGATCAATCCCGTGATCCATTCAGACTCCGCCTGTTGATCTGAACGCTTTATGCGACCAGAGATTGAGGCGGGGTCTTTTTATTTTATAATGAAGAAGGAGCGTTTTTATGGTTGATACAAGAGAAAGCCTGACAGCAAAGCTTTGCTCATTTGCCCGTGCGTACCATTCCAATACGGCAAAGCAAAAAATTTTTGATGATTACCTTGCTTATGATCTGATGGGCAGGGAGGAATACGAAGAAATCGGACAGCTGATAGAACATACCTTTGATCTCAGCAAGTTCAATGCCAACCACAATTTTTGCAGAAAAGCGGTTTATCCGCTGCTGGACCGGTATATCGCCCCGATTCCACTTTCGCGGATCGCTTTCGCAGAAAAGGAACTGAACCATTTCGCAAAGGAGCATCAAATTTGTCAGTATGTGATCTGCGGCGCCGGGATGGATACCTTTGCCTTTCGCAATGAAAATCCGAACCTTCGGATTTTTGAACTCGATCATCCGGATACGCAGCGGTATAAATTGGAAAAAATCCGGGCGCTTGAATGGCGTATTCCGGAACATGTACGTTATGCGTCGATTGACTTTTCCAAAAACGATATGGCGGCTGTTTTGAAAGAGGCCGGTTTTGACCCCTTGCTGCCGTCTTTTTTTGCTATTCTCGGTGTGACCTATTATCTGACGCTTCCTGTTTGGGAGCAAACCATCGGAAAAATCGGCGCACTTTCCGGCAATGACAGCAAGATCGTATTTGATTTCCCGGATGAGACGACCTTTTCCCCCAACAGCCCGGAACGGGTGCGACTTCTGACAGAAATCACGGCAAAGCTGGGGGAGACCATGCAGCATGGCTATTCTCTGGAAGAAATCCAAGGTGTTCTCCGGCGGCAAAGCTTCCAAATTGCCGTGCATGAAACGCCGGATACCATTCAGAAGAAATATTTTGATAACAGGACAGACGGCCAAAAGGCTTATGAAAATATGCATTTAATTTTAGCACAAAAAAGGAGAAAAAGCAATGAAACGAACCATTTTCACATCTGAATCCGTCACGATGGGGCATCCCGATAAGGTCAGCGACATGATTTCCGATTCCGTTCTTGACGCCTATCTTTCTAAAGATCCGTTTGCACGCGTGGCGGTGGAAACGGTGGTAAAAAACAATACGGTTATTTTGGTGGGCGAAGTGTCCTCCTCTGCTGAAATCGATATCGAATCTGTGGTGCGGCGCACCATCAAAGAAATTGGCTATGACCGCGAGGAATTAGGCTTTAACGGCGAAACAGCGGAGCTCATCATTCGTTTGGATCGCCAATCACCGGATATTGCGCGTGGTGTGGACCGGGCGCTGGAGGTGCGCGGAACGGAAAAAGAAGCAGAGCTTGGCGCGGGAGATCAGGGAATGGTTTTTGGCTACGCGAGCGATGAAACGCCGGAATATATGCCCCTTCCGATCTCCCTTGCCCATCAATTGGCCAAAAAGCTAACGGAAGTGCGGATGAGAGGGGTGCTGCCCTATTTGCGTCCGGATGGGAAAACACAGGTATCCGTTATTTATGAAAAGGGGATTCCAACGGGGGTAGATACGGTGATTGTATCCAGTCAGCATGATCCGGATGTGAAGCAGGAGCAGATAAAAACCGACCTGCTCCGGGAGGTGATCCGACCGGTGTTGACTGAAAAATGGTGGACCTCAAAGATCAGGATTCTGATCAATCCAACCGGCCGGTTTGTGATCGGCGGACCTGTGGGAGACAGCGGACTGACCGGAAGAAAAATCATCGTTGATACCTACGGTGGGACCGCCCGTCATGGCGGAGGGGCATTTTCCGGAAAGGATCCCACGAAGGTGGACCGCAGCGCCGCCTATGCCGCCCGCTATCTTGCCAAAAATATTATAGCGGCCGCTCTTGCAAAGAAAGTCGAGCTTCAGATCGCTTATGCGATCGGCGTTGCCGCCCCGGTGTCGGTTCATATCGACACATTTGGCACCGGGCGCGTTCCAGAGGAGAAAATAAAGGAGGCGGTATTGAAAAGCTTTGATTTGCGGGCCGGTGCGATTATCCGGGAGCTGGATCTGCGCCATCCGATTTACAAAGATACGGCCGCCTATGGTCACTTCGGAAGAGAGGATCTCAGCGTGGCCTGGGAAAAAACCGATCTTTCGGGACGGATCAAGGAATATGTGGAGGGGAAACAATGAAAACCATCGCAAGTTTTACGGTCAACCACGACCGGTTGGAAAAAGGCATGTATGTCTCGCGGGTTGACGGAGATATCACAACCTACGATATCCGGATGAAAAAACCCAATCAGGGAGATTATCTTTCCAACGGTGCCATGCACACCTTTGAGCATCTCTTTGCCACCTACGCACGCAACAGCGCGCTTGCGGAAGCAGTACTCTATGTTGGCCCAATGGGCTGCCGCACAGGCTTTTATTTTCTTCTGCGTTCCCCGGTTCCCCGCGAAGAAGCTCTGCGGCTGGTTCAAGAATCGTTCCGATTTATTGCGCATTTTGAAGGCGTGATCCCGGGCAGTCAGCGGCAGGAATGCGGAAACTATCTGGAACACGATCTGGCCGGTGCCAAAGAAATCGCAAAAGAGATGCTGTCTGTGCTGAAAGATTGGACCATAGAAAAAATGAGTTACAACCAATAAAAAGGAGGAGATAGAAGACCATGGCAAACTATAAGCAAATAGAGTCCGCCTTCATTCACGGCGGAATTGATGGTGACAAACATACCGGAGCGGTCAATGTTCCGATTTATCAAACCTCCACCTATGAGCAGGAGGGGCTGGGCGGCAACAAGGGGTGGGAATATTCACGTACCGGCAACCCGACCAGGGCTGCCCTGGAAACCTTGATTGCCGAACTGGAACAGGGAAAGGCCGGATTTGCATTTGGTTCCGGCATGGCGGCAATCACCGCTGTTTTAAGCCTTTTTGAAACCGGTGACAGGGTGATCATATCCAGCAATGTGTACGGCGGCACCTTTCGTGTGCTGGACCGGGTATTCAAGAATTTCCAGATCCGCTATTCCATTGAAGATACCACAGATTTGGAACATCTGCGCAGCAGGATTACGCCGGATGTCCGGGCGGTTCTCGTTGAAAGCCCGGCGAATCCGCTGCTAAGCGTTACGGATCTGGAGGCGGTGGCCGCCCTTGCGAAAGAGCGCGGGCTTCTGTCGATTGTAGACAATACGTTTATGACGCCGTATCTGCAGCGTCCCATCCCCTTGGGTGCCGATATTGTCATCCACAGCGCCACAAAATATCTGGGCGGACACAGCGACCTCGTGGCTGGACTGGTTGTGGTGAAAGATGCTCTTCTTGCTGAACGGCTTGCATTTATTCAAAATGCAACCGGGGGAGTGTTGGGGCCTTTTGATTCGTTTTTGTTGATCCGGGGAATCAAAACACTTGGCGTTCGCATGGACCGGCATGTGGAAAACGCGGAAAAAGCGGTGGCGCATCTGAAAAATCATCCCGCGGTTAAAACCGTATATTATCCGGGGCTTCCGGAGGCGCAAGGCTATGCGATCCATAAAAAGCAGGCGAAAAACGGAGGCGCGATGATCTCTTTTGAACTAAAAGAGCAATATCATGCAGAAAAGTTTTTTTCGTCTTTGAAGCTGATCGCGCTGGCGGAAAGCCTCGGTGGTGTGGAATCGCTGGTCTGCCATCCGGCCAGCATGACCCATGCCTCTATCCCATATGAAATCAGGCAAAAGGTGGGCATTACAGACCGGCTGATCCGCCTTTCTATCGGAATCGAGCATATCGATGACTTGCTGGCAGATCTGGATCAGGCGATTGCGGAAAGTGGGGAGTAAGGATGTTTTATTATGAGTCGATGCAGCATCTGATTGGGCATACCCCGCTTGTGCGGCTGACCCATCTGGACTTGCCGGAAGGCGTGCAGCTGTTTGCCAAGCTGGAGTTGTGCAATCCGGCCGGAAGT
>CAYRYQ010000079.1:0-7377 GCA_964428505.1 uncultured Eubacteriales bacterium
TCTTCCACTGTGTGGTGATCGTCTACAAAGGTGTCTCCCTGACAGCGCAGCGTCAGATCCATCCGGCTGTGCGCGGCAAACAGGGTCAGCATATGATCCAAAAAGCCGCAGCCGGTTTCCACCGTACTTTTCCCGCTTCCCTCCAGACAAAGGGTGAGGGTAATCTCCGTTTCCGCTGTTTTTCGTGTGCTGGTTCCGGTTCTCATAAAGACGCTCCTTTCAACATTGCCGCAATCGTTTCTAGTAATTGTTCCATCTGTTCCGGCGTGCCGATCGTGATACGATTAAACGCGTCGATCCGCGGCCAGTCAAAATGGCGCACCAGAATTCCCCTTTTTTTCAGTTCCTGATAAAGCGTTTTCCCGGGCAAGGCGGGGTGACGCGCAAAAAGAAAATTGGCTTTGGAGGGCAGCACCTCAAACCCCAGCCCGGCAAGATCTTTTGCGGTCTGCTCCCGCGTGGCCGCCACCGCTTCACAGCAAACCCGGTAATAGGCTTCTTCCTCTACCGTGGCCTCCCCCAGCTTCAACGTCAGACGATTGATATTATAGGGGTTGGTGGAATAGCGGAGCTTTTCCAAATCGGCGATCAGCGCCGGGCTGCCAAAGGCATATCCCAGGCGGCCGCCCGCAAAGCAGCGGGATTTGGAAAAGGTGCGCACCACCAGCAGGTTCTCATACTGCCGGATCAGCGGATAGCAGCTTTCCGCCCCAAAATCCACATACGCTTCGTCAAGCACCACCACCGTATCGGGATTTTTTTCAAGAATGGCGGCGATCTGCGCCGCCGCAAGCGTTTTTCCGGTGGGGGCGTTGGGGTTGGCCAGCACCACCATCCGGCTGCATCCCTCATATGATTCCGGATCGACCGAAAAATCCGATTTTAACGGAATTTCCTCAAAGGGCACACCCTGCAAGGCCGCAAACACCGGATAAAAACCATAGGTGATATCCGGAAATGCCGCGCCCGCCTGCGGCGCAAAGGCCATAAAGGCAAAATTCAAAATATCATCGGAGCCGTTGGAAAGGAACAGCTGGGAAGGCTCCACCCCATAAAGCGCGGCCAGCTTTTGCTTGAGGCCGGTGCCCTCCGGATCCGGATACAGCCGCAGATCCTCAAGATCTGCACCTTTCAGCGCCGCCCGTACCGCCGGTGCCGGCGGATAGGGCGATTCATTGGTATTCAGCTTGATATAGTGTTGATCCCGGGGCTGCTCTCCGGGGGTATAGGCCTGCAGCGCCCGATACCGCGGATTTAAAAAACGGCTCATTTTTGCTTCTCCTCCAGCCGGGACGTTACGCTTGCGCCGTGGGCATCCAGCCCCTCCTGCCGCGCAAAATAGGCCACATCCTCCGCCACCTGCTCCAACGCCTCTTTGGTATAATAGGTATACTGGCTCTTTTTCACAAAGTCATCCACCGACAGCGGGCTGGAAAACCGGGCCGTGCCGCTGGTGGGCAGCGTGTGGTTGGGGCCGGCATAATAATCGCCCAGCGCCTCGGGGCAATAGCGCCCCATAAAGATTGAACCTGCGTTTTGCACCCGATCCAGATAATCGAAGGGCTGGTCCACCATCAGCTCCAGATGCTCCGGCGCCAGCTCGTTGGCAATCTCGATCGCCGTTTTCAGATCCCCAGTCAGAATAATCTTGCCGTTTTCCTCAATGGAAGCCCTTGCAATCTCCGCCCGGGGCAGCTTTGGCAGCTGCCGCTCAATCTCCGCCTGCACCGCCTCTGCCAGCGGGCGGCTGTCGGTTACCAGCACCGCGCTGGCCATCCTGTCGTGCTCCGCCTGCGACAGCAGATCCGCCGCCACATGGGCAGGATTGCTTTTGCCGTCGGCCACCACCAGAATTTCACTGGGCCCGGCAATCATATCGATCGAAACCTGCCCGAACACCTGCCGCTTGGCTTCCGCCACAAACGCGTTTCCGGGGCCCACGATCTTGTCGACCCGCGGCACGCTTTTTGTGCCGTAGGCCAACGCCGCGATGGCCTGCGCGCCGCCCGCCTTAAAGATCCGCCCCACGCCGGCCACGGAGGCGGCGGCCAGAATCACCGGCTGCACCTTGCCGTTTTTGCCCGGCGGCGTGCTCATCACAATTTCCTTGCAGCCGGCAATTTTTGCCGGAATGCTGTCCATCAACACCGTTGAAGGATAAGCGGCGGTGCCGCCGGGCACATAAAGGCCCACCCGCTCAATGGGGGTGATCTTCTGCCCGGTGATCACACCGTTGCTTTCGCTGATCAGCAGGCTGGTGCGCACCTGCTTTTGGTGGAACGCACGGATATTATCCGCCGCCCGTTCCAAAATGCCGAGAAACCGCGGCTCCACCAGCCGGAGCGCTTCCTCTTTTTCTTCCTCTGTCACTTCCAGCGCCGCAAGGGCCGCGCCATCAAACCGCGCGGTATAGGCGAGCAGCGCTTCATCGCCCCGCTCCCGCACCGCCGCAATAATTTCCGCCACCGTGTCTGCCAAGGTTCTTTTTTGCTCCTGCCGCGCAAAAAATGCGCTGCGCGGCACACTTCCCTCTTCCAAAATTCGAATCATAACTGCTCCCTCACCTGCTGCTCCAGCGCCTGCCGAAGCCCTTCCATCGACGCGGCTTTGAATTTATAGGCTGCTTTGTTGGCAATCAGCCTGGCGCTGATCGGCACAATGGTCTCCCGCTCTTCCAGATTGTTTTCCTTCAGGGTGGTGCCGGTCTCCACAATATCCACAATCACATCCGACAGCCCCAGAATTGGGGCCAGCTCGATGGACCCGTTTAATTTAATGATATCAATGTCCCGGCATTTTTCATGATAATAGCCACTGGCGATATTGGGAAATTTGGTAGCCACCCGCAGGGTGGCGGCGGTGTGGTCCCGAAAGCCTTTTTTTGCGGCCACCGCCATCCGGCAGATCCCCATCCGCAGATCCAGCAGCTCATAAACATCCGGCCGGTATTCCAGCAAAATGTCTTTCCCGGCCACGCCGACATCGGCGGCCCCCCGCTCCACATAAATCGACACATCCGAAGGCTTGACCCAAAAATAACGCACGCCCTTTTCCTCATTTTCAAAGATCAGCTTCCGGTTGTTTTCCTCAATGGAGGGGCAGCGGTATCCCGCCGCGGCAAACAGCCGATAAACCTTTTCTCCCAGCCGCCCTTTGGGCAGCGCCACATTAATCATCGGTGCCAATCGTTTTCAGCCTCCCTTCCTCCAACCGCATCAGTCTGCGCCAGCGCAGCTGCTTCGGCTTTTCCTTGACCACCAGCACGCTTTGCGTAGCAGGCAGGCACTCCACTTCCCGCACCAGCGCCTCTGCCTCTTCCTCCCCGCTGTGCAGCACCAAAATATCCACATCGTATGCCGGATCCTCTTCCGGCGCGCTCTCCAACAGATCCAGATAAACGGCGAAACCGATCGCGCCGCTCTTGCGCCCCATTTTTTCCAGCAGCTTGTCATACTGCCCGCCCGAAAGCACCGCGGCGGGAATGCCTTCAATATATCCTTTAAAAACCACGCCGCTGTAATAGCGCATGTCGTTGCCCACCGAAAAATCCAGCTGCACCTGCTCCCGGAAGCCGTTCTGATCCAGAATCCGCAGCAGCGCGGCCAGCGCGTCAAACGCCGCCTGCTCTGCCGGCGTTTCCATCCGAAAGGAGAGCGCCTTCAGTGCTTCCTGCGCGCTGCTGTGGTAGTCCAGCAAGGCCACCAGCTTTTCCGCCGCTTTTTTTGCGATCTGCTCTTTTTGGCAAAGCGCCTGCAGCTCGTGGCGGTTTTTCTCACTCAGGCAGCGGGCCGCTTCCTCGCACCCTTGCTGCGAAAGGCCGGCTTCCTCCAGCAGCGCGCCCACCAGGCCCATATGGGAAAGATCCAGCATAAAGTGCGGGCTGATCTGCTGCAGGCTTTTGGCGGCCAGCAGCACCACCTCCGCGATCTCATACGCGCCCAGATCCCCCACGCATTCCAGCCCCGTTTGCATGATTTCCTTAAAAGAATGGGTCCCCTTGGCGATCCGGTAAACATTCTCATTATAAAATACTTTTTGCACCGCCCCCGGCTGATCCTGCACGTTTTTGATAATGGAAAGTGTTACATCCGGCTTCAGGGCCAGCAGCTTGCCATTGGTATCCGTGAATGTAATAACTTCCTCGGATACTAAAAAATCCTTATTCCGCACATAGAGGTCATACTCCTCAAAGCGGCTCATTTTATAAGGCTGGTAGCCATACCGCTGATACAACGCCCGCAAGGCAAAAACCGCCCGCTCTTCCCGTTTCATCATGGTTTCACTCCTCTGCATTTCACGTTTTTTCCTTCCCGCCCAGCCGTTCCAAAACCAGCTGATAGCCCTCGCTGCCATATTGAAAGCATTTATTGACCCGGCAGATGGTCGCGGTACTGGCGCCGGTTTCTTTATTGACCTCCAAATAATTTTTTCCTTCCGCAAGCGCGCTTGCCACATGAAACCGCTGCGCGATTTCCTGAATTTCCTTGATCGTGCAGGCGTCTTCAAAAAAACGGTAGCATTCCTCCACCGTCTTCAAAGTCAGCACCGCCTCAAATAAATGATCCACTTCCGCATTTTTCAGTTTGCTCACGCGATGCACCTCCGCTTTTCTTCTTTTATTTAACATGATACTACTTTATCATGCTAAAGTCAAGTGGTTTTAAAAAGATTCCGGCTTTTTTAAGTCCGGAATCTTTGGTTTTGCTGTTCTTCCTCCTCCAGCTGACGGTAAGCCACCTTGCCCACCAGCGTTTTCGGCAGCTCCGCGCGAAACACCAATTCTCTGGGGCAGGCGTATTTTGCAATATACAGCCGGCAATAATCCAGCAGCTCCGCGCATAATGCATCCGACGGCGCGATTCCCTTGCGCGGCACCACAAAAGCTTTGATTCGCTGCCCCCGCAGGGCATCCGGCACCCCGATCGCGCAGCTCAGCTGCACTTTCGGATGCCCATCCAGCACATTTTCAATCTGAGAGGGGTAAACATTATAGCCGTTGGTCACGATGATCCGTTTCAGGCGCTGCTTAAAGTAAATAAACCCATCCGGATCCATCAGCCCCAAATCCCCGGTATGCAGCCAGAGCGCCCCATCGGCATGCAGCTTCAGCGCTTCTGCGTTTTCCTCTGGCCGGTTCCAGTATCCATTCATCAGCGTCGGACCCTTGAGACAAATTTCGCCCTCCTGCCCATAGGGCAGCGCCTCCGTTGTACCCACCTTGCAGATTTGGTAGTCCATATCCGGATAGGGCAGCCCGATGCTGCCCTCCCGCTCTTCCTGATCGGGCGTGAGGCAGCTGGCGGTCACGCACTCCGTGGTCCCGTAGCCTTCCCGGATCCGCACCGTAGCGCCGCGTTCCGATAAAAACCGGTCCATCCGGCGCTTCAGCTCCACAGAAAGACTATCCCCACCGGAAAAGACCCCCATCAGGCAGCCAAGATCCGCCTTGTCCAGCACATGGATGCGGGTCAGCGCTTCATAAAGAGCCGGCACGCCCGCAATATAATTCGGGCGTTCTCTTTTAATCAGCCCCGCATATTCCTTTACATTAAAGCGCGGCACCAAAATGGCGGACGCACCGCAAACCAACACCGTATGCACGCAAACGCCCAGCCCAAAGCCATGAAACATGGGCATGGCCGCCAGCATCCGCTTGCCCGCAACCGGCCGGCTGCACATGGCCGCAGTCTGCAGCGCCAACGCGTTAAAATTCCGGTTGGAGAGCAAAATGCCCTTCGTGAGCCCTGTGGTCCCGCCGGAAAACAGGATCACTGCGCCGTCGGCCGCCTGCATCGGTTCTTTATAATCGTTTACGCCGCGGCCCCGCTCTAAAAATGCGTCCCACAGCAGCACGCCCGGTTCCTGCGGAACCCGCGGAAGCTTCCGCTTCGCCGTCAGCCGGTATCCCCATTTCTTTACACCCTGAAGCGCGTCATCCGCATCGGTCACGATCAGATATTTCAGCGGCCACTCTTTTTTTACCATACACAGCTTTTCATAAAAAGGCTGCAAGGTCACCACGATCTCGCTCCCGACCTCTTTTAAGTCGAAAACAATCTCCTTCACCGCGGATAGTGGGTGGATGATGCTGACGATCGCGCCCAGCTCATTGAGCGCGTAAAGACAGTAGACGGTCTGTGGCAGGTTTGGCAAACAAAGGGTCACCCGGTCCCCTTTTTGAATTCCAATGCCCTTAAACGCCCGGGCGGTCTTCGCCACGCTTTCACCAAGCTCTGAATAGGAGATTTTGCGCCCCATAAAGGAAAGTGCCTCCGCATCCGGCGTTTTATACGTATTTGCCAGAACCGCGTCGCTCATGGTTCCGGGCGGGTAAACCAGATGATGGGGAACCTTCCCATAATGCGCAAGCCAAGGTCGTCTCATACGTCGCTCCTCTTCTTTTTTTATTTCTGATCTTTATTATATAAAAAAAGCAGAGGAAAAGCAATGCCTCTTCTCCCAATTGCCCCACGCCGCGACCAAGCCGCTCCTTTTCCCCGCTAAGCCTTTCAAAATAAGCCCCTGAAAGCAAAAAACTTTCAGGGGCTTTTAACCCATTAGGAAGCAATACGCCGCATCAGCCAAATTGCATCGGCAATGCCGATTTTTCCATCTCGATTCAGATCGGCCTGCTCCGCCAAAACCGATCCCTTCCAGCGGTTGAGATATTGCATCAGCAGCACCACATCCGCCGTATTAATAACGCCGTCCTGATTCAGATCGCCCGCCATTTGAATCGCGGCTGCAGCGTTGTTCAGCTGCAATTCTTCCTGCGCCTGATCCGCAGCCCGGATCACCCCGGCGTCGGCCCAGCCGGTCGCGCCGTAATTATTGCCGTATCGCCCATAGGGGGACACCGAACGATACGCGCCGTCGTCCCGCTGCGCGTCGCGCATGCTCAGCAGATAATTTCTTAAAAACTCCTTAGCCTTTGTAAAATACCCTGCCGCTACCGAGAAGCTTTGGGCATCTGCTGTCCATCCCAGCCACTCATCCCGCTGTGGGCAGTCGGTCGGGGTGCTGACATAATTGCTGTAAAGCCCCCAGTTGATGTTTTGGATCAGCTGATTGACCGCCTCGTTGCCGGTGCTCAGCGTGCCGGTATCCTCCGTTACAGAGGTCATTGTTTTGGGCAAGTGTTTTTTGCGGATAAAGGCCGCGGCGCCTATCTGCCAAAAAATGGGGGATTCTTCTGATCTGACTGTTCTGACCTTTTTCGTGCGCCAACCCTTTCTTGTTATGCTTCGCTTGCAATCAGCATGCTCTACCAACTGAGCTAAGGAGGAATATGCTGGTGACCCCTAGGAGAATCGAGCTCCTGTTTTCAGCGTGAGAGGCTGACGTCTTAGCCGCTTGACCAAGGGGCCTGAAAATGAT
>CAYRYQ010000080.1:0-7262 GCA_964428505.1 uncultured Eubacteriales bacterium
GCTTATATCCAGTTGCACAAAATTATCTTGTGCGCTTTGGACGGTATAAACAACCCCTTCCTTTAAGTACTCATATCCTTTTTTTATTACCACCTTGTCACCAACTTTGAAATTACTCATCGCCTTCCACCTCTTCTGTTGTAAAGGTAAAAGTGGCGCCATCCGGAATCATCACCGGGCTGCTTTTAAAGGTTCTGATCCGAAACTCAGGCCCCTTGGTGTCCAGCAGAATGGCAATGGGAATCCCCAGCTGCTCCCGCACCTTTTTAACCAAATCAAACTGACGCTGCTGCTCTTCTCTGGTGCCGTGGGAAAAATTCAGTCTTGCCACATTCATCCCCGCCAGACACATTTCTTTGAGCGTTTGCTCGTCCACACAAGCCGGTCCCATTGTGCACACAATTTTTGTTTTTCTCATATTCGACTCCTCCACTTTTCAAAGAGGGCTAAAAATCGCCCTGCACCGTTAAATTGCGTCGCGGCTCTATGACGCACGAAAGGTAAAATAATTGCCGGAAAATAATTCATCACCAGGCCAAACCCGATGGCGACTCCTTTGGCATAGAGGTCGTTCATATTTTTGGCTGTGATCAGAAGATCCAGCAAACCTGTTTGCAACCAGGCGCCGAAGCCGCGTCGGCCATAAAAGCGCTTGATCTGCCGTATCCTCTTTTTTAGCCGCGCTGACCCGGCCCGAAACACAAACCCCCGAATTCCGCAAGAAGAAAACGAGACGGAACAAAGCCGGGCAGTTTCGTTGGCCCACCAAAGGATAGCCGACTGGACGGCACTGCCCAGCTGATTCATGCTAAAATAAGCAGAAAACAATACGTAAATTTCATTGTTGATCCCCGTGGTCAGCACCCCGCTCCCCGTATAGCGGCCCAAGGATTCGTGAATCCGCCGATGGATCAGAGCAAGGCGCCACCTCTTTATGTTTCCTTGCTTGTCCGTTTTTTACATACCGCTTTCTTTATGCTCCCCAAAGTCATTTTTCTGCATTTTTGCCTACATTATACAGAACTCCAGACTGATTTTCAAGCCTTACGGGTCAAAAAGTTGAAAATGCCGAAAAAGCTTTGATAAACGCGCCGGCATTCTCGGCGGTTTTCCCCCGCTGAAACACCGCGCTGCCCGCCACGATCACGTTTGCGCCCGCCCGGGCAACCACCGGCAGATTTTCCAGATTCACGCCTCCATCCACCTGAATGTGAAGCGGGCGCTGCCCTTCGGCACGTTTTTCCGCCAGCCATACCACCTTTTCCATCATCTCTGCCATAAAGGACTGGCCGCCAAAACCAGGCTCCACACTCATTACCAACACCATATCGCAAAGCGGCAGATAGGGCTCCAACTCTGCAACGGCTGTGCCTGGTTTAATCGCCAGGGCAAACATCTTTCCGGTTTCATGCACCCGGGTCGCAATTTTCTCCGGCTGATCCGTTGCTTCCAGATGCACGCAGATCAGATCCGCACCGGCATTCAAAAAATCGTCCAGATATCGTTCCGGACGCTCAATCATCAGATGTACATCAAAAAATGCGTCGCTTACCGCCCGTAAAGAGCGGATCACCGGCGCGCCAAACGAAATGTTCGGCACGAACATCCCGTCCATCACGTCCAGATGCAGCCACTCCGCACCGCCGCGCACCGCCAGAGTTGCTTCCTCTCCCAGCCGGGAAAAATCGGCCGAAAGAATAGACGGAGATAAAATATATCGCATTGCTCTTCTCCCTATATTACGAAAAAAAGCACTGCGTGCCGCTCGTTCGCCTCTTCCGCCCGCAGTGCTTTCACATCCCTGTTTCTTAATCTTCCAGCTGCTCCACCAGTTCCACCAGCGCGGTGACCGCTGCTTCTTCATCGACACCGTCGGCAATAATGGTAATATCCGTACCCTTGATGATGCCCAAAGATAGGATTCCCAACAAGCTTTTGGCGTTAATGCGGCGGGTGCCGATTTCCACCCAAATGGAACATTTGAATTCATTGGCTTTTTGAATAAAAAATGTAGCCGGCCGGGCATGCAGCCCCACACTGTTGGTTACCTTAACGGTTTTTGAAAACATAGGAGAAACCCCCTGAAATTTTATTTTGTAGTACTATATTAGCGAAAACGGCTGGAATAGTCAAGGTCTTGTGGTCACTTTTGTATGTTTCACTAAATCGGCGATTTATCGCGCCGGTTTTTTAGTGATTTTACGCTTGTTCTTTCCTTTTTGCCATCCCGATCAGGGTTTTCAGCTCCCGGGAATCCAAGAGCCAGAGAATCAGAACATACAGAATCAAACCGGCTGCCAAGCCCGCAAGCAAGCCCAAAACCGTTCCCGTAACACCCGGCAGCACGGTTTCCAGCATAATTCGCACCTCACGTGCCGCCACAAACAGCGCCGCCGAACCCACCAGATCCTTCCCAATCCCAAAAAACAAAGCGCGGTTCAGCACCTTTGGTGTTTTCACCCGGGTAAAAATCAGCAGCATCCCCGCCATGACGATCGCGCCGCAGACCGTGCCCATCGCCAGGCCGTAAACGCCAAACTGCCGGATGGCCAGCATGGATACGCCCAGATTGACGCCGATCCCCAAAAGGGCAGTCACCACCGGCACTTTCACCTTCTGCATCGAGTAAAAATATTTATTCAAAATTTCCTGGTAAGAATAAAAAATCATTGCGCAGGTATAAATTGCCAGCAGCGACCCCACCCGCAGCGTATCTCCCGGGGTGAAATTCTTTCCCTCATATAAAAGCCGCACCACCGGCCGGCTGTTGCCGCCTAAAAAAGCCATGATCGGCAACACAATCGCCGAAATGGAGCCCAGCATTCCCCGGCAAATTTCCCCGGCCTCCGCCCGATCTCCCCGGGAAAAGCAGCGGCTCATTTCAGGGAAGAACAAGTTGGTCAGGCAATAGGAGAAGATGCCGGAAACAATGAAATAGGCCTGATAGGCGTAATTCACCGAAGCAAGCAGCCCCTCGCCCAGATTGGAGCTGATATTGGCAGAAATCAGCTGATTGATCGGCTGCGCCATGGCCGCCACAAAAAGGGGCAGCGTCAGCACCAGCACCCGGCGGAGATCCACCGACTTCAAATCTAAAAAAAAGTGGTAATGAAACCGCGTCTTTTTTAAAAACGGCAGCAAAAACAGCAGCTGCAGAATCCAGCCGATCAAAAAGGCCGCCCCAAGCCCGTAAATGCCAAAATACCGATTGAAAGCCACAAAGTAGAGAATCATGGCCAGATTGGAAACCAGAGACACCAGCGCAGGTCCCACGAACTCGCTGTAGGACTGCAAAATTCCGATAAAAATGTAAAGCCCGGTGGCCACAACCATCACGGGCAGAATCATCCGCACCAATGTGGTGGCATAGGAGAGCGTTTCCCCCGAAAGCCCACTGGCCACAATCATCAGCGCCCCATGGGGAAACAGGACTCCCACCCCCACAAGAACCAGCGAGATCAGCACCGCGACATTCAGAAAGTTGCTGCCGAAGTGCTCGGCTTTTTCTTTATCCTGCTTGGTCAGCTTTTCATTAAACACCGGCACAAAGGCTGAAGCGATTGCCGTCCCCAGTGTAATATCATAAATATTCAGCGGCAAACTGCTGGCCGCCAGAAATGCGTCGGCCATCACAGAAGTTCCATAGGCTCTCGACAGCAGCATATTGCGCACCAGCCCCAGAATTTTAGACAGCAATACCGCGGCCACTAATATTAAATAGGTGCCCACAGTGCCCCGCTTTTTCATTTCTTTCACCTCTTTTTTATGGCGTTTCGACAAAATTTCCTTTCGCCGAACATAACATAATTTTGTTTCCCTTTTCTTGGAGCCCCGATTCTTTCCACATTATCCACAGAGTTTTGAACCGGGAGCCCTTTGTTAAAAGCCGTTTTCCACAGTTTCAACAGAGTTTTAAACAGCTTCATTTTTTCAATCTGTTCATTATTTTAGTTAACATAACTGTTTTTCAATCGACCATGCGGAGTGCGCATTCTGACTTAAGGAAGCACGCTGCCCTGCTAAAAACTCGTAATATCCTTGTGCGCCAATCATAGCACCATTGTCTCCACAAAGAGAAAGAGGCGGCAGATACAGCCGTTCCTCCTCACGCTTTTGCGCCGACAGCTTTTCCCGCAGCATCGAGTTCGCGCTGACTCCGCCGGCAATCACCAGCGTTTTTTGCCCGTAATCCCGGGCACACTGCAAAAAATGATCTGCCAGCACCCCGGTAATGGCGTCACTGTAAGACGCGGCCACGTCCTCCAACGCGAGAGACGCCCCTTTTTGCGCGGCATGATGCGCAAGGTTGACCATAGCCGTCTTCACACCGGAAAAGCTGAAATCATACGGCGCGTCTTTAAAATGAACCCGCGGAAAACGATACGCTTTCGTGTTGCCCTTTTGCGCCAGCCGGTCGATCTGCACACCACCGGGGTAGGAAAGCCCCAGAATACGGGCTCCTTTATCAAAGGCTTCTCCCGCCGCGTCGTCCCGGGTGCGCCCCAGAATCTGATACTCTGTATAGTTCCTAACAAAAACAATATGAGAATGCCCCCCGCTGACCACCATCGCCAGAAAAGGCGGCTTCAGCGCCGGAAAAGCCAGATAATTTGCCGCCACATGCCCGCGGATATGATGAACCGGAATGAAGGGCAGCCCGTTGGCATAGGCAAAGCCTTTGGCAAAATTCAGCCCCACCAGCAGGGCGCCGATCAGCCCGGGGGCCGCAGTGGCCGCCACCGCGTCCAGCTGATCAGTCCGCAGTCCGCTTTGGCGAAGGCATTCTTCCGTCAGCTGTGTGATTTTTTCAATATGGTAACGAGAAGCAATTTCCGGCACCACGCCCCCGTATTTTTGGTGGATGCTGATCTGGGAATAGACCACGTCCGCCAGCACTTCCCGACCGTCCCGAACGATCGCCACTCCGGTTTCGTCGCAGGAACTTTCAATGCTTAAAATGTTCAAACCGTTTCCTCCCGCCTGTAAACCAATCCGTCTTCCGGCGGATCCTGATAATATCCTTTTCGCCGCCCGCAAAGGGTAAAGCCCAGCTTTTCATAGAGAGCCCGGGCAGGAAAATTGCTTTCCCGCACTTCTAAAAACAGTGTGAATACGCTCCGCGCTTTCATTTCGGCCAAAGCGTATCGCAGCAGCGCTTCCCCGATTCCGCGGCGGCGCGCATCCGGCCGTGTGCCGATTGTCAGCACATCCCCCTGCTCTGCCGCCCATTGCAGGCCGCAGTAGCCCAGCAAATCGCCCTGCTCTTCCGCGGTTAAAAACAAACGGGCCGGGTCCTGAAGACTTGCCAAAAAATCAGCCTCCCGCCAAGGATGCGCAAACAGAGCCGCTTCCAACGCCGCCGCAGATGCGGCCGTCTTTGCGTTCATGGGTCGAAGGCGCATCGTCGCACCCGTTCCGTTATTTGCAGTCATACCAGCTTTTTCCCTGCTCCACCTCGGCCACCAGCGCCACCGAAAGAGAAGCAGCTTGCTCCATTTCCTGCCGCAGCAGCGCTGCCGCCCGATTTGCATCGGCCCGGCTGCTCTCTAAAATCAGCTCATCGTGCACCTGCAGGATCAAGTGCGCGTCCAGCCCCTCTTCCCGCATTTTTTTTGCCACCCGCACCATAGCGATCTTAATAATATCGGCGGCGGTACCCTGAATGGGGGTATTGAGCGCCACCCGTTCTCCAAACGAGCGCTGAACGAAATTCTTGGATTGCAGTTCCGGCAAATACCTTCTGCGTCCAAACAGGGTCGTTACATACCCATCCTTCCGGGCCTGCTCCACAATCCGCCCCATATACGCCCGCACGCCACTATATTTTTCCAGATAATGGTCGATATAGCTTCTGGCCTCCTTGCGGCTCACCCCGATATCTTCGGCCAGAGAAAAATCGGAAATGCCATAGACGATTCCAAAATTGACCGCCTTTGCCCGGCGGCGCATTTCCGGCGTAACCATCACGGCTGGCACGCCGAACACCGTGGCGGCGGTCACCGTATGAATATCTTCATTTTCCAGAAATGCCTGCTGCATCGCCTGATCTTCCGCAATATGCGCCAGCACCCTGAGCTCAATCTGGGAATAGTCGGCGTCCAGCAGCAGCCGGTCGGAGCTGCCGGCCACAAACATCCTTCTGAGCTCCCGGCCCAACGCATCCCGCACCGGGATATTTTGTAAATTGGGCTCGGAGGATGAGATCCGTCCGGTGAGCGTCACCGTTTGGTTATAGCTGGAATGAATCCGCCCGTCGGCTCCCACCAGCTTCAGCAATCCCTCTCCATAGGTGCTCTTCAGTTTGGCATATTTCCGATAAATGAGAATTTTTTCGACAATCGGTTCGCTTTTCAGCTTTTCCAGTACCTCCGCATTGGTGGAGTACCCGGTCTTGGTTTTTTTGCCGCCTTTTAGGCCCATTTCACCAAAGAGGATTTCGCCCAGCTGCTTCGGAGAATTCAAATTGAACGTGTGTCCGGCCAGCGCCTGAATTTCTTCCTGCAGCCGGGTGATTTCTGTTCCCATCTGTTCGGTAAAAGCGCGCAGCTGCGCCTGATCCACCGCAAATCCCCGGCGCTCCATCTCCGCCAGCACTGCGGTCAAGGGGAATTCCACCTCATACAGCAGCTTTTCCTGCCCGTTCTCACGGATCTTTTTCTCAATCGCCCTGCAAAGATTCGGCAGGGCCGCCACGCAGTCTTCCGGCCGGGCAGCATGTCGCCCGGTGTATTCCAGCAGCAGAGCAGGCAGTTCATACCGGTCGCCCGGATCCGCCACATAGGCCGCCACCATGCAGTCAAAAAACAGCGGCAGCTGCTCATACTGACGATAAAAGGGCTTCGCATCAAAGGTATAGATCTGCGGCACCCTTTTGAGCAAGGTTTCCCCGTCGCGCAGCCGGACCACCCGGTCCTCCACGCGGGCATAAAAAGCATCGGTCTTGATAAAATAAAGGCCTTCCTTTAAAAAATAGTCCAGATATTCCGCAGCTGCACCCTCCAGCTGCTCCGGGGCTTCTTCCCGGTCTTCTTCCTTCAGATCGAAGGCCTCCACCAGACTGAAAAGCTCCAGATCCTCCAGCAGCGGCCGCAGCTTTTCGCTGAAAGGCGGTTTTAAACGCAAATCTTCCTCCTCCAGCTGCAGCGGCACCTGACAGCAGATTTCCGCCAGTTTTCGGGAAAGAAGAGCACTCTCCCGCCCTTCTTCCCGGCACCTGACAGCAGATTTCCGCCAGTTTTCGGGAAAGAAGAGCACTCTCCCGC
>CAYRYQ010000081.1:0-7225 GCA_964428505.1 uncultured Eubacteriales bacterium
CGCGGCAATGAGACGCCGGTCTTTTGCATGAAAAATGTGCAGCTGGCGGCGGCGGTTCCCACCGCAAACCGCAATCATATGCGCCTGACGCTTTGTTGCGGATCAGACCGAATGGTTGGTTTTTATTTTAATGTATCCCCGCTATCCTTTGCCTATATGCCGGGAGATATTGTGGATATCCTGTTTGGAACAGACCTGAATCATTATAACGGACACACGCAGGTGCAGCTGTTGATCAAGGATATGTGCTATAGCGCGCGTACCATTGCTCCGCTGCGGCAGGATCTGAAACGGATTCAGCTGGATCAGATCCTGTCGGAGGATGTGCCTGACCGCAGTCATGTGGTCGCCCTTTATCGGTTTCTGAAAAAAAGAAAGGAGCTTGGGGTGACGAAATTTGACTTTTATACCCTTCCAAGGCAGATCACACAAGAGCAGCAACAGCAAATGACGGTCGGAACGGTCTATTATGCGTTGAATATTTTAAAAGAACTGGGTGTTTTGAATTTTCGGCAGAGCGGCCGGGAGATCACACAGGTGCGCCTTAACGAAGAAAATAAAGTGCGGCTGAGTGATTCCGCTATTTTGAATGATTTGATGGGAAGGGTGGGCGACACCATATGGGCATAGAGGATCAATTGTTTTCAGATTTTAAAAATCAGTTGTTGGCAGAAGACCGCAAATTCGATGTGGAAAAAGTTGAGCGTGCCTATGAATGGGCGCGGAAATCCCATGAAGGGCAAACCCGTTCCTCCGGCGAGCCCTATATTTGTCACCCCATAGAAGTAGCCAAGCTGGTATTTGAATTCGGGCTGGACACCGATTCTTTGGTGGCTGCTTTTTTGCATGATACCATCGAAGACACCGATCTGACCTTTGACATCATTAAAAAGGAATTCGGAGAGGACTGCGCCAATTTGGTGGAGGGCGTCACCAAGCTGGGGCAGATTCCTTATACCTCGAAAGAGGAAGCGCAGGTGGAATATCTGCGTAAAATGTTTTTGGCGATGGCCAAGGACATCCGCGTCATTCTGATTAAGCTGGCGGATCGGCTGCATAATGTGCGCACCTTAAGAGCCCGCCCGCGGGACAAGCAGTTGAAGACGGCGCTGGAGACGCTGGAGATCTATGCGCCGCTGGCGCATCGTCTCGGGATGCAGAAGGTGAAACAGGAGATGGAGGATATTGCGGTATCCTATCTGGATCCGGACGGCTGTAAAATGATTGAGGACCGGCTGAAGGAATTGGAGGTCAACGGTCAGGATTTTATCGAGAAAACTAAGAAGAACATCTGTGAAAAGCTGAAAACCTATGATATTCCTTTTACACTGACCTATCGGATAAAGCATATTTTCAGCATTTATCGCAAGCTGTTTACGCAAAACAAGACCTTTGAAGAGCTTTATGATCTGTATGCCTTTCGCCTGATCGTGAACACGGTCAACGACTGCTATTATATTCTAGGGCTGATTCATGATCTGTATAACCCGATCCCGGGCCGGTTCAAGGATTATATTTCAACGCCGAAGCCCAATATGTATCAGTCGTTGCATACAACCGTGATTGGCAAAGAAGGCATCCCTTTTGAGGTGCAGATCCGCACCTGGGAGATGCATAATACAGCCGAATACGGCATTGCGGCGCACTGGAAATATAAAGACGGCGTGCAGGAGAGCAAGGCCACGTTGGACGATAAATTAAAATGGGTGCGCACGCTGCTGGAATCACAGGAAGATGTATCCGATACGGAAGATTTTATCAAAGCATTGAAGATCGACCTGTTTGACGATGAAGTGTTTGTTTTTACTCCACGCGGAGATGTGGTTAATCTGCCCGCTGGCTCCACGGTGATTGATTTTGCCTATGCCATTCACAGCGCGGTTGGCAACAAGATGATCGGCGCCAAGGTCAACGGGAAAATCGTTGGTTTGGACTATAAGCCGAAAAATGGGGAGATCATCGAAGTGCTGACAACCTCCTCTCCCAATCACGGCCCTTCCCGCGATTGGCTCAAGATTGTAAAAACCAGTGAGGCGAAGAATAAAATTCGCCACTGGATCAAAAATGAGTGCCGGGAAGAAAATATTGCCACCGGAATGGAAGAACTGGATAAAGCCCTCCGCCGCAGCGGGATTCGGCTGAACAAGGAAAATCGCGACGAGATCCTGAAGGTCGTCAGCAATCAGCTGCATTTTAACACGGCGGAAGAGCTTTACGCCGCGATTGGTTACGGCGGAATGACGGTGGGAAAGGCCGAGCGCCGCGTGCGGGATTATTGCGATCAGCTGGAACGGGATAACCAGCCGGTGAAGCTGGTGCCGGTATCCCGCCCGAAGGCCAGTGCCGGCGGCGTTGTGGTGGAGGGGATCGACAATTGTCTGATCAAATTTGCTAAATGCTGTAATCCACTGCCCGGGGACTATATTTGTGGATTTATTACCAAGGGGTTTGGCGTTTCCATTCATAAAACTGACTGTCCAAATGCCCGGCGTGGGATGGAAACAGAGCCTGACCGCTGGCTGAGGGCCACTTGGAATGCCGTGGCAGACAACAGCTTTACCACAACACTGATTATGAGGGTCAATGATTCCATCGGCGTAATGGCTAACCTGACGCGGATTTTGGCAGATCTGAAAGTGAATATCCGCAGTCTGTCTTCCCGTGAGGAAAGCAACGGAGTTTCTCTGGTATCGATCAGTCTCGATGTTAAGAGCTTGGATCATTTGCAATTTATCGCTTCCAAGATCCGCAAGGATCCTGATGTCATGGATATTCAAAGAGCCAATCAGTAACCGAATGGGGATGCAGGGGGAGGAGAAACAGGATGAGAGCTGTTTGCACGGTTGTTCAATCTGCCAGTCTGCGTGTGGACGGAGCGCTGGTATCTGGGATCGGAAAGGGTCTTTTGGTTTTTTGCGGCTTCTCGAGAGAAGATACGGAAGAATCCATCGGAAAGGCGCTTAAAAAGATCGCAGGCCTTCGGGTTATGGACGATGCGGAAGGGAAACTCAACTGTTCACTGAACGATATGGGCGGGGAGATGCTGTTTGTTTCCAATTTCACGCTTTACGGCGATGTCCGTAAAGGATTCCGTCCTTCATTTGTTAAGAGTATGTCGTATGAGCCGGCGAAAACGCTTTATCAGTATGCACTTGGGTGGCTCAGCGGCTTCGGCGTCAAGGTGCAGGGCGGTGTTTTTGGCGGGGATATGCAAATTGAAGCCCACTATGACGGACCAATCAATATTATGATTGACAGCGAGGAACTTGGATGAAAATGATCAAAATAGAGGTGGGAAGGCTGCAAAGCAATGCATATCTCCTTCAAAACGAGGAAACCGATGCAGCCATTTTGGTGGATTGCGGCGGATCAGGGAAGGAACTGATGGACGCCGCGATTCAGGCCGGGCTTGCAGTTAAGGGGATTTTTTTGACCCATGGTCATGCAGACCATATTGAAGGGGTGGATCATGTGGCCGCCCACTTTTCTTGCCCGGTTTTTCTGCACCGGGAGGATCTGCCGGCGCTGATCCGGCCTGACTACAATCTTTCATTCAGCGTGCTGAAAAGACCATTGGTATTGGAAACCAAAGGGACCGCGCTGGAAGACGGACAGGTTGTGGAATGTGCGGGGTTTGCGGTGCGCTGTATCCATACGCCGGGGCATACGCCCGGTTCTGCCTGCTATTTAATCGGCCGGGATCTCTTTACCGGCGATACGTTATTTTTAAATTCTGTGGGCGGGGAGTTCCCCCCTTTCGGGAACCTGGAAACCGAGCTTGATTCCATTCGGCAAAAGCTTTTTTCGCTGCCGCTGGATTATTGCTGTTATCCGGGGCATGGCGCGCCCACCAGCCTTTTTTATGAAAAAGAACAAAATCTTTATTGTGGGATACAACATGGAAATTAAGCTGAGCGGACATTCATTTGAATACGAGATTACCGGCATGTCCCAGCTGTTTTTTCCGGGAGAACCGGTACTTTTTACCGCACATCCGCAGGCAAACCAACGGCTGTATTCCAAGCTGATTCAGGGGCAAGCCGGTCTTGTGGCCACCGCCGCGTATTATGCGGACAAGCATCGCTGGCGCGGCCGCTGTCCGGTGCGTCAGCAAAGCCGGGAAGGAACGCTGCTGGCTGTGAAACACGCCATTTACAGGGCGCTGCAAGAAGCAACCGGCATTACGCCGCCTTGGGGGATTTTGACGGGCATAAAACCGACCGGAATCTATGAGCGGCTGCTGGAGGCAAACGGACCGGCTGAAACTCGCAGAATTCTGCTGGAGGACTATTGCCTTCAGCCTGAGAAAATACCATTGCTGCACCAGATCTGCAAGGTCAAGGAAACGGTTCAGACTGATCCGAAGAAAGAGGCCAGTCTCTATTTATCCATCCCTTTTTGCCCTACGCGGTGTGCCTACTGTTCTTTTATCAGTGTGACGGCTGCCGGCAGCAATCGCTTGGTAGAACCTTATCTGACGGGGCTGCTGCAGGAAATGCGGCAGAAAACTGCCGTGCTGCGCCGTCATGGAAGAACCATCCGATCGGTTTATGTGGGCGGAGGAACGCCGGGAATTTTAACAGAAGAGCAGTTGGAGCGGCTTCTCTTGGGGCTTTGCAAGGAGCTTGGTCCGTTGCAGATGGAATTCACCTTTGAATTGGGAAGGCCGGATACGGTTACAATAGAAAAGCTACGGCTGCTGAAGAGCTATGGCGTAACGCGCCTTTGTATCAACACGCAGACTACCAATGATCAGGTGTTGGCGGCGGTGGGGCGCAGGCACACCCGGGCCCAATATTTAGAGGCGGTTTCCTTGACAAAGAAACTGGAATTTGATAGTATAAACACGGATTTGATTGCGGGGCTGCCCGGAGAAAGCGCCGCATCCTTTGCAAGCTCTCTGGAGGATGTTCTGGCTGCGGGCGTGGATCATATAACAATCCATACGTTGTCCATTAAACGGTCGGCAAAGCTGCATGAAACCCATGACTACTTTGATCCGCGTAATGATCAGGTGCAGCGCATGCTGGACGGTGCCTTTCGGCGACTTTTGGGCGCCGGATTTGTGCCCTACTATATGTACCGTCAGAAAAATACGGTATCCAACGGAGAAAATGTGGGCTTTGCAAAGCCGGATAAAATCGGGCTTTACAATTTATATATGATGGAAGATCTGCATACAGTGGCTGCCTGCGGCGCCGGGGCGTCCTCCAAGGTGATCGGTGCCGGCGGCGGGCGTATCGAACGCATTATCAATGTGAAATATCCGTTGGATTATGTTCAGGATTATGAGAAGGTAGAAAAAAACACGGCGCTTCTGGATCGGAAGCTTGAGGAAATTTTATGATTGCGGATGAAGCAAAAAAAGAAATTGAATCGTTAACAGATACCTTGAATGCGCATATCCGCCGCTATTATGTGGAGGATGAGCCGATCATTTCCGATTATGAATACGACATGATGATGCGCAAGCTCAAGGAGCTTGAGGCGCTTTACCCGGCTTTCCGCTCGTCCCGGTCGCCTACCGAGCGGGTGGGCGGTGAAGCGGCACGCGGATTTCCAGAATTCGTGCACCGGGTTCCACTGCTCAGTCTTCAGGATGCTTTTTCTTATGACGAGCTAATGGAATTCGATCAGCGCGTGCGAAAAACCTGTCCGGATGCGCAGTATGCCGTGGAGCTGAAAATTGATGGATTATCAGTTTCTCTGGTCTATGAGAAGGGGCATTTTGTGCGCGGAGGCACCCGGGGGAACGGCTTGATCGGAGAAGAGGTAACCGAAAATCTCAGCACGATTGCCCATATTCCCAAACAGTTGTCGGAACCCTTGGACCTGGTGGTGCGGGGGGAAGTTTTTATGCCCCGCTCCAGCTTTCGTCAGCTGAATGAGCAGTGCGAAAAAAACGGGAAACGGGCGTTTGCCAATCCGCGCAATGCGGCGGCAGGCTCTTTGCGCCAACTGGACCCTTCTATCACCGCTAAGCGCAATCTGGATATTTTTGTGTTCAACATTCAGGAATCCGGTGATTTAAAGATTCGTTCCCATGGAGAAAGTCTCGATTTTTTAAAAAGTCTGGGGTTTCAGGTCAGCCCCTGTTATCAATGCTTTTCGGATATGACGCAGGCGTTTGCCGAGGTGGAACGATTCAACGCGATTCGTCAGGATTTAGACTTTGATATTGACGGCGCGGTTCTGAAGGTGGATGATTTTGCGCAGCGGGAGCGGCTGGGAGAAACGATTAAGGTACCCAAATGGGCCATTGCCTACAAATATCCGCCGGAGCAGAAACCGACTTTATTAAAGAATATCACGATTCAGGTCGGTCGCACCGGCGTGCTGACACCCAATGCGGAATTGGAGCCGGTTGTACTGGCCGGAACAACCGTCTCCCGTGCGACTTTGCATAATCAGAATTATATCCGGGATCTGGATATCCGGATCGGCGACACGGTGATCGTGCAAAAAGCAGGAGAGATTATTCCGGAGGTGGTTCGCGTTGTTTGTTCGGAACGGCCCCCGAATGCAAAGCCTTATGGGATGCCGGAGGTCTGCCCGGTTTGCGCCGGGCCACTGGCTTTGGACGAGAGCGGGATCGCGCTGCGCTGTGTCAACCGGGATTGCCCCGCAAAGATTCGGCGCCAATTGGAGCATTTTGTGTCCAAGGCGGCGATGGATATTGACGGTTTGGGCGCGGCGGTTGTGGAACAGCTGTTGGAGCAGAAGCTGGTGGAAAATCCGGCGGATCTGTATCATCTTCGGTTGGAACAGCTGAAAGAGCTGGAGGGATTCGCTGAAAAATCAGCGTCTAATCTGCTTGCCGCCATTGAGCGGTCCAAGCAAGCGCCGTTGGACCGGGTGCTCTATGCGCTCGGGATACGCAATATCGGCGCGAAGGCGGCAAAGCTGCTGGCGGATCGGTTTGAATCAATAGACGCACTGATGGCGGCATCCCCAGAGGATCTGGCGGCAATCCCGGAAATAGGACCGACCATGGCGGAAAATGTGACTTCCTATTTTCATATAGCAGACCATCAGACCCTGATCGAACGATTAAAAGCGGCAGGGCTGCAAATGGCATATGAGAAGCGTTCCATTTCCGATCAGCTGGCGGGAAAAACCTTTGTGCTGAGCGGTGGTCTTTTTGCGATGAGCCGCGAGGAAGCCACGGAAGCCATTGCGCGGCTGGGCGGGAAGGTATCCGGGTCCGTTTCAAAAAACACTTCCT
>CAYRYQ010000082.1:0-7077 GCA_964428505.1 uncultured Eubacteriales bacterium
CACGCTGGGGCAGCCGCGAAAAGGGAAAAACCCTTTTCGCGGCTGCCCCGTTTTCATTTTATATTTCGGTCAGGCCGATAAAATCTGAAGCAGGTAAACCGCGTCGGCAATGGTCAGCCGGCCGTCGCCGTTGACGTCCTTTGCCTGCGGATCCAGCACCGCGTCGGGCCAGCCGTTGAGAAACTGCATCAGATAGACGGGATCAGACATTGTAACCATGCCGTCTCCGTTCGTATCCAGCGCCGTTTCAAAGCTTTGGAACGTATAGGTGCCGCTGCCGATCTCCACCAGCAGGGTGTCTCCCTGCTCCGTTACGGAACGCACCCCGTTTCCGACCGCGAGCGCCGCACCATCACATCTCACGCTCCCGTTGTTTTTCAGTGTCACCGTTGCGTAAGAGTTGGCGGGAATCGTCACCGTCCACTGATAGAGCCCCTCTTTCGGCATGGTCCAGCTGCTGCCGATGGTACCGTAAACACTCTCGGTGGAAACCTCCGCGTGTCCGATCGTGCTGCTCATCTGCGCATTCATTAGGATGTGGTGGTAGGCCGGATCTGTTTCATCCAAAGAGATCCCGCCCATATAGCGGTACATCCACTCCACCACCGAGCCATAGGAATAATGGTTAAAGGAGTTCATCTGATCCTCGTTGATTCCCTGCCCCAGCACATAGGAGTTCCAGCGTTCCCAGATGGTGGTCGCGCCGTTTACAATGCTGTAGCCCCAGGAGGGATAGGTATCCTGCAGCACCAGCTGATAAGCAAGATCCGTATACCCATAGTCGCTCAGCACCGGGCAGAGATAGCTGACCCCCATAAACCCGGTCGTGAGATGATTGCCGTTGCCGACAATTTTTTGGGCCAAGCGGTCGGCAAAGCCTTGCGCATTGCTGCCGGCCAGACCGAATTTCAGCGCCAGTACATAAACCGTCTGGGTATCGCCGGTGATCCTTCCGCCCGCTACATAGGCATTGTTAAAGTCCTGCACCGTCTGCCGGAAGATCGCGTCATACTGATCGGCATCCGCGGTATTTCCCAGCACCCTTGCGGCCTTTGCCAGCAGCGATACAGAGTAAGCAAAGAATTCCGTGGCCACCACGTCCTTGGGGGAAACCTCCCCGACTGAAAGCCAGTCGCCATAGGTACAGGTCGGAACGATGTAGGTTCCGTTCGTTGCATAATTGCTTTGCGTGATCTGATAGGCAACCCAGCCCTTCATCATCTCATAATTTTCGGTCAGATAGGAGCAGTCGCCATAGGAGGTATACAGCACCCAGGGCAGAATCACCGCCACATCGCCCCACCCGGCGCTGGCCGCGTTCCCGGTTAAGGTCGGGTTGGGGGCATAGGTTGCCACGCAGCCGTTTGCACGCTGGGTGCGCCTTAGCTCGCTGAGATAGTTTTTCATAAAGTTCTGAATATCGGCATTATACGTCGCGGTTTGGGCAAAGATGTGCGCGTCGCCGGTCCAGCCCAGCCGCTCATCCCGCTGCGGGCAATCGGTCGGAATGGAGAGATAATTGGAGATCTGGCTCCACCTGGTGTTGGAAAACAGCTGATTGATCATCGCGCTGCCGGTGTTCACCGCGCCGGTATAATCGAGATCCTCGCTGCGGACAATCCCCTTGATATTCGCCGCGCTCAGCTCTCCCTCGTAACCCGCCAGCTCCACATAACGGAAGCCGTGATACGTAAAGGTGGGCTCATAAGTCACCGCGGCGCTGTTCTTAAAGGTGTAATAATCGGTGGCGTCGGCGGTGCGGAGATTTCCGGTATACACCATGCCCTCCAGCTCCGGCGTTGTGGCATCATAAAGCAGCTCTCCATAGCGCAGCCGGATCGTCTGCCCCGCCGCACCCTGCAGCGCCAGGCGCACAACACCGGAAAAGTTCTGCCCCATGTCGATAATATAAACGCCGTTTTTCTTCATGATCGATACCGGAGTGATCTCCTTGAGATCCACCACCTTGCTCCCGGCGGAAAGCAGCTGAACCGCGCTGACATCCACCTTGGTATTGGTATTGGTCTGCGTCACGATCCGGGTGCCCTCCCAGCTGCTGTCGTCAAAGCCGGGGGCGCTCCAGCCCGGCTGTTCCCGGGTGGCGTCATAGGTTTCGCCATTATTGTTATCGGTCACCAGATACGGAGAATCGAAGGACGCCTTCCAGCTGCTGTCGGTACCAACGGTCTGCACCGTTCCGTCGGTATAAGTGATGCGCAGCTGCCCCAAAAAGGCCACTTCGGTGCCCCAATACTGATCGTTGGGTGCGCCCTCGCCCACATGGCCGGCATACCAGCCGTTTCCGACGACAGCCCCCAGCACGTTCTCACCATCGTTTAGAGAACCGGTCACATCATAGCTTTGATATTTGACCGCCTGCGTATAAGCCGTCCAGCCGGGCGCCAAAAACTCATCGCCCGCCTTCGTCCCGTTCAGATACGCTTCATAGATCCCGAGAGAGGAAGCATACAGCCGGGCGTTCGCCACGGTTTTGCCTGCCAGCGTGGTAAAGCTCTTGCGGAACATCGGCGCGCCCTTCTGCTCGATCTGCCGCAAAAACACGCCACATTTTGCCAGATACAGCTCTCCGTTCACGGTCCGCCCGGTGGAGAAGGGATCCCGCTGGTCGTTAAAGTCCGCCGCGATCAGCGCTTCTCCCGCGCCGTTCTTCACGGAATAATTGTCCACATAGGCAATATCTCCCTCGTCCTTCACCAGCCGGAAACCGACCCCTGAATAATTGACCGCGGGGATACTGCGGGTATCCACCTGCACGCTGTCAATCCAGGTGGTCACCTGGAAATTAGAGGCAACCTGAATTTTAATATGATGCGTGTCATTGCGTGCCGCCCAGGGGATCACGGATGAAACATCCACATCCCCCAGTTTGCTGAAGGTGCCGGCGGCACAGGTGTGCGGCCGCAGATAAACCTTCTGCGCACTTTCTCCGGTTTTGTTGCTGATCTGCCACATCAGAAAATTGCGGCTGTCGGTGGCCGCGAACAGAATACCCAAAGCGCCGCTGACCACCCGGAAATCCATTTCCACGCTATATGGGCTCACCGGTCCGCTCTGCAGGGCGGATAGCGTGAAAAATCCGGTAAAGTTCTGCATGTAAAGGCAGCCGTTTGCCACCGTTCCGGAAGAGAACGGATTTGCATTGTCGTCAAAATGATAGGAAAGAAGGGTCTGTCCGCTCTGATCTGTCACCTTAATGTTGTCGTAATAGGCCCGCTCGTCATCCGTGCCCGATTTAAAGTGCCGAAAACCGATGCCGCCCATGGTCGCCAGTGCGCTGGTGTAGGCTCCGGCTGCTTTGCCGTTGATATAGAATTTCATAACGCCGCCGCTCGTCACATCGGCCCGAAAATGAAAATAGTTGAACGCGTCCGCATAAGACAGCGCCGTACTCGTCACATAATTATCATAAACCGCCTTGGTTGTTCCGTTGGTGTTGGTCAGCACCCGCACGCGGGTATTCACGCCGTCGCGCACGCTGATCTGTACGCAGACAAAGTTGCTGGCGCTGCTCCCGCCGATAATGAACCCCGCCGCGTGATTGTCAATCTTGATATCTGCTTCATAGGTGTAGTTCGCGGTATCCACCGCCTGCTTTTCCCCGGCGGCGATGAACCGGCCCTGCCAGTCTGCCTGCCCCAGCGCGGTTTCAAACCAGGTTTCCTGCGCCCGCAGCAGCGTATCGTCCTGATTCCACACCTCCACCGTCCAATAATAGCGGGTGGTGGAAGCAAGCGCCGCTCCCTCATAAGCGATGCTGCTGCAGGCGCTGCTTGCTACCTGCCCGCTGTCCCAAAGATCCCCGCCGCCCCCTTGTTGGGAAGAGACCAAAATCCGGTAAGCCTTTTGAGACTGATCCCGAAGGGAACTATCCATTTGCCAGGAAAAGGTCGGCGTCCCGGTAATATTGATCGGTTCCTGCTGATTATTTACTTTTAAATTGATGATTTCCGTTGCCAGATTGGCCATGGTCACCATTGGCGCCATCACCATCACCATTGTAGCCACCAAGAAAATGGATAAAGCATTCTTCAAATTCCTCATTTCTTTTATGCCCCTTTCTTGACTTTATTATAGCAGGTATGGTATGATATTGATATCCGATGTTTTTATCTCATTTTGGGGGGCACTTATGACATGAACGTCCGATATTGTATGAAATTGGAAGAACTCTGGCGGCAGCGCGTCCGGGATGAAGGCATTGCGGTCATGACCTGTTCTCAGCCCATCAACCACCTGCACAACCATCAGTATTTTGAGCTGGGCTATATGATCCAGGGCAGCGCCCGGCACCTGCTCAACGGAGATGAGACCACCATTCATGAAGGCGACTTTTTCATTATGGACCTCTCCTCCTCCCACGCTTATTACGGAGACAGCTCCTGTGAAATGGTCAATCTGCTGTTTTTTCCCCGCATAATCGATCCCACGCTGGCCGAATGCAAGCGTCTCACCCAGCTGGTCAGCCATTTTCTGATCCGATACCTGCCCAAAAACCTCAGCGACTCCTCCTACCGGATCTTCCGGGATCAGGACGGGCGAATCGCCCGGATCATCGAAGAAATTTCCAAAGAGCTCTACTTTAAAAAGCCGGGATACCTCGCGGTGGTGCGGGCATTCATGATCGAGCTGATTGTGGAGATCATGCGCAAGATCGGCGATGAGCAGCAGGATTATTATTCCACCCTGACGCAGGATATCATCACGGTGGTTGAGCGGCAGTACGCGTCTCCCCTGACCTTAAAAGAAATCGCCGACCGGCTTGGATACTCGGCTGCCTATGTTTCGCGGCGGTTTCACAGTGATGTCGGCCAAAGCTTTATGGACTATCTGCAGCATTTTCGCCTGAAAATGGCGCGGCATCTGCTGACCACCGGCAAAAAATCGGTCGCGGAGATCGCGGCCATGGTGGGGTATGGTGATGTTCGCTTTTTTTATCAGCTATTCAAACGCACCTACCAATGCACCCCTTCCGCCTACCGCAAAGAACACAGCGTCTCCTGAAAAGAACCATGCGCATGGCAAGAGCGTCAATCGCTCTTGCCATGCGCATTTTTTCATTCTGTTCCAGATTGTTCTTTTGATCTCTAGTCTTCAATCGCAGCTTTCTGCTGATTGATTGTTTGAAACACATCCGCATCAAATTTATACCGGCGGTCATAGGTCATGAGACCGTTGCATTCCTGCTCCACATCGTAAAGCTGGGTATAGCAAAAGCCCATGATAAAGGGATTTTCCAGCAGCGCTTCGGTCAGCCCCCGGTAGCGGGCGATGAATTCCTCTTCGGTCTGCACCTCTTTGCCGTAGCCCCAGCCATCGCCGATCGCGGCGGTGTTCCATTTGATGCCGCCGTATTCGCTCACAAACACCGGCCCGCCTTCGTATTTCTGGCGGCCCGGATAGCGGCGGTTAACCTGATCGTTCACAATGCCTTCCCCGATTTTCGCGTAGTTTTCCTTAAACAGGGCGGGATCCTGCTCATAGTCATGCACGTCAAAGAAATCCGTCCTCACATGAAAATTCCCGCTGGTATCCACCACCGGGCGGGTGGGATCCACCGCTTTGGTGGTCTGATAGGCCAGCTGCAGCACCATGTCGCACTGATGAGAGCCGGTTTTTTTATCGTCCCAGGTTTCATTAAAGGGGCACCAGCCAATCAGCGCGGGATGAGAAAAGTCCCGTTCCATCGCCTCCAGCCATTCCGGCAGAAAGTGCTTCAGCGCGTCAAAGCGCGTAATCGGGAGCCCCCAGTTGGGAAATTCCCCCCACACGAGATAGCCCAGCCGGTCGGCCCAGTAAAGATAGCGCGGCTCAAAGATCTTCTGGTGCATCCGGGCGCCGTTGAAGCCTAAGCGCTGCCCGTATTCAATATCCTTCTTCAGCGCTTCGTCGCTGGGCGCGGTATAGATCCCATCGGGATAGTAGCCCTGATCCAGCACATAGCGGCCGAAAAACACCTTGCCGTTTAAGGTCATGCCCTTTGTGCAAAGCCCCACTTCCCGCAGGCCGAAATACCCTTCCGCCTGATCCAGCGGGGTGCCGTCCTCCCGAAGCAGCATCAGCGACAGATCATAAAGCCGCCCCTGCCCGATCTCCCAAAGGTGCGCTTCCTTCAAATAGAGCGTTAAGCTCTGCGCGCGGGACTGCACTTTGGCGGCGGCTTCTCCCATGTCCTTGCCCTGATAACGCGCCTTGATCCGCAAGGTCATCCCGGCGGCTGCGGCGGGCAGGGTCACCTGCACCGTCACGGCGGTGTTGGACAGATCCGGATAAACCCGGTAATGGAGAAGATGCGCTTCCTCCACCGGCTCCAGCCAGACCGTCTGCCAGATCCCGGTCACGCGGGTATAAAAGCAACCGTAGGAATGCAGGCGGTCGCTCTGCTTGCCCAGCGGCTGCACCGCGCTCCGCTCATGATCCAACGCACACACCATCAGCACGTTTTCGCCTTCTTTCAAGAAGGGCGTGATATCAAAAGAAAACGGGGTAAAGCCGCCTTGGTGGCCGCCCACCTTCTGGCCGTTTACGAACACCATGGCTTCATAGTCCACCGCGCCGAAATGTAAAATGGTATGCTTGCCGTCAAACGAAGAAGGCAGCGAAAACACCTTACGGTACCAGACGCAGTTCATAAAATCCGTGTGCCCCACCCCGGAAAGCACGCTCTCCGGGCAATAGGGCACCGTGATCGTGCCATTTAACTTTTCCCGGTTCCAGTATTCCTTAAAGACGCCCACCTCGGCGCTGTCGATTTCAAACTCCCATGTGCCGTTCAGGCAAAGCCATGTTTCCCGCACCAGCTGGGGCCTCGGGTATTCCTTTCTTAAATCCACCACGTATGCCACACACTCCTTTGGATGATTTTTCGTTCCTATTATACCGTTTTTACGCAAAAAAAGCAACCGGGCAACGGCTACAATAAAAGCAAAAAAGTGAGGAATATCGGCTTGCCGATATTCCTCACTCCAGCTTGTCGAAAAACGCGTTTTTCGACAAGCTGGGAAACTGTTTAAAAAGCACGCAGACAAGGACATGCTGCCTGTCGGCGTATATCGATAC